>NZ_JBQQCG010000002.1:0-336066 GCF_052245575.1 Streptomyces sp. 2A115 | reverse complement strand
GCCCTCTGCGGAGCCGCTGCTGCTGTGTGCGGAGAAAAAGTTGGGTGGCCGGGGTGAGTTGAACTCTCCTGTGTGCCTCGCCCCGACCCATGGGCCTGGCCTCTCACGCATTCGGCAACCGTGCCGAAGTCGGACACCAGGAGTGAGCCGTCCGGAACGTCCGTACGCAGGTCGCGCGCCAAGCCCCTGGGATTGAGACGTTCGGGCTCCTCACGGGCGACCTCATGCCGGTCGCGTCGTCGGCGGGCCCGGCATGCACGGCAGGGCAACAGCACGCATCCACCGTCGCGACGCCGCGGGCGGTCGCAAGGAGGAAGCTAGAGCGCTCTACACGATTCCGTCACTACTGGAAGGTAGAGCGCTCTAGGCGACCAAGTCAAGAGGCATGGTAGAGCGCTCTACTTGCGGGATTTCGTGGATTTTCTAGAGCGCTCCAGATCAACTGCCAAAAGAGTGCGAGATGCAACTATCTCCCGAGGATAGACAGCCATTGACCTGCAGAAACAGCGCTTCCCTTGGCTCTCGAGGAAGGGATTCCCATGCGCTCTCAGCAGGTCGTGCCCGTGCACGTTCGGCATTGCATTGGCCTCGGACCGAAGATGATGTCTGGACATTCTATTGACACCTCCCGTCATGCGGGCGTTACATCTGCGCCACGAGGTCGGCCGCCCGCGCCGATCGGAGGCCCCAGGCCTCATCCGTCCCACACCGCTCGAGGACTCCTCGGCCGATCCCGCATGCCTTGATGCGGGTCCGCGGTGCCCTCGAAGGAGAGGTAAGACCGTGCCGCATGCAACGCCTTCGCCCCGAAGAGCCCGCCGGGTCACCGGCTGGCGCGCCCTCGCTCTCGTCCCCGCCCTGGCTCTGGTCGCGGTCGGCTGCTCCAACAGCACCGACGACTCGTCCTCGGGATCCTCGAAGGGGACCTCGCTGAAGTCCGGCCTCGGTAGTGAGGCCAAGGACCGCAAGCTCACGTTTCTGCTGGCCCAGGACCCCGGCGACCCGTTCTGGACCACCATCGCGCAGGGCGCCAAGGATGCCGCGCATCTGCTCCACATCGACCTGAACATGCAGACCAGTTCGGGCGACCAGAGCAAGTACAACGACCTGATCGGCAGCGCCGTCGCCGACAAGCCGGCCGCGCTGGCCGTCGTACTCGACGACCCGAACAAGTACACCGAGAACGTCTGCGCCGCCAAGAAGGCCGGCATCCCCGTGATGACCTACAACATCACCCAGGCGGGCAAGGCCGGTGACTGCGTCCTCGGCTTCGTCGGGCAGGACTTCGAGCAGGTCGGCTTCCTGCTCGGCCAACGCCTCCTCGCCGACAACCCCGACATCGGCAAGGACGACACCGTCCTCACGCCTGTCGAGTTCCCGGACCAGGTCTACGCGGTGCAGCGCCACGCCGGTGTGAAGCGCGCGCTGGACGAGGTGGGTGCGAAGACCGAGCTTCTCGGTACGGGCATCGAGGACTCCGCGGCACTGGACAAGATCACGCAGTACCTGCTCGGCCACAAGGACACCGCTGCCATCGTCCCCCTCGGCGGGACCCCGCACCGCAACGTGGTCAAGGCCATGGAGGACTCCGGTGCGAAGGTTCCCGTCGTGGGCTTCGACCTGGCTCCGCAGATCATCTCCGGCATCAAGTCCGGCGCCATCACGGCCGCGGCCGACCAGCAGGGTTACGTCCAGGGATTCCAGACGGTCATGCAGCTGGGCATGCTCCTGGACTTCGGTCTCAGCCCGGCCAGCATCAACTCCGGTGGCAGCGGTCTGGTCGACAAGGACAACGTCGGTGTCGCCGAAAAGCTTGCGGGCAAGGTTCGCTGACGCTCCGTCATATTGCGTCCACCGATGACCGGTTCGGGGCGGCCCGCCGACTGCGGGCCGTCCCGCCCCACCGAAGAAAGGCAGTACGACCATGAGTGAGCGGAGCGGTCAGGTGACCGCCGAGAGCGCCACGACGGAAGGCGCCGCAGTCGCCGTGGAGGACGACGCGGCCGCGGGCGGCGCCACTGTCCACAAGCACACACTGGCGGACTCGGCGCCGGCCACCGCCGCAGGCCGGCTGGCCGAGCGGCTGCGCCAGCTGCGTGGGCGCGGCGCGCTGGAGATCGGCATCATCTTCGTCCTGATGCAGATCGGCTGCATCACCTACTACCTGATCGACCCGAACGCCTTTCCCTACCTGGAGAAGGCCAACTTCAACGTCCTCAGCCAGAGCATCCCGGTACTGGCGATCCTGGCCATCGGAGCCGGAATCCTCATCATCGCCGGCGAGTTCGACCTCTCGCTGGGCGCCAACTTCACCTTCTGCGCGCTGGTGTTCACCCGGTGGTATGCCGACGGCTCGAGCCCTTGGATGGCCACGGGCATGGCCATGCTCACCGGTGTCTCGATCGCGCTGGTCAACGGCATCCTCACCACCAAGGCCAAGATTCCCTCGTTCATCGTGACGCTCGGCATGATGATGTTCTGGGAAGGCGCCGCGCTCTTCTACAACGGCACCACGGCCACCCTGATGGTGCCGAGCGAGACGATGAAACAGGTCTTCACCGGCGACCTCGGCTTCTTCCGCGGCCAGGTGCTGTGGATGCTCGGCCTGGGAGTCGTCTTCTGGCTCCTGATCCACCGCCACCGCGTGGGCAACCACATCTTCGCCGTCGGCGGCAATCCCGCCGCCGCCCGCGCCATCTCCATCAACCCGGTCCGGGTCAAGCTCATCGCGTTCGGCATCCTCGGCTTCTGCGTGGCTCTCGCCGCCATCCTCACCGCCGTCCGTACCGGTTCCGTGCAGCCCGGCTCCGGCCGCGGTCTGGAGCTGCGGGCGATCGCGGCGGCCGTCGTCGGCGGCGTCGCCCTGTCCGGCGGACGCGGCAGCGTGCTCGGCATGGTCCTCGGTGCGGCCCTCATCCTCACCGTGCAGGACATCCTGCTCCTCGGCGGCGCCCCGGGCTTCTACCTGGACCTCTTCGTGGGCCTGATCATCGTCGGCGCGGCCATCTTCAACCGCATGTTCGAGGGGAAGGCGGAATGAGCGCCGCCCCGCCCGCCGCCCAGCCCGCCGGAAACGGAGCAACCGCCATGTCCCCCACCGCCACCAACGAGCGCACCGGCGAGGTCCTGCTGGAACTGTCCGGCATCACCAAGCGGTACGGCCCGAACACCGTCCTCGACGACGTCAGCTTCACCATCCACCAGGGCGAGGTCGTCGGGCTGCTCGGTGACAACGGCGCCGGCAAGTCGACGCTGGTCAAGACCATGTCCGGGGTCGTGCTCGCCGAGGAGGGCGAGTACCGCTGGCGCGGCGAGAAGCTGGGCACGATCAACCGCCAGGAGACCGAGAAGCGCGGCGTCGAAACGATCTTCCAGGACTCCGCCCTGGTGCCGTCGATGACGATCACCCGCAACATCTTCATGGGCCGCGAGATCACCAACCCGATCGGGCTGATGAGGCTCCGGAAGATGGACGAGATCGCCGCGCAGATCCTCGACAGTGTGGTCACCATCGAGGGCATCAAGAGCCCCAACCAGCTGGTCGGTTCGCTCTCCGGCGGTCAGCAGCAGGCGGTGGCGATCGCCCGTGCGGTGCACTTCAAGCGCAGTCTGCTGATCCTCGACGAGCCGACCAGCGCCCTGGCCGTACGCGCGACCGAGGCGCTGCTCAACTACCTTCTGCAGCTCAAGCAGGAGGGCGTCAGCTCGGTGCTGGTCACGCACAACCTGCACCACGCCTTCCAGGTCTGCGACCGGCACATCGTGATGAACCACGGTCGCAAGATCCTCGATGTACGCCGCGAGGACACCAGCGTCGAGGAACTCACCGCGGCCGTGGTCGAGGGCCCCGAAGGGCTGCGTCGATACAGCGAGGGCAAGCCTCTGGCCTGAGGCAGTCCGCCACCGCCCGACCGGGCTCCCGGGAACGTCCGAGCCCGATCACTCGCCCCTTGGCGGTCCACTGGTCCCTCGTACGACCAGTTTCGGATCCAACACCGCCTCCCGCGGCTCCAACTCCGGGTTCTCCAGGCGCTCCACGGCGAACCGCACCGCGTACTCGGCGATGAGTACCGCGTCCTGACGGACCGTCGTCAGGCCGATCGGCATCACATGGGAGAGGTGACTGTCGTCGTAGCCGACGACGGACACCTCGCCGGGGATGTCGATGCCCGCCCGGGTGAAGGTCATCAACAGGCCCATCGCGCAACGGTCGTTGCCCGCGAGGACCGCCGTGGGCGGAGGCAGCCCCCGGTCGCACTCGGCGAGCAGCAGACGGCCCGCCTCGATGCCGGCGTCCTCGTCGTGGGCGCCCGGGATCACCCGGATCTCGTCGGCGAGGCCGTGCCGGCGCATCGCGTCGCGGTAGGCGCGGCGACGCTCCACCGACCCGGGCTGCCGGCCACCGTCGATGTGCACGATGCGCCGGTGGCCCAGTTCGACGAGGTGGTCCATGGCCTGTCGTACGCCCTTGTTCTCGGCCGAGTGGACACTGTCGACGTAGGCGCCCGTCACCCGGCGGCCCACCGAGACGGCGACCGTGCGGTGCCCGAGGGCGTCCAGCTCGGCGGCGTCGGATCCCGGGCCCAGCAGGATCAGCGCCCCGCAGCGGTGGCTGAGCAATGCCTCGATCGACTTGGCCTCGTCGCGGCCGGGGGCGTTGGCGGAGAGCAGGACCTCGTAGCCGAGGCGCTCGGCCTCCGGGTAGATGCCCTCGACGAGGTCCGCCTGAAAGGTCTGGTGCACGGTGAGCATCACGCCGAGCGTGCGGCTGCGTCCGCGGGCGAGAAGTCTGGCCGCGCTGTCGGGGCTGTAGCCGATCTCGGCTGCGACGCGCAGTACCCGGTCCCGGGTGTCCTGGCTCGCTCCCGGTTTGTTCCGGAAGATGATCGACACCAGAGCCCGGGACACCCCTGCCCGTGCGGCCACATCCGCCATGGTGGGCCGCTGCTTGCCCGACACATCCACCTGTGAACCCGTCCTCCCGCGCCTGCCCCGGCCCAACGGACGGCCAGGAAATCTTTCGGCAACAACCTATTGACATGACATTTGGACAGGGGTCATCGTACTCGCACTAGAGCGCGCTAGTAGAGCGCAACAGCGATCATCGGTTCGTAACAGTTCTTCTGTCGTCTCCTGGATCTCCGGAGTGAAGGGAAAACCAGCGTGATGCCGTTCGAAGTGCTGACCCTGGGCCGCGTGGGAGTGGACATCTATCCGCTCCAGACAGGCGTGGGCCTGGCGGACGTCACCTCGTTCGGGCAAGTACCTGGGTGGCAGTCCGACCAACGTCGCTGTCGCCGCCGCCCGCCACGGACACAGCTCGGCCATGATCACCAAGACCGGCGCGGACCCCTGTCCGGCTGGGACACCCGCCGCACGGTGTCCTTCGCCCACGCGGCCGGTGCTCTGGTCGCGGGACTGCTGGCGTGCTCCAACGCGATGCCGACCGAGGCCGAGGCCGAGGTCGAGGTCGAGGCCAAGCTCCGCGAGGCCGTGGGCCGCCCGCCCCACGACGACGAATCTGCCCCGAAGCGAGAGGTGCGACGTGCAGTCTGACAAGGTGAGCCGGATCGTGGGCACCAGGGTCACGGACCCCGGTGCCATCGCGACGGCGGCTGCCCGGCGGATCAGGGCGACGTCGCCCCTCGGCGAACACGGCAAGGCGATGATCATCGCCGCCGACCACCCGGCGCGCGGCGCCAACACGGTGGGCTCCGACTCCTCCGCGATGGCCGACCGCTTCGAGCTGCTCGACCGCATGTGCACCGCGCTGGAGCGCCCGGGCGTCACCGGCGTCCTCGCCACCGCCGACATCCTCGAAGACCTGCTCCTGCTGGGCGTCCTCGACGGCAAGAGCGTCTTCGGCTCCATGAACCGGGCCGGGCTCGCGGGCTCGGTCTTCGAGATCGACGACCGGTTCACCGCCTACGACGCCGCGACCATCGCCGCGATGGGCTTCGACGGCGGCAAGATGCTCACCCGCATCGCACTCGACGACCCGGCGACCCCGTCGATCCTGGAGAACACCGCCCGGGCGGTGGACGAGCTGAACGACCGGCAGCTCATCGCGATGATCGAGCCATTCCTGTCCTCCTGGCAGGACGGGAAGATCCGCAACGACCTCTCCCCCGACGCCGTCATCAAGTCCATCACCATCGCCTCAGGCCTCGGCCGGCGCACCGCCTACACCTGGCTCAAGCTGCCGGTCGTCAACGACATGGAGCGAGTTCTCGCCTCCTCGACCCTGCCGGCGCTGCTCCTCGGCGGCGAAGTGAAGGACCCGGCGGCGGCGTTCGCATCCTGGGCCAAGGCCCTCAAGCAGCCCACCGCGCAGGGGCTGGTCGTCGGCCGCTCCCTGCTCTACCCCTCGGACGGTGACGTGGCCGGCGCCGTGGACCGGGCGGTGAGCCTGCTGTGAGCAAGTACCACCTGCCGACGGCTCCGCCCTACTTCGACATCGCCACTCCGAACGAGAACGCGCACGACGGCTTCGCCCACCAACGCGTGTACGGCACGCAGAACCGTCCCATCGACGTCCTCGCCGAGGTCCGCTCCGATGATGCCGTTCTCATCCCGCACGGCTGCCACTTCAACTTATCGACCTCCAGCTGAACCCCCGCAAAGGCAGTAACAGCCCCCACCCCACGCAGAAGAACTCCGCCGGCAAAGGGCATCTCCGTCCCCGTCTTCGAAGGATTTTGACCATGGCAATGGCGCCATCCCCACTCCGCACCGTCGCTGGCAACCTGTGCCTGGGCTCGGCCCCCGATTCCTGGGGCATCTGGTTCCCCGAGGACGAGCACCAGGTGCCGTACACCCGCTTCCTCGACGAGCTCGCGCAGGCCGGCTATGAGTGGCTGGAACTCGGACCGTACGGCTATCTCCCCACCGAACCGTCCGTACTGGCCGAGGAGTTGGCCGTACGCGGCCTGAAGGTCTCCGGCGGCACCGCCTTCGGCGCGCTGCACCGTCCCGAGGCCTGGGACGGGATGCTCGCGCATGTCCGGCAGGTCGCCGAGCTGACCGCCGCCGCGGGCGCCCACCATCTCGTTCTCATCCCGCCCATGTACCGGGACGAGAAGACCGGCGCGTTCACCGAGTCTCCTGAGCTGACCGCCCCGCAGTGGGCGGGCTTCGGACAGGCCGCCGACCGCCTCGGGAAGCTGCTGCTCGACGAGTACGACGTACGGCTCGTCCTCCACCCGCACGCCGACAGCCACATCCAGACGCAGCCGGAGATCGAGCGGCTGCTCAACGAGTCGGACAGCCGCTACACGAACCTCTGCCTGGACACGGGACATGTCGCGTACGGCGGCGGTGACAACCTCGATCTGATCCGCCGGTTCGGCGAGCGCGTCGGATACGTCCACATCAAGCAGATGGACCCGATGGTGCTGGCCCAGGTCGCCGCCGAGAACCTGTCGTTCGGCGAGGCCGTCAAGCGCGGCGTGTGCGTGACACCTCCCGCCGGGGTGCCCGACCCCGCCTCCGTGGTCGACGAACTCGCCCGCCTCGAAGCCGAGTTGTTCGTGATCGTCGAGCAGGACCTGTACCCGTGCGCTCCCGACGTGCCGCTCCCCATCGCCGTACGGACGCGTGAGCACCTGGCCGGCTGCGGCCTCTCCGGGACCCGACGCCCCCACAACCACCGGTAGGAGGCGGCCATGGACGTCAGGGACGACGCGGCACAGCCACGCACCGCTCCATCCACGCTGATCGACGACGCGCCTCCGGCGGTCTCGCGGCGGCTGCGGCTCATCACGATCATCGCCACCTTCGGCGGTCTGCTCTTCGGCTACGACACCGGGGTCATCAACGGCGCGCTGCCGTACATGACCGACGACCTGGGCCTGACCCCCTTCACGGAGGGGATGGTCACCAGCTCCCTGCTGCTCGGCGCCGCGCTCGGCGCGGTCGTCGGCGGCCGCCTCTCGGACGCCCGCGGCAGGCGGCGCAACATCCTGCTGCTGGCGGTGCTGTTCTTCATCGGCGCTCTCGGCTGCACGCTCGCCCCGACCACCGCGGTGATGGTGGTGGCGCGGTTCGTGCTCGGCCTCGCGGTCGGCGGCGCTTCGGTGACCGTGCCCGTCTACCTCGCGGAGATCTCGCCCGCCGAGCGGCGCGGCGCGCTGGTCACCCGCAACGAACTCATGATCGTCAGCGGACAGTTGCTGGCCTTCACCTCCAACGCGATCATCGCCGACGTGGGCGGCGAGTCCGGCGGCGTCTGGCGCTACATGCTGGTCATCGCGACCATCCCGGCCGTCGTCCTGTGGTTCGGCATGCTGGTGATGCCGGAGAGCCCTCGCTGGCTGGCCTCCAAGGGCCGGTTCAACGAGGCCTTCGAGGTGCTGAAGCAGGTCAGGTCCCAGCAGCGGGCCGAGGCCGAGCTGAGCGAGGTCTCCGCGCTCGCCGTCAAGGACGATCAGGCGAAGCTCGGCGGCTGGCACGACATGAGGTCCACGCCATGGGTGCGCAGGCTGATGTTCATCGGCTTCGGCATCGCGATCGTGCAGCAGATCACCGGCGTCAACACGATCATGTACTACGGCACGCAGATCCTCACCGACGCCGGGTTCGCCGCGGACAGCGCGCTGACGGCGAACATCGCGAACGGTGTGATCTCGGTCCTCGCCACCTTCGTCGGTATCTGGCTGCTCGGCCGGGTCAACCGCCGACCGATGCTGATGACCGGTCAGATCGGTACCACCAGCGCCCTGTTGATGATCGGCATCTTCTCGCTGGCGCTGCCCTCGGGCGACGGCCGCGCCTACGCCGTACTCGCCATGACCGTCACCTTCCTCGCCTTCCAGCAGGGCGCGATCTCGCCGGTCACCTGGCTCATGCTGTCGGAGATCTTCCCGATGCGGATGCGTGCCTTCGGGATGGGCGTCGCGGCGGTGGTGCTGTGGCTGACCAACTTCGCGATCGGGCTGGTCTTCCCCTCGCTGGTCGACGGGATCGGTATCTCCGCCACGTTCTTCCTCTTCGTGGCGGCGGGCGTCCTCTCGATCACCTTCGTGAAGCTGTACGTCCCCGAGACGCGCGGCCGCACGCTGGAGAACCTCGAGACGGAACTCCGGGCCCGCTACTCCTGAACGCTCCCCCATGTCCCCACGCTCCCGGGCCGGCGATGGCACGGAAACCGGGAGCCGTAGAAAGGAAACCCAATGACTGTGCGCGTAGGGGTCATCGGCGCCGGCTGGATCGGCCAGGAACACATCCGCCGGCTCACCGACACCGTCACCGGAGCCAAGGTCACCGCCGTCACCGACATCAACACCGCGCGCGCCGAGGAGGCGGCGGCCCGCGTCGGCGCCCGGGTACTCGCGGACGGCGCCGATCTGATCGCGGCGGAGGACGTAGACGCGGTGCTCGTCACGTCCTGGGGCCCCACCCATGCCGAGCACGTACTGAACGCGATCGCCGCCGGAAAGCCGGTGTTCTGCGAGAAGCCCCTGGCGACGACGCCCGAGGACTGTCTCCGCATCGTGGAGGCCGAGCGCGCGCACGGCCGCCGCCTGGTCCAGGTCGGCTTCATGCGCCGCTACGACGCGGGCTACCGCCAGCTGAAGCAGGTGCTGGCCTCCGGCGATATCGGCGCCCCGCTGATCGTGCACTGCGCGCACCGCAACCCGACCGTCCCGGAGTCGTACACCTCCCGGATGGCCGCACAGGACACGGCGGTCCACGAGATCGACGTACTGCGCTGGCTCCTCGACGACGAGATCGTCTCCGCGCAGGTGCTGAAGCCACGTGCCACGACCAACCGTTTCCCGCATCTGTCGGACCCGCAGATCATGCTCTTCGAGACCGCGAACGGGGTCCGCATCGACCTGGAGGTCTTCGTCAACTGCCAGTACGGATACGACATCCAGTGCGAGACCGTCGGCGAGACGGGCCTGGTGCGGCTGCCCGACCCGGCCGCGGTCGCCGTGCGCACCGAGGGGGTGAGCGGCTCGGCGGTGCTGCGGGACTGGAAGGACCGGTTCACGGACGCCTTCGACACCGAGTTCCGCGAGTGGATCGCGGGCATCGCGGCCGGCGAGGAGCCTACCGGACCGTCCGCCTGGGATGGCTACGCGGCCACCGTCATCACCGACGCGGCCGTCCGGTCCCTGGAGTCGGACAGCCTGGTCGTGACCGTCGACATGAAGCCCCGACCCGCGTTCTACGCGGGCAGGGCCACCGCAGGAGGTGTCGCGTGAAGATCGCCCTCGACCCGTACATGTTCCGCGCCCTGCCCATCGACGAGATGGTGCGCACGGTCGCCGAACTCGGCTACGAATACATCGAGTTGTCGCCACGCGAGGACTTCATGCCGTTCTTCCTGCATCCCAGGGCGGACGACGAGCGGGTGGCGGAGCTCAAGAACTCCCTGCGTACGCACGGCGTGCAGCTGTCCTCCGTACTCCCGCTCTACAAGTGGTCCTCGCCGGACGAGACCGAGCGGCAGGCCGCCGTCCGGTACTGGAAGCGGATGATCGAGATCGCCGCGGACCTCGAATGTCCGCTGATGAACTCGGAGTTCAACGGCCGCCCCGAGCGCGCGGCCGAGAGCGAGGCGGCGTTCTGGCGCTCACTGGAGGAGTTGCTGCCGTTCTTCGAGCGGGAGGGCATCGCGCTGAACCTGGAGGCGCACCCGGACGACTTCTGCGAGGAGAACACCCCGGCCGTGGACCTGGTCCGCGGCATCAACAAGCCCTGGGTGAACTACCTTTACTGCGCCCCGCACTCCTTCCACCTCTCCGGTGCCTCGGACGTCGGCGCGGACATCGCGGCGATGATGCGCTACGCGGGCGACAAGCTGCAGCACGTACACATCGCGGACTCCTTCAACCACAAGGGCTCCAGCGGCCTGCGCTACATCCTCAACCCGCCCGGCACCACCGCCCGCATCCACCAGCACCTGGACATCGGACAGGGCGAGGTCGACTGGGACGCCTTCTTCGGCACCCTGCGCGAGCTGAACTTCGACGGGGTCGCCACCGCCTGCGTCTTCGCCTGGGAGGAACGCGCCCGGGAATCCTCGGCGTTCATGCTCGACCACATCCGCAAGGGACTTGCCGCGTGAAGCTCGGCATCTGCGTACGGCGATCCTGCACGAGCAGCGGCTGACCGACGCCCTTCTCCGTCGGCGGCCTTCCCGTAACGACGCAGTTCTGCTCCCGGGCTGATCACGGAGCTGCTGGGTGCTCAGCTTGGCGAGCGACGGCGCCTGACCGGCCAGATGGGGCGGGAGCCGTTGGTTCCGATCACGGCCGGTTCCTGTCCCGCAACCGGGGAAGGATCATCTCCCACGGGAGAGACTCTTTTCAAAGGGCCGTCGCATCGCACGTCAGCCCCAACTCGTGAACGCCCCGACGCCTCAACGCTGCTTCACCCTGACTCTGCCGACGGAGGCCTCCGTGACCAGCGGCATGAACGCGATCGCGCACGCCCTCACCCGAGCGGTGTCGAGGACGACGCGGGTGACGTCGGCTGATCGTACTCGGTGCCGGCCGTGAGGCACTCAGTCGCGGTAGGCGGCCGTCGCGATCTGGACGAACGACTGGAGCAGCGGGTTCGCGTCGCCCTCGTTCCACGCTGCCACCACGCGGCTCGGCGCCATGTCGGTCAGCGGTACCGCGGCCAGCTCCTCGGGTTGGTCGTGGCCGAGCGGGGTCAGCCCGACCGTGCCGTTCCAGAGCACGGCCTGGAGACACTCCTGGACGGCGCTCACCACCGGACCCTCGCGAGGCTCGCCGCCGTTCCAGTACGACTGCCAGATCGGGTCGGTGCCGTCCGGGAACTGGAACCAGCGCCGGTCGGCCAGGTCGGCCAGTTTCAGGTGGTCGCGACGGGCCAGCGGATCGTCGACGCGCAGCACCGCGCCCACCGGGTCGGCGCGTAGCTCGTGCACCGTCAGGCCGGTCTCGTCGAATGGTCCCCGGGTGAGGGCGACGTCGACCAGTCCGGCGCGCAGCCCGCAGGTCGGATCGGCAAGGTCGGTCTCGCGGATGCGGACCTCGATGCCCGGGTGCCGCCGGCGGTACGCGGCGGCCAGCCGCATTGCGCCTTGGTCGGTGCTGTCGCCCAGGATGCCGACGGTGATGGTCGCGGCGCCGGCCGCCACGGCCACGCGTACGCGTACCCGGTCGGCCTGGTCGAGCAGGGTACGTGCCTCGTCCAGCAGCGCCGCCCCAGCCGGGGTGAGCGTGACGCCTGCGGCGGAGCGGTGCAACAGAGTGGCACCGAGGTCGCTCTCCAGCTGCTTGATCGCCCGGCTGAGCGGCGGCTGACTCATGTGCAGCCTGGCGGCGGCCCGGCCGAAGTGGTGTTCCTCGGCGACTGCCACGAAATAGCGCAGCGTGCGTAGCTCCATGACCGGCGACGATACCCGTACGGTATCGACACCACCCAATCGGTCTTGGACGGCCGTGGTGTCCGGGCCGTGGAATTGGACCATGACAGACGAACCGATGACCAGCGAAGAGATAGCCGACCCCGCCGTATCGGTGGTCGGTCCGGGCGACGGTGAGACGATCCTTCTGGGCACGACGCGACTGCGCATCCTCGAAGACGGCAGCACCACCGGGCACCGTCTCGGGATCGGCGAGACCATTCTCGCCCCGCATACAGACGGACCACCGCAACACCGCCACGCCCAGCACGACGAGGGTTTCTACGTCATCTCAGGCACGGTGCGGTTCACGGTCGGACAGAAGACGTATGACGCGGCCGCGGGCACGCTCGTGATGATCCCGCCCGGAGCCCCGCACACCTTCGCCAACCTGAGCGACCAACCGGCCGTCATGCTCAGCACTTTCACGCCCGACCTGTACGTGCAGTACTTCCGAGATCTGCAGCACATGATCGCCGGCGGCCAGGAACTCACCGCACAGGCCAGCATCCAAACGATGAGCCGCTACGCCACTGAGCCCGCGACCGACTTCGCCTAGAAGCCGGACGGATGACGCCGCCCGGCTGCTGCCATCGGGGATACGTACGGCCGAGGCAGCTGCTCCTACATCTCAAGGCCCCTGATCGCTTACACAGGCGTGTGCCTTCCGTAGATGCCGCGATGGCGAGGCGCGATGTGTGGTCACTTACAACTGTAACCGTGGATGGGAATCATGATCGTCGCGTATTGGATCGTCGCCGGTGTACTCGCTCTCTTCTACCTCTACGGGGGCGGGCTGAAGGTGGTCCGGACCCGTGAGCAGCTCCAGCCGATGATGGCCTGGGTGGACCGCACGCCGATGCCGGCCGTCAGGACCATCGGGGTGCTCGAAGTGCTTGGCGCGATCGGGCTGGTCCTGCCACCGCTGACCGGCATCGCGCCCTGGCTGGCCCTGGCAGCGGCTATCGGTTTCGTGCTCCTGCAGATCGGCGCGACCACAGTCCACTTGAGCCGCAGAGACCACCAAATAGCCCTCAACATCGCGCTCCTTCTCACCGCGGCCGTGACCATCTGGCTGGCAACAACAGAGCTGGTGACTTGAGCCATGCTCATGACCTGCGGATCGGGCTTGGGAGGGCCTACCGTCCCGAGTGATCGCGCTGGACGGCCTTGGGACTCGCCACCGCATTTGACTCGTTCCAACGAACGGCGGTGCAGATCCCCACGTCGCCCGACGCCCTGCTGATCGGCCTGCCTCGACCGGCACACCACCGATCACCACGAAGAATCCTCCCCCGCACCGGCAGCATGATCAACCCTCGAAGGGCTTCCGGAGCCGACCACTGGCTAAGACAGCGTGATGCCGAGTCGCTCCGCCAGTTCGTGGGCGCCGACGCCGTACGTCTCCCGGATCCGTACCCCGTCGGGACCGACGTCGAAGACCCCGCAGTCGGTGTAGACGCGGCTGACGCAGCCGACGCCGGTGAGCGGGTAGGTGCACTGCGGCACGAGCTTCGGTTCACCGGAGCGGGTGAAGAGCGTCATCATCACGTAGACGTCCTTGGCGCCGATGGCCAGGTCCATGGCGCCGCCGACGGCAGGGATGTCGTCGGGCTTACCGGTGGTCCAGTTGGCGAGGTCACCGTTGAAGGCGACCTGGTAGGCCCCGAGGACGCATACATCGAGGTGCCCGCCGCGCATCATCGCGAACGAGTCGGCGTGGTGGAAGTACGCCGCCCCCGGAAGCTCGGTCACGGGGACCTTGCCGGCGTTGGTCAGGTCGGGGTCGACCGCGTCGCCCTCGGCCTTCGGACCCATGTTGAGCATGCCGTTCTCGGTGTGCAGCACCACCCCGGAACCGGCCGGCAGACGGTCGGCGATCTTGGTGGGCTGCCCGATACCGAGGTTGACGAAGGCGCCGGCCGGGATGTCGCGTGCGATGACGGCGGCCAGTTCGTCCATCGAGAGCCGGTGTTCGGCGCTCCTGGGCGCCCCGGCGTACGCCTGGCCGCTCGACGTGGTGGTTGGTGTGGTGGTCATCGGGCCCCCTGCACGGTGTAGTGGCGGGCCTTCACCTGGACGACCCGGTCGACGTAGATGGACGGGGTGACGACGGCCTCGGGGTCGAGCGTTCCGGGCTCGACGACCTCGTCGACCTGGACAATGGTCGTCGTCGCGGCCGTGGCCATGACCGGTCCGAAGTTGCGGGCCGTCTTGCGGTAGACGAGGTTGCCCATCGCGTCCGCGACGTGCGCGCCGATCAGCGCGTAGTCGCCCTTGATGGGGTACTCCAGCAGGTACTTCCGGCCGTCGATCTCACGCTCCTCCTTGCCCTCGGCCAGCGGCGTGCCGACCGCGGTCGGGCAGTAGAACGCGCCGATACCGGCACCGGCCGCGCGCATCCGCTCGGCGAGGTTGCCCTGCGGCACCACCTCCAGCTCGATCTTCCCCTCGCGGTAGAGGCCGTCGAAGACCCAGGAGTCGGCCTGGCGCGGAAAGGAGCAGAGCACCTTGCGCACCCGGCCGGCGGCCAGCAGCGCGGCCAGCCCGACGTCACCGTTGCCGGCGTTGTTGGACACGATCGTGAGGTCCTTCGCACCCTGCCGGATGAGCGCGTCGATCAGATCGAACGGCATGCCCGCCAAGCCGAAGCCGCCGACGAGGACAGTGGATCCGTCCTCGATCCCGGCGACCGCGGCGTCGGTGCTCTCGACGATCTCCGCCCGGCTCACTGGGCCGAATCCGTGACGTCGCAGTTCTCGAGTACGACGGCCAGCCCCTGACCGACCCCGATGCAGATCGCGGCGACGCCGTAGCGCTGCTTCGTCTCGCGCAGCACCTTGGCCAGCGTGGCGAGGATGCGGCCGCCCGAGGCGCCCAGCGGATGCCCGATCGCGATGGCGCCGCCCTTCTGGTTGACGATGGCGGGATCGATCTTCCACGCGTCGAGGCAGGCGAGCGACTGCACGGCGAAGGCCTCGTTGAGCTCGACAGCGCCTACCTGGCCCCAGCCGATCCCGGCGCGGGCCAGCGCGCGGTTCGCGGCCTCGACCGGGGCGTAACCGAAGGCCTGCGGCTCCAGCGCCATCACGCCGCGGCCGGCGATACGGGCGATCGGGTCGGCCCCGATCGTGGCCGCGGCCCTCTCACTGCCCAACAGCACCGCGGAGGCACCGTCGTTGAGCGGGCTGGCGTTGCCCGCGGTGATGGTGCCACCCCGCTCCGGCGTGCGGAAGACCGGCTTGAGCCCGGCCAGCACCTCCGGCGTGGATCCGGCTCGGATGCCCTCGTCCCGGGTCAGGCCGACGCCTTCGACCGCCACCACCAAGTCGTCGTAGAAGCCCGACTCCCACGCTGCGTGGGCGAGTTGGTGGGAGCGGGCGGAGAACTCGTCCTGCCGCTCACGGGAGATGTTGAAGCGCTCCTGGAGCTGCTCGTTGGCCTCGCCGAGGCTGACGGTCCACTCCTTCGGCATCCGCGGGTTGACCAGCCGCCAGCCGAGCGTGGTCGAGACCGCGGTGACATCGCCGACCGGGAACGGCTTCGCCGGCTTGGGCAGCACCCACGGCGCACGCGTCATCGACTCCACACCGCCGGTCAACACCACCTCGGCATCACCGGACTCGATCGTGCGACTGGCCGTCATCGCCGCGTCGAGGCTTGAGCCGCAGAGCCGGTTGAGGGTGGTGCCGGGCACGCTCACCGGAAGCCCGGCGAGCAGCGCCGCCATGCGGCCGACGTTGCGGTTCTCCTCGCCGGCGCCATTGGCGTTGCCCCACACCACGTCGTCGATCGCGGAGTGGTCGAGGCTCGGCACCTTGGCGAGCGTCGAGGTGATTGCGGCAGCGGCGAGGTCGTCGGGGCGGACGCCGGCCAGCGCGCCGTTGAAACGGCCGAACGGCGTCCGTGTCGCGGCGTAGATGAAAGCACTCATGGCAGTGACGCTAATCCCGGGCCACGATATTCTGAAGTACGCATATTCGAGCCAATTGATACGGACGACGTATGGATCTGCGTCACCTGCGGTACTTCGTGGCGGTGGCCGAGGAGCGCCACTTCGGTCGCGCCGCCGAGCGGCTCCACATGGCCCAGCCGCCGCTCTCCACGCAGATCCGCCAGCTGGAGGCCGAACTCGGCGTCGAACTGCTGCAGCGCACCACACGCCGCGTCGACCTCACCGAGGCCGGCCGGGCCTACCTCGAGCGGGCGCGCGCGATCCTCGCCGACGTCGACGAGGCCGCCCATCACACACGGCTCGTCGCCGCCGGCGCGGTGGGCCACCTCGCGATCGGGTGTGTGGGCTCGGCCACGTACAGCCTCCTGCCCGCACTGTCGCGACGGCTCACGGAGGAGCTTCCCGGCGTCGACTTCGCCTTCCGCGGCGAGATGCTCGCGCCCGACCAGGTCGAGGCGCTGCGCACCGGCGCGATCGACGTCGCGCTGCTGCGCCCTCCGGCGGCCGACCTCTCCCTCACCGTGCACACCCTGCGCCGGGACCGGCTCGTCGTCGCCGTACCGGTCGAGCACCCCCTCGCCCGCCGGAAACGTCTACGGGCGGCGGACCTGGCCGGTGCCGATCTGATCGTGCACTCCGCCGACCGCCGGTCGGTGATGTACGACGTGGTGCTGGGCCTCCTGCGCGACGCCGGCGTCGAGCCGCACATCCGCCACGAGGTCGGCGAGACCTCCACGCTGGTCACGCTCGTTGCCGGCGGCCTCGGTGTCGCGGTCGTGCCCGAGCCCGTGACCGCGCTGGCGCTCGACGGAGTCGCCTACCGACCGCTGTCCGGGGCCGACGCACGCGTGGAGCTGGCCGTGGCCCACCGCGCGGACCGCTCCGAGCCGCACCTGGCGCGCACCGTGGGGATCATCCGGGCGATGTTCTGAGACGTCCAGCGACGCCGGACAAGACCCCCGCTCGGCGCGACAACACTGCCTGGCGACGTCGGGCGGCGCAGTCGGCGCCCGATATAGGCGTCGGGATAGGCGTCGGGCCGGACCGCCGACGCCATCGGCTTGCCGGGACGCACGTAGTCAGTGGCGTCGGCGTCGAACGGCCTGTACCCGCAGGCGTGTTCGGCGACAGGACACTGTCGACGCACACCCTCCCCCCCTCACACCCTCCCCCGTCATGCCCTCCCCTCATGTGTGTGCCGGCGACCGGCCTTCTCGCAGCGTCCTCGACCGCGGCCCCGGGACCTGATGGGCGGACGCTGCGGGGCCGGACTCGGCTTCACGTGACCGTCCGTGCGGGTCTGTCGCCGACTACCAGGAGGCCAGCGAGCCGTCCGTGTTGCGCCAGACCGGGTTGCGCCAGCGGTGGCCGCGTTCGGCGGCGGCCCGGACGGCGTCCTCGTCGATGGTGATGCCGAGGCCGGGGGCGGTGGGGCGGTCGATATAGCCGTCGCGGAAGGTGAAGGGCGTGGTGTCGGCGAGGTAGTCCAGCAGTCCGCTGCTGTCGCCGTAGCCGATGCCGAGCGCCTGTTCCTGGATGAGGAAGTTGGGGATCGCGAAGTCGAGTTGCAGGCTGGCCGCGAGGGCGATCGGGCCGAGCGGGCAGTGCGGGGCCACCATGACGTCGTACGCCTCCGCCATCGTGGCGATCCGGCGGGTCTCGGAGATGCCTCCGGCGTGGCTGATGTCCGGCTGGGCCACGGCGATGCCGTCCGACAGCACGTCGCGGAAGTCCCAGCGGGAGTAGAGCCGTTCGCCGGTGGCGATGGGGATCGAGGTGGAGCGCACCACGGCGCCGAGGTCGCGGGAGAACTCCGGCAGCACGGGCTCTTCGACGAAGAGCGGCAGGAGCGGCTCCAGGAACGGCAGTACACGGCGGGACATCGCCCCGCTGAACCGGCCGTGGAAGTCGAGTGCCAGGTCACGCTCCGGGCCGATGGCTTCGCGGACCGCGGTCACCCCGTCCACGATGGCGTTGATCGCGGCGGGCGTGGCGAGAGGCTCCAGCTGGGCGCAGGGGTTGAGCTTGACCGCCGTCATGCCCTTGGCGACCTGCGCGGCCGCCGATTCGGCCAGTTCCTCCGGGGTCTCACCGCCAACCCATCCGTAGACGCGCACCCGGTCGCGGACATGGCCACCGAGGAGCTGGTGGACCGGGACGCCGTGGGTCTTGCCCGCGATGTCCCACAGTGCCTGGTCGATGCCGGCCAGGGCGCTGTTCAGGACGACACCGCCCCGGTAGAAGCCGCTCTTGGCGAGCACCTGCCAGTGCTCCTCGATGCGGGCGGGGTCCTGACCGACCAGGTAGTCGAACATCTCCTCGACACAGCGGGCGACGGTCTGGGCTTTGCCCTCGACTATGGGCTCGCCCCAGCCGGAGATGCCCTCGTCGGTGTCGACGCGGAGGAAGAGCCAGCGCGGTTCGACGAGGAAGAGTTCGTATCCAGTGATCTTCACGGTGCGGACCTCCGGGTCCTGGTGCACGGCCCGGGGGCCGATGGGTGCGGGTGTATGGGTGTGGGTGTCGGACGGGTGCGGGTGTCGGACGGGTGCGGGTGTCGGACGGGTGCGGGTGTGGGATGGATAAGGGCGTCGGAGGATGAGGGTTGGTCGGGGGCCGGGTGGTGCTCGCGGGCCGTTGCGCTTCAGCCAGTCGGCCAGTCGGCTCGGCTATTCCTGGGAGCTGATGCTGCGCCCGCCGTCCACGAGCAGGTTCTGGCCGGTGATGAAGGAGGCGTCCTCGGAGGCGAAGAAGGCCACGGCGGCCGCGATGTCCTCCGGGGTGCCGAGCCTGCCGGCGGGTGTCCGCGCGACGGTCTCGGCCCGGTATTCCGGCGACGACTGTGCCCACAGGCCCGTGACCACGGCGCCCGGCAGGACGGCGTTGAACCTGATCCGCCCGCCGTACTCGACGGCGAGCTGGCGCACCAGGGCGCCGATGCCGCCCTTGGCCGCCGCGTACGCGGGAAAGCCGCGGAAGCCGAGGGCCGCGTGCACGGACGAGGTGATCACCACCGCGCCCCGGGCGGCACCGAGCAGGGGGACCGCTGCGCGGACGCCGTAGAACACCGAGTCGAGGGAGAGCCGCAGCTGGTCGTGCCAGGCGGCGTCGTCCAGTTCGTGCGCCGCCCCGGGGAGGTTCCGGCCGGCGTTGAGGTGCAGTACGTCGAGGTGTCCGGTCCAGGACTCCACCTCTTCGACGGCCGCGGCCCACTCGCCGGGCGAGGTGGCGTCGAGCCCGCGGTCCCGGGCCTGTCCGCCCCCGGCGCGGATCTCCTCGGCCACCCGATGGGCGCCCTTGGCGTCCACATCGGTGACGAGGACGGAGGCCCCTTCCGCGGCGAGGCGGTGAGCGGTGGCCTCTCCGATGCCGGAGGCCGCCGCGGTGAGCAGGGCCGTGCGGCCCGTGAAGCGTGTGAGTCCGGCGGTGGTCATGGCGTTCCTGTCGGTCTTGCTGTGGAGCCGCGCAGCACCAGCCGCGGCTCGGTCGGTACGAGGACGTCGCCCGTCGGTGTCCCCTCGATGGCGGCCACCAGGGCGTCCACGGCCGCGGTCCCCAGTTCGTACAGGGGCATCGCCACGGTGGTCAGCGGAGGGTGGAGGTGGGCGGCGACGGGCAGGTCGTCGTTGCCGACCACGGAGATGTCCTCGGGTATCCGCAGGCCGAGGCCGCGGATCGCCGCCATGGCGCCTATCGCCTGGGCGAGCGAGCTGGTGTAGAGCGCGGTGACCGGTGGGCGCGCGGCGCCGTCGGCGGAGCCCAGCAGCTCCAGCGTCGCGGACACTCCGCCGTCCTCGGTGAAGTCCCCGGACGCGACCGGTGCGGCGGACAGCCCGAGTTTCTCGGCGTGCCGAAGGAAGGCCTCCTTGCGGACCTCACCCGGAGTGATGCCGGGCGGGCCCGCGACATGGCCGACCGCCCGGTGGCCGAGGCCGTGGAGGTGGTCGAGGGCGGTGACGCTGGAACGGGCCACGTCCATGGTGACGTTGCGGCCGGAGTCCTCCACCGAGCGGTTCAGGAAGACATGCGGGACCGGGCTGCGGTCCAGGGTGTCCAGCAGTGGGTGACCGGGGCGTGCGGAGGCGATGAGCAGCCCGTCGACCCGGCCCTCCTGCACCAGGTCGTTGAAGGACCCGTCGGCTTCCTGCCCGTCGAAGTCCTCGGCCAGCAGGGACATGTACCCCAGTTCGCGGGCCCGTTGGTAGGCGCCGCGGGAGATGGTGACGTACGTGGGGTTGGCGAGGGAGGGGACCAGCAGCGCCAGGGCGTGTGTGCTGGCGCCGGCCAGCGCACGCGCGCCGGAGTGGGGACGGTAGCCCAGTGCCTCGGCGGCCTCGTGGACGCGTCGCCGGGTCTCCGGCCGGACGGACAGGTCCTGGCGGCCGTTGAGCACCTTGGACACGGTGGCCTTGGAGACTCCCGCCACCTGTGCCACGTCCACCAGCCTTGCCCTGACGGGCTGTTCCGTCACCTGGATCCCCTCTCCCCGCCGCACCCGCCGTGCCGCCTCGGTTGTCCGGGCGGTGTGGTGGGTGCTGACCTCTTGACACCTTCTGGCGCCGCAACTTAACGTTCGCCGAAGTTTCAGTCAACCGGTTTCCTCAGACGGAAATAAGCGATACGTCTGAGCAGAGCCAAAGAAACCGGTCAATTCACCCATATGTAATACGTCGGCAAGAGTTGACGATGGGTGAGGTATGCCTTGAAGCGTTCCGAAAGGTTCGTTGCGGACGCGACCACAGTCGCCACCGCTGTCTCGCGGCACCGATGCCGGCACCCCCGTACGGAACGGGTGTCCGCTCGGTGCCGGGCATCCCTCCCTACCGCTGAGCGAGCCCGGCGCTGCTTTCTCCCCAGGCCCTGTCGCCGAACTCCCGTCTGCCCTCCGGGCGGACGACGGAGTTCGAGGACAGGACCTCCCGGACCTCGCTTCCGCCCCCCGGCGGCAGCCTCGTGTTCCTGCCCCCGCGGTAGCCCCCGCATGCCGCACCACCGCGCTCCACCCCGCACGAAAGGCCCTCCAGCATGCCCATCTCGACCACGGGTTCCTTCGACCGACGACGGTTCCTCACCGTCTCCGCCAGTGCCGCGCTCGCCGCGACCGCGCTGCCCGCATGCGCCAGTTCCGTCAAGGACGACAGCAGCGGCGGCTCCGGGGGCGGCAAGACGACGCTCACCGTCATGACGGTGGACAACGAGTGGGACAAGAAGGCCCTCAAGGCCGCCGAGCAGGCGCTGGGGATGACCCTCAACATCATCATCGCCGACCCCACCAAGCTCAACGCCATGCTGGCCGCCAAGAACCCGCCGGACGTGGTGCGCGGCTTCGGCGCCACGGAGACGCCGTACTTCGCCGCCCGCGGACTGATGACCGACCTGGACCCGTACTTCGCCAAGAGCGAGGTGCTCAAGCCCGCCGACCTCGACCCGGTCAACGACGTGTGGCGCTACGACGGGCAGAACCAGGGAGCAGGACCGCGCTTCGGCATGGCCAAGGACTACTCCCAGGACTCCATGTTCTGGTACCGCACCGACCTGTTCGACGCCGCGAAACTGGACCACCCCGGCACCGAGCCCCTGTCCCACGACGAGTGGCTGGACCTCGGCAAGCGGCTGGTCAAGCGCAGGCTCGGCAAGGTGAAGGTGTACGGGCTGAACGCCACCGGCATGGGCGTCTTCCCCCAGCTCATGGGCATGACGGCGTCGGCCGGCGGAAGCGTGTTCGCCGAGGACCTGGCCACGGTGGACTTCTCCTCGCCCGAGGCGCTCAAGGCACTGAAGTGGTACCTGGAATACGCCCAGGCCGACATCGGCCCGAACGTCGTCAACCCCAACCCGGACGCCTGGGACGGACCGACGTACCAGGCCAACCGAATGGCGATGAGCACCAACGGCTACTGGTTCGGCGGGCTGATCGGCGGCGACCCCAAGCTGGCGAAGGTCTCCCGCTTCGCGCCCGCGCCGCAGCTCGGCAGCGAGCGGATCAGCCCCTGCTTCGGTGCCACCGGCTTCTGGATACCCCGGGACGCCAAGAACAAGGACGCGGCCTGGAAGTTCTTCGAGTGGTACTTCGGCGGCAAGCCCGCCCAGGAGCGGGCGGCCAGCGGCTGGGGCATCCCCTCCCTGAAGTCGCTGCACTCGCGGATGCCGCAGACCAACGCATTCCAGAAGCAGGCGTTCGAGCTGCAGCAGCGGGAACTCGACTCCTTCAAGGTGCTGAACTTCACGCCGTACGCCCAGCAGGCCGCCCTGGAGGGCGTGATCACCAAGGTGCTGCCGGGCGCCGTCCGGTCCAAGACGTCCGCGGGCAAGGTCGCCGACGAGCTCAACACCCGCATGAACGAGCAGCTCGCCAAGGGCAAGGAGCTCGTGAAGTGAGCACGGGCCAGCTCATCGAGCCGGCCGACGCACCGGGCGCGCCGCTTCCCACCCGGGAGGCGGCCGCCCGGCCGGCCGGCTCGCGCCGGGCCCGCGAACCCCGCTCGCTGGAGTCACGCCGGGCCTTCGCCTTCTACGTGTTCGCGGGCCCCTGGCTGCTGGGCTTCCTGACGCTGACGGCCTTCCCGCTGGGGTACGCGCTGTGGCTCAGCTTCACCAACGCGGACGGGCTCTCCGACAACGCGCGCTTCGTGGGCCTGGACAACTACCGGGAGGTCTTCTCCGACCCGGAGACGATGGCCTCCCTGGCCCGCACCGGAGTGTTCACCGCGATCACGGTGCCCCTGACGATCGCGGCGGGGCTGCTGCTCGCGGTGCTGGTGAACCAGCCGATACGAGCCCGCGGACTGTTCCGCACCCTGCTGTACCTGCCCGCGGTCGTGCCGCCGGTCGGAGCCGCTCTCACCTTCAAGCTGATCTTCGACCGGGACGCGGGGGCGGCCAACGGCGTCCTCGACGCCTTCCAGATCAACGGCGTGAGCTGGCTGGCGGATCCCTACGCCCGCTGGGTGCTGATCTCGCTGACGCTGTGGGGCGCGGGCAATGTCATGATCATCTCGCTGGCGGGGCTGCAGGAGATCCCGAAGGAGTTCCACGACGCCGCGCGGATGGACGGGGCCAGTGCCTGGCAGTCCTTCACCCGGATCACCCTGCCGCTGCTCTCCCCCGTGATCTTCTTCCAGGTCATCACCGGGATCATCGCCGCCGTACAGACCTTCCTGCCGCTGCTGATCTCCCTCGACCCCACCCCCAAGGGCGTCACGGCCGTGCCCGAGGGCAACTACCTTTACATGATCAACGTGTTCGCCCAGTACTTCTCCAACGGCCGCTACGGCTATGCCTCCGCGCTGTTGTGGGTGCTCTTCCTGATCATCATCGTGATCACCTTCCTCGTCTTCAAACTCAGCAAGGGCGCGGTCTTCTACTCCGTGGAACCGGAGCCCGCGAAGAAGAAGCCCCGCACGATCGGAGGCAAGTGATGGTGTTCACCCGACGCAGCGGCATCTACATGATCCTGGTGGGGATCCTCGTCCTCTTCCTCAGCCCCTTCGGCTGGCTGCTGATCACCGCGCTCAAGGACCCCTCCGAGCTGAGCGTCCTCCCCATCCACTGGTGGCCGCACCACCCCAGCCTGGGCAACTTCCGGGACGCCCTGACCCACATCGAATATCTCGGCTACGTCCGCAACTCACTGACGATCGCCGTCATCTACTCGGTACTGGTGACCTTCGCCTCGGCCTGGGCGGGGTACGGCTTCGCCCGGCTGAACGCACCGGGCAAGCGGCTCATCTTCGGCGTACTGCTGTCGACGATGATGCTGCCGCAGATCCTCACCCTCATCCCGACCTACCTGGTGTTCGCCAAACTCCACCTGACCAACACCTACATGCCATGGGTGCTGTGGGGAATGTGCGGCGCCCCGTACCTGATCTTCCTGTTCCGGCAGTTCTTCTCGAACATGCCCAAGGAACTGGAGGAGGCGGCGATCGTCGACGGCTGCGGTCAGATCCGCATTTTCCTGCGCATCTTCCTGCCGCAGTCCTGGCCGGTCATCGCGACCAGCCTGATCCTCTCGTTCAGCTGGACCTGGGGCGACTACGTCGCGCCCGCGCTGCTGCTGGACGACTCCCGCACCACGCTCGCGGTCAAGCTCGCCTACGGCTATGTCAACCAGCACGGCGGACAGCTGTGGAATCTCGTCGCGGCCGGTGCCGTCATGTACGTCATCCCCGTGCTGGTGCTCTTCCTGATCGTGCAGCGCGGATTTGTCACGGGTGTCGCCACCTCCGGGCTGAAATGACCCCGATCTCACGACCCCAAATGATCCCGGCCTCAGGACTCAAATGATTCCCTTAGCCATCCCGTCAGTGATCCGTTCGCCAACGCCGCTTCTCGCAAAGGAACTTCTCATGACACACACCCTGGGCACCCCCAAGTCCCTTGGGGCGGTGGAGTCATGACGGAGCGTCCCGCGCTCACTCCGCAGCTGGGCCGTACTCGGGTGATGGCCATCCTGCGGTCGGCCGACGCGACGGGCCTGCCCGCCGTGGCCCGGGCGCTCGCGGACGGCGGCATCACCTGCCTGGAGGTCACCCTCACCACCTCGGGCGCGCTCGACGCACTGGCCCGTATCCGGGACGAACTCGGGCCCGAGGTGGCGGTCGGCGCCGGCACGGTCATCATCGCCGGGCAGGCCCGGGACGCGCTGGCGGCCGGGGCCGAGTTCCTGGTGGCTCCCGTCGTGGACACCGAGGTGATCCGCCGCGCGGCGGACAGCGGCATCCCGTGCTACCCGGGCGCCTGGACGCCGACCGAGGTGTCCACCGCCTGGCAGGCCGGCGCCGCCGCCGTCAAGCTCTTCCCGGCGAGCACCGGCGGCCCCGCACACCTGCGGCAGCTGCGGGCCCCGCTGCCGGACATCCCGCTCGTCGCCGTCGGCGGAGTCGGCATCGACCAGGCGCGGGACTACCTCGACGCGGGCGCCCGCGCCGTGGGCATCGGCTCCCCGCTGCTGCGCGGAGCGGACCGCGAGCCCACACCGGAGAACCTGGATTCCCTCACGGCAAGGGCCCGCGCGCTGCTGGAAGCGATCCGGGCGACGTCGCAAGCCACGTCCCAAGTCCCGTCCCGTCCCCAGGAGGTGAGCTCGTGAACCGCCCTTCCGAGGACGGTTATCTGGTGACGGTCGGAGAGGCCCTCGCGGTCCTGGCCGCACCGGATCCCGGCCCGCTGGCCCTGGGCACCGCTCTGCGTCTCGGCCTCGCCGGCGCGGAGTCGAACGTCGCCGTGGCGGTCAGTCGGCTCGGCGGATCCGCCACCTGGATCGGCCGCGTCAGCGAGGACGAACTCGGCGAGCTCATCCTCCGCGAGCTGCGCGCGGAAGGGGTCACCACAGCCGTCGCACGCGACCCCGCCCCCACCTCGCTCCTGCTGAGGGAACGCCGTACGGCCACGCACAGCCGTACGCGCTACTACCGCACCCACACCGCGGGTTCCCGGCTGTCCGCCGAGGACATCCCCGAGCACCTGGTCGCCGGAGCGGCGGTCCTGCACATCACCGGGATCACACCGGCTCTGGGGGAGGGGCCGTCCAAGGCCGTCACCCGGGCGGTGGACATCGCCGTCGACGCCGGAGTGCCGGTCTCACTGGACATCAACTTCCGCTCCCTGCTGTGGAGCGAGGCGGAGGCCAGGCGCACGTTGGGTCCCCTGCTGTGCAGGAGCGACCTGGTCTTCGCGGGACCGCACGAGGCCCGGATCGCGGTGCCCGACGCCGAGAAACCGGAGGAGCTCGCCAAGAGCATCTGCGACCTCGGGCCCGGCGGAGCCGTGATCAAACTGGGCGCCGAGGGCGCGTACGCCCTCCTCGACGGCCAGGAATACCGGCAGCCCGCCGTGCCCGTCACCGTGCAGGACTCCGTGGGGGCGGGAGACGCGTTCGTCGGCGGATATCTCGCGGAACTGCTCGCGGGCGAACCGCCGGAACAGCGGCTGCGGACAGCGGCCCTGCTCGGCGCCTTCGCGGTCAGCACCACGGGCGACTGGGAGGGCCTGCCCAGGCGCTCCGAGCTGAACCTGCTCGACCACCACGACGACGTCGTCCGCTGACCGCACGGCCCTGGGGCCTGTGTCGGAAGCGGCGCCTGCCGGGCGACGCCTGGCACGCTCCCCCACTGCCTTAAGGGCGTGGGAGATGCCCCCACTCGCCGCACCGGGCGAAAGCCCAAGTACGTCCAGTACGAGGGCTTCCACCCGGCACGCCGAGAGCACGCACCAGACGCCGCCCGGCCCGTCCTCCGGGCGGACGACGCCACTTCCGACACAGACCCTCCCACCACCCCGCCCGCTCAAGGAACTCCCGGGAACTCCCATGCCAACGCCCGCCTCCCCCGACGCGGTTCACGTCCTCACCGGCTCCTACACACCGGACTCCGGTGGCGACGGTTCCGGCCTCGCCGCCCTGCGCCTCGATCCGGCGACAGGCCATCTGGCGTACGAGAGCCAGGTGCCGCCCTTGCCCGTCAGCGGGGCCTCCTTCCTGGCCGCGCACCCCTCCCTGGACGTCGTCTACAGCACGAACGAGGGCGAAGCCGGAACCGTCAGCGCCGTCACCCGGCGCGGTGACGGCGTACTGGCCCCGCTGGGAGACCCGGTCAGCACCGGCGGCGCCAACCCGTGCCATCTCGCCGTCCACCCGGGCGGAGACTGGCTGCTGACCGCGAACTACGGCAGTGACACCGCGCCCGGCAGCGTGTCCGTGCACCGGCTCGGACCGGACGGGCGGCTACTGGAGCTGACCGACGTCGCCGTCCACGAAGGGTCGGGCCCGGTCGCCGGACGGCAGGAGGGCAGCCATGCCCACCAGGTCCTCGTCGACCCGGCGGGCCGTTCCGTCCTGGCCACCGACCTGGGCGCGGACGCCGTGTTCACGTACCGGCTCGGCCCTCGGGCCGGAACCCTCGAACGGACGGCGGTGAGCCCGCTGCGCGCCGGCTCCGGCCCCCGCCATCTCGCCTTCGCACCCGGCGGGGAGCTGGTGTTCAGCGCGGACGAGCTGTCCTCGACCCTCACCTGCCACCGGTACGACGCCGGCACGGGCACCCTCACGGCCACCGCCACGGTTCCCGCCACAGCGGCCCGCGACCTCGTCAACCAGCCCGGCGGGATCGTCGCCTCACCCTGTGGGCGCTTCGTCTGGGTGACCAACCGCGGCGCGGACACAGTGGCCGCGTTCAGGGTCACAGGCACCACGCTGGAGCCGATCGGCGAGACACCCAGCGGTGGGACCTGGCCCCGCGGCCTGACCCTGACGGCCGGTCACCTGCTGGTCGCCAACCAGCACAGCGGAACGCTCGCCGCGCTGCGCGTACTCGACTCAGGAGCCCTGGAACAGCCCGCCCCGGCGGCATCCGTTCCCTCGGTCGTCTGCGCACTCGCCCTCTGACAAGCCCCATACCTCCCGCCCGCAACTTCCCTGACGTACGCCATGAGTCGTACGCCTTGAAAGGCACCCATGTCCCACCCCAGCACCACCCCCGCCGCCGCACGGTTCACCCTCGACTCGGCCTTCGGCATCGGCGACGTCCACCCGCGCTTGTACGGGTCGTTCGTCGAGCACCTCGGCCGCTGCGTCTACACCGGCATCTACGAACCCGGCCACCCGGCGGCCGACGCCGACGGACTGCGTCAGGACGTCCTGGAGCTGATCCGGGAGCTGGGCGTCACCACCGTGCGCTACCCGGGCGGCAATTTCGTCTCCGGCTACCGCTGGGAGGACTCCGTCGGACCGCGCGAGGAGCGGCCCACCAGGCTGGACCTCGCGTGGCGGTCCACCGAGACCAACGAGTTCGGCCTCGGCGAGTTCATGGACTTCTGCGCCAAGACCGGCATGGAGCCCATGATGGCCGTCAACCTCGGCACCCGCGGGGTGGAGGACGCCGTACGGCTCCTGGAGTACTCCAACCACCCGGGCGGCACCGAGCTGTCCGACCGCCGTATCGCCCACGGTGCCAAGGAGCCGTACGGCATCAAGATGTGGTGCCTTGGCAACGAGATGGACGGCCCTTGGCAGATCGGGCACAAGACGGCGGAGGAGTACGGGCGGCTCGCCGCCGAGACCGCCCGTGCCATGAGGATGGTCGAGCCCGACCTGGAACTGGTCGCCTGCGGCAGCTCGGGCTCGGGCATATCCACCTTCGCCGCCTGGGAGGCGACCGTCCTGGAGGCCGCCTACGACCAGGTCGACCACGTCTCCCTGCACGCCTACTACGAGGAGACCGACGGCGACCGCGACTCCTTCCTGGCCTCCGCCGTCGACATGGAGCACTTCATCGAGTCGGTCGTCGCCACCTGCGACCACGTCCGCGCACGGCTGAAGGCGAAGAAGCGGATCAACCTCTCCTTCGACGAGTGGAACGTCTGGTACATGAGTCGCAGTGAGGCCGCCACTCCGCCGGACTGGGACAAGGCGCCCCGGCTGCTGGAGGACAGCTACTCGGTCACCGACGCCGTGGTCTTCGGCTCGATGGTCATCGCCCTGCTGCGGCATGCCGACCGGGTCACCGCCGCCTCGCTGGCCCAGCTCGTCAACGTCATCGCGCCGATCATGACCGAGCCGGGCGGCCAGGCCTGGCGGCAGACCACGTTCTTCCCGTTCGCCCAAGCCGCCCAGTACGGGCGTGGCCGGGTGCTGCGTGTCGAGGCGGACAGCCCCATGTACACCACCGCCAAGTTCGGCGAGGTGCCTCTGCTGCACGCCACCGCCGTCACCGACGACGAGACCGGCGAGGTCACCGTCTTCGCCGTCAACCGCGGCCAGACTTCGGCCCTCCCGCTGGTGATCGACCTGCGCGGGGTCGAGGCCCGCGCCGTGGAGGAGCACCTGGTGCTGGCCGACGCCGACCCCGAGGCACGCAATACCCTCGACCAGCCGGACCGCGTCACCCCGCACTCCGCCACCGGCACCACCCTCACAGACGGAGTCCTGCGCGCCGAACTCGAGCCCCTGTCCTGGAACATGATCCGGCTGACAGGCCGGCAGGACTGACCACTCCGACGTACCGACTGCCCATGGGCCGCTGCCACCGCCGTCGTCCACGTCGGGGACACCGGCTCATGGGCCCGCATGCGGCGCCAGCACACTCACGCCTGGGAAGAACCGATGACAACCGTTGCCCGACCCCTGTTCCGAGACCCCATGCACGACGGCGCGACCGACCCCACTGTCATCTGGAACCGGCAGGCCGGCGAGTGGTGGATGTTCTACACGAGCCGACGCGCCGACGCGCCGCCGATGAACGACGTGAGCTGGATACACGGGACCGACATCGGGATCGCGTCCTCCGCGGACGGCGGAGCCACCTGGCTGTACCGGGGAATCACCGAAGGGCTGGACATCGAGCCCGGGCGGCATACCTACTGGGCGCCTGAGATCGTCGATGACGGAACCGAGTACCACATGTTCGTCAGCGTGATCCGCGGTGTTCCGACCCAGTGGGCGGGCCATGCACGCGTCATCCGTCACTACACGAGCCACGACCTCGTCTCATGGACCTACCGTTCCACCTTGTCACTCTCGTCCGAGAGAGTGATCGACGCCTGCGTCCTGCGGCTCCCCACAGGCGGCTATCGCATGTGGTACAAGGACGAGGCCGATCATGCGCACACCTACGCGGCGGACAGCGACGATCTTGCGCGGTGGACCGTCCGGGGGCCCGCCGTCGAGTGCTCGGAACACGAAGGCCCGAACGTCTTCGAGCTCGGCGGCAGCTACTGGATGCTCGTAGACGAATGGCATGGACAGCGGGTACTTCACTCACGGGACCTGGAGACATGGGAACCGCGGGGACTCATCCTCGATCGTCCTGGGCAGGGCCCGGACGACGGAGGGCACGGCTACCACGCCGATGTCGTCACCAGCGAACTCGGCGCGTTCATCTTCTATTTCTCGCACCCCGGGCGATCCGACGACAGCCCCGGCCACCACAGCGGCCACGACGACCGCCGGAGCTCGATCCAGGTCGCCCGACTGCGGGTGAGCGGAGACACCCTCGTGTGCGACCGCGACGAACCCCTCGAGGCCCCCATCCTCCCTCTCGAAGGACCTGACCGGTGACACGGGAGGCCGTGCGGTTCCCGCCCTGACGCCGGATCGCCGTTCGGTTCGAAGCGGTCGGCCCTGCAACCACCGTCCGGCTGCGCGAAGTGCGCCTGGAGGGATCGGGCGCGCCATCGCCGAACGACTGGGCGTGGACGGCGCCGGCCTCATCGTCAACCACCTCTCCGATCGCGAGACGGCCGGCAAGGTCGGTCCGAGTGGCGGACCGTCAATGAGGCGCAGTTGTACGAACTCCCCCTCCGCCGATGGCGGGTTCTTGTCTCACTCCGCGTCGTAGCCGGCCTGACCGCGGCGGCGGAGCAGGAGGAGGCCCCCGGCGACGGCCGTGATGCCGGTCGCGGCCGTCCAGAGCGGGAGGTCGGACGAGCCCGTGGCGGCCAGGTCGTCGCCCGACGCGCCCTGGACGCCAGGAGACGAGGAGGGAGGGCGGGAGGAGTCCGACATCCCGGCAGAGCCGGACGAGTCGGTCGAGCCGGAGGCAACTGACGCGGCGGACGCCGAGGGCGATGCCGTGGTCCCGCCAGCGGTGGCCTTGTCCCGGGTGAACGCCAGTGTGCCGAAGCCGAGTTGGTCGTAGCCGCCGCTGTTGGGGCCGTAGTCTCCGCCGCCGCCCTCGGGGGCCGTCTTGGCGGCGATCCGCGTGAGGTACGACGCCGACAGGCCCCGCCGCTTGGTGTAGTGGTTGGCGATCATCGCCCAGATCGGCCGGGTCATCGCCGGGTCCACGGCCGCGGCGTCGGTCGCCGTCTCGGTCCCCGACCAGCCGTTGATCGCGCCCTTCTCACGCGTGTTCTCGGTGTACGCCACGTCACCACCCATGCTCCACTTGGCGACGTACTGCGCACCCTTGAGGAAGCGGCTGTCGTCGTAGCCGTACAGGTCGATGCCCTGGTTCCAGGCCATCTCGCAGAAGGTGCCCATCAGACCGACGCCGAGCAGCGCGTGCCCCTGGTCGCGGCCGGCCTCCAACCACTCGGCGAGCCCGTCGTCGTGCACGACCGGGATGGCGTTCCTGATCGACCCCAGGCCCACGCCGTGCTTGAAGTACTCGACGACGCGGTCGACCATGGTCTTGTCGTCGCAGAAGATGCCGATGGCCAGGACGCACGCCATGTTGCACAGATCCCAGTTGGTCCAGTAGTTGGTGACGACCGCGCCGTTGTGGTTGGCGAGGAAGTCCTCGCTGAGCGGGTAGAAGACCTCAAGCAGCATCTTCTGGAACCGCTCCAGCTCGAAGTCGTCGTGGTCGCGGACGAGTTCGGCGGCGTTGGCGATCTGGTAGCCGTACAGGCCGGCGGCCAGGAACCGGTCGGCGCTGCCCGCAAGACTCGTCAGCTTGGCCGACCAGTACTGGTGCCGTCGCTCCTCCTGTCCAACGACGCGCTCGTGCTGGACCAGCCGGTTCCGCTGGCAGGCCTCGTCGACGGCCTCGCCGAGAACCATGTGCCAGGGCATACGCAGCAGCTCCTCGCCCTTCGCCACGCCGTCCCCGGAGACGCCTGAAAGGCGGCGAACAACGTCGGCTGTCCCGTCTCATCAGATCGTGCATCGTGCGGAGAACGGGCCACTGACCCGGGGGTGACAGGGTGAAGTGGGATGTCTGGCAGCCCTGACGGGGCGTCCCGGAGGCTGTGTCACCGGTGCCGAGGCTGCATCTCATCGATCATGAGGAAGTCCATGCGTGCTGAGCTGAACTGTGTCAGGAACAGGCGATGTCTGCTTCCGGAGTTCTCATGGAAGGCGGCAGTTTCCAGGCTGTTGGCGATCTGACATCGCTCGTGTGTCGGCGACGGGTCGTCAAATAGCGTGGTGGGCGGTGGCGACCTCGTGGTCCACTCTCTCGATGGACTGGACTTGGCTGGGACCGCCGCTGGACGTCCGACCGCTGTTCCCGGTCGAGCGGGGTGCCCTTGTCGACCTGCTCGCCGCGCTCGGGCCCGACGAGTGGTCCCGCGCGACCGTCTGCCCTGGTTGGGCCGTGCGCGATGTCGCCGGTCACATCCTGCACGACTACGTTCGGCGCCTGTCCGCAGACCGTGACAGGCACCCCGGACCGGACTTCGGCCCTGATGAGACCCTGGCGGCCTTCCTGACCCGGACCAACGAGGACTTCGTCCGAACAGCTCGGCAGATCAGCCCTCGGTTGATGATTGACCTGCTGGCTCACTTGGGAACGCAGTTGGACACTGAATGGTGGAGCCGGGAGATGGGCGGTCACGCGGGGGTGGACGTCTCCTGGGCGGCTCCCGGGGTGGCGGCACCGGTCTGGCTGGACAGCGCCCGCGAATACTCGGAGTTGTGGGTCCATCAGCAGCAGATCCGCGACGCCGTCGGTCGTCCCGGCGCCACCGAACCGCGACTGCTCCACCCGGTCCTCGATACCTTCATGCGGGCTCTGCCCCAGACCCTGCACCGAACCTCGGCGCCGGTGGGCACGACGGTCCGCGTCCGGGTGCCTGGCTCCGCCGGTGGCCAGTGGGCCGTAGCGCGCCACATGGACCGCTGGGCCCTGGCCCACGACGCGCCTGCTGTGGTGGCAGCAGAAGTGGAGATCGACGCGGACACCCTGTGGCGGCTGGCCACCCGCGGCATCACGGTACAGACAGCCCACAACCGCGCGACAACGCGCGGGGACACGACTCTGTCGAGCGCTGTGTTGAACATCGTCTCCATCGTCTGGGAACCGAGCGCCTGAGCAGGAGCAACTGCCTCCCGCCAGCCTCCAGCGACTGCTCAACCGCAGCGCCGGGCTGCCCCGGCGGGCAACTGGGGCTGTCTCGCCCGTGCGGTGAGGCGAACAGGCCGGTGCGAACGACGGCTCCGGGACAGGCAACCAGCTGCATCCGTGCCTCGGACGGACGGTGGGGGTCACTGGGGGGGTGGGTCTACGCATGATCGCTCGGAAGGCAGCCGACCCGAACGAGTCCTCGCCCAGCGCGTCGAGTCGCCGGTTCCTCCATGGCACTGGCCGATGACCGTATGAGCTGGTCGTTCGCCGCCGAAACCAGTGAAGTACCGCTTCGCCAGAAGCACTTCGGGCAGCGTCCCAAGTCGCGCTGTCGTCCCCAAGGCGCCGACGTTGGTACGGGTGGCAGACGCCGAGGCATCGCGTGGATCAGCGAGGACACGCTCCGGCCGGCCAGGGCCGCCCTGCGCGGTGGTGTGGTTCGCGGCGACAACGGGCCGCCGGTGCGTAGCCGGATGCGCAGTGCGGGCCGCGGTATCGGCCACCGTGGCGGCGTCGGCGTCCGGCGTACCTGACTCCTACTTCGGCACGTGCCGCGACGGCGGAACCGCCGGGACCATCCACCACCTGCTCCGTCGACAGGCCAGCGAGATGCGCAGGCGGCGAGAGGCGCCCACCGCCATCGTCCTCGACTCGCAGACCGTGCGTCCGTCGTCGGCCCGGTGGCCGTGCCGCGCAGGGACCAGACCTGACCGTCGCCGAAGTTCTCACATGGGTCGCCACGGCCACACCACCCAGGATCAGCTTCTTCTTGTCGTTGTCACCGGTGTGCGCGACAGCGGCTAGCCATGCCCGTGCCCGTGCTCCGACTTCCCGTGGTGCGGCTTGGCCGGGTGCTCCGGATAGGCAGGCTTCGCCGGGTGCTCCGGGTAAGCAGGCTTCGCCGGGTGCTCCGGATAGGCAGGCTTCGCCGGGTGCTCCGGGTAAGCAGGCTTCGCCGGGTGCTCCGGATAGGCAGGCTTCGCCGGGTGCTCCGGATAGGCAGGCTTCGCCGGGTGCTCCGGATAGGCAGGCTTCGCCGGGTGCTCCGGGTAAGCAGGCTTCGCCGGGTGCTCCGGGTAAGCAGGCTTCGCCGGGTGCTCCGGGTAAGCAGGCTTCGCCGGGTGCTCCGGGTAAGCAGGCTTCGCCGGGTGCTCCGGGTAAGCAGGCTTCGCCGGGTACTCCGGATAGGCAGGCTTCGCCGGGTGCTCCGGGTAAGCAGGCTTCGCCGGGTGCTCCGGGTAAGCAGGCTTCGCCGGGTACTCCGGGTAAGCAGGCTTCGCCGGGTACTCCGGATAGGCAGGCTTCGCCGGGTGCGGCGGGTGTGGAGTGGTGTGGACCTGAGCGTAGGCGGTTCCCGCGTTCGCCAGCAGGGCTGGGGCGAGCGCGGCAGCCATGGCGGCTGACGCCAGAACAGATCGCCATCGCGGCGATGTCGTCATTGTCTCCACTCTCCTCGACTTGTTCAGGGCTTCGTGACGGCTGGTCAACACAAAGCGGGACAGTGGAATACATAGGAAATCGGGTGATATGAATAACGCCGCAGCGGCCATAAGTCACCGGATGGCGTATCGCGGGACGCCAGTTGGCGGCCCGGGAGCAAGTCACGTGCGCCCGTCGGGCGGGACAGGGAGTGGAGGATCCAGTGCCCCAGGCAGCGTCGGCCCGTCACGCAGGCAGTTCGGGGCAGCTCACAGCGTGGAGACCGTGAAGACCCAGCCCCGTAGCGAAGAACGTGCGCACCTGCATCGCGTCCGCACCCGTCAACCGGGTATGGCCTCCTGGCGTTCGAGCTGCCGCTGCCTCACCACCCCCACGTACGCGCTGCCCGTCCTCCGACCGTTCCCGGTATTGACCCGCTTCAGGTGCATGGCGGTACCAAGGCTGCGGGGGTGGGGCCATCGGGACGGACGGTGATGCCGTACGTCGCCTTCATGGGGATGGAGGAGAAGGCCAGAGCGTGGACCGGCGCAGGTGTTCGAGCAGGACGGTCGATTCACGGAGCGCGAATTGCAGACCGAGGCAGGCGCGGGGACCGATACCGATGGGGAAGTACGCGCCCGGGTGGGCAGGTCTGCCGTCCGGGGTGGTGAAGCGCCGGGGGTCGAAGTGCTCTGGGTCTGGCCACAGTTCGGGGTCGCGGTGCGTGAGGTACGGGCAGATCAGGATGTGGGTGCCCGCCTCGACGTCGGAACCGGCGAGGGTGTCGTCCTCGGTGGCGTGGCGGGGCAGGATCCAGGCGGACGGATGGAGCCGGAGCGTCTCGTGGACCAGCGCCTGGATGGCCTGGCGGCGTCGCGCCGAGCCTTCGCCTCCGGCGGCGAGCGCTTGTTCGCGGGCGGCGGGGTGCCGGTCGAGGAGCAGCAGGACCCGGCGCAGAGCGTCACCCGCGATCCCTGCACCACCAGAGCCTGTCCATTGCCATCGTCGCACCACCAGAGCCTGTCCACTGCCATCGTCCAGATCACGGGTGAGGCCTTGGACGTGCATCCCCCCACTCCGGACAACTCAACGGTCCGAGCACACCACGACGCGCCAGGACCACACGAATGTGTCGCACGCGGGGCCTTCTCTTGGTTCAGTTGCCTGGTTGCCGCTGACCTTGGAAGGTCTCGCTCCGTCTGGCCCTCCCGTCATGCCGTGGACCCGGACACCGCGAGACGGCTCGCCCAGGCTCATTCACGTGAGCCAAAAAAAATTGGCCGGCGATGTCGAGAACCCGTGACCGGCTCCGTCCCTGCAGTGAACGCGACCACAATGGGTCGCACCAGCACCGAGGAGAAACACGATGGCCAAGTACCTGTTGCTCAAGCACTACCGCGGCGCCCCGGCTGCGGTCAACGACGTGCCCATGGACCGGTGGACGCCGGAGGAGATCTCGGCCCACATGCAGTACATGCAGGACTTCGCCGACCGGCTGGAGAAGTCCGGCGAGTTCGTCGACGGTCAGGCACTCGCTCCCGAGGGGACGTTCGTCCGGTACGACGGCGAGGGGCGCCCGCCGGTCACCGACGGCCCGTTCGCCGAGACCAAGGACCTCATCGCCGGCTGGATGGTGATCGACGTCGACAGCTACGAGCGCGCCGTCGAGCTGGCCGGGGAGCTGTCGGCCGCCCCCGGAGCGGGCGGGAAGCCGATCCACGAGTGGCTCGAGCTGCGCCCGTTCTACGGCGTGTCGCCCACCATCACGGAGTGACCCCTGACGTGAACGAGGTGAACGAGGTCCTGCTCCGGAGCCTCACACCGAGCGTGCTGGGGATCCTCGTCCGCCGCGGAGCCGACTTCGCGGCGGCCGAGGACGCCGTGCAGGACGCGCTGGTGGAGGCGGTTCGCGTCTGGCCGGCCGACCCGCCGCGGGATGCGAAGGGCTGGCTGGTCACCGTGGCCTGGCGCAAGTTCCTCGACGCGACCCGGGCGGACACCGCCCGCCGCAGGCGTGAGGACCTCGTCGACGAGGAGCCGGCGCCCGGGCCCGCGCCTGCGGTGGACGACACGCTCCAGCTCTACTTCCTATGCGCCCACCCGTCGTTGACGCCGTCGTCCGCGGTCGCGCTCACGCTGCGCGCCGTCGGCGGGCTGACCACCCGCCAGATCGCCCAGGCCTATCTGGTGCCCGAGGCGACCATGGCGCAACGCATCAGCCGGGCCAAGCGCACCGTCTCCGGCGTGCGGTTCGACCAGCCCGGCGATGTCGCCACCGTGCTGCGCGTCCTCTACCTGGTCTTCAACGAGGGCTACTCCGGCGACGTCGACCTCGCCGCCGAAGCCATCCGGCTCACCCGGCAGCTCGCGGCCGCGATCGACCACCCGGAGGTGGCGGGGCTGCTCGCCCTCATGCTGCTCCACCACGCCCGGCGCGCCGCCCGCACCGCCCCCGACGGCAGCCTGGTACCGCTCGCCGAACAGGACCGCGGCCGTTGGGACACGGGGTTGATCGCCGAGGGCGTCGAGATCCTTCAGGCGGCCCTCGCCCGCGACCGGCTGGGCGAGTTCCAGGCCCAGGCCGCCATCGCGGCACTCCACGCCGACGCGCCCGCGGCCGAGGAGACCGACTGGGTGCAGATCGTCGAGTGGTACGACGAACTCGCGCGCCTGACCGACAGCCCGGTCGTCCGGCTCAACCGCGCGGTGGCCGTCGGCGAGGCCGACGGACCGCGCGCCGGCTTGGCGGCGCTCGCGGCGCTGGACGACTCACTGCCCCGCCACACCGCGGTGGCGGCGTACCTCCACGAGCGCGACGGCGACCTGACGACCGCGGCACGGCTGTACACCGAGGCGGCCCAGAAGGCACCCAACCTCGCCGAACGCGCCCACCTGACACGCCAGGCCGCCCGGCTCAACGCCCGTCGGGGTCGCTGACGGATCGCACTCGGATTTTCCCACGCCACTCGGCGGGGCCCCATGGCCACTGCGGTCGCCTTGCGTGAACGCGGCACCCCGCAATGCGGAGTTGACGCGGCACCGGCACACATCTCGGCGAGGAGCTCGTGCGCGTCGTCCTCGGCGACCTGCGCGTGCGGGCCCTGGCGCGGGAGGGCGCGGGTGAGTCCGTGGCAAGAAGTGTTCAGGAGCGATTCCTACTCCGGGCACCACCGCAGCAGCGGGTCGTCGGGCGCCAGGTTCAGACAGCGGTGCGCCGCCGCCAGGTACTCGCGCTCGGCCCGGTGCCCGGATGCGTCCCGGCTGGACTGCGGAACACGCAAACGGTCACGGTGACGTTGACGGAGGGTTCGCTTTCCCGACGTCCTCGCCTCGCTGGTGGCCGCGGCGGGCGTCGCGGTCGAAGATGCCCAGGATCTCGCACGGTCCGCCCTCGGCGCCGATGGCGTGCGGGAGCATCGTGGGGAACTCCGCCGCTTGGTTGGTCTCGATCCGGAAGCGCCGGTTGCCCAGGAGCAGGATCGCGGTGCCGGAGAGGACGACGAGCCATTCGCGGCCCGGGTGGGCGCGCATGCGCGAGGGATTGTCGGGCGGCGGGTCGGTCATGCGCTGGCGTACGACGGTCATGCCGGGTTCTGCCTTGATGGGCCAGCGCATCAGCCCGTGGGTTCCGTCGATCATCGGGTTGGAGACGACGTCGTCCGTGGCGCTCTCGACCAGTTGGTCGAGGGAGGTGTCCAGGGCGCGGGCGAGGGTGACGAGCTGGTCCAGGGCCAGGCGGCGCTGACCGTTCTCGATGCGGCTGAGCGTGGACTGGCTGACCTGGGCGCGAGCGGCCAGCTCCTCCAGGGACCAGCCCTGGGCCACACGCAGGGCACGGATGCGTTTGCGTACCAGGCTGTCCAGCTCACCATTGTCTTGCGTCATAGGCAACATCGTATGCCTTATCGGCAAGGTGCGGTTAGCGTCGTTCGTGTTCGGCCCCACAACGACTGGGGGCCGCGGCGCAAAGGGGACGACGACATGCCTGCGACGACCACGGCACGCGCGACCGAGGAGCTGCCGGGCGAGACCGTCGACGCCGTGGTGATCGGCGGCGGCGCCGCCGGACTGAACGGCGCGCTGATGCTGGCCCGTTCCCGCCGCTCGGTCGTCGTGATCGACAGCGGCACCCCGCGCAACGCGCCCGCCGAGGGCGTGCACGGGCTGCTCGGCCTGGACGGCACTCCCCCGGCCGAGTTGCTGGAACGGGGCCGTGAAGAAGTCCGCCGCTACGGCGGCACGGTGAAGACCGGCGAGGTGATTGAGGCCGCTGCGGCTGATCCGTCCGCTGACGGGGATCCGCGCTTCACTGTCACCCTGGCCAGTGGGGGCACCCCCGCCGACGAGGGCGTAGCCGGCAGGGGAGGCACCACCCTGCACGCGCGCCGCCTCCTGGTCGCCACCGGCCTGCGGGACGTTCTGCCCGACGTCCCCGGGCTGGCCGAGCACTGGGGGCACAGCGTGGTGCACTGCCCCTACTGTCACGGGTGGGAGGTACGCGACGAGCCCATCGGTGTCCTGGCCGTGGGCCCGGCTTCCGTCCACCACGCGCTGCTGTTCCGCCAGTTGACCGACGACCTGGTGTACTTCACCCGCGGCACCCGACTCGACGAGGACACCAGAGCGCGCTTCGCCGCCCGCGGCATCCGTATCGTCGGCACCCCCGTCGACCAGGTCGTAACAGCCGAGGGCGGCGGTGTCGCGGGCGTGCGTCTGGCGGACGGACAGCTCGTGCCCCGGCGCGTCCTCGCCGTCACGACCACCATGCAGGCGCGCACCGAGGGCCTGGAGGATCTGGGCCTGCCGATGCGGGACCTGCCCGGCGGGATGGGCCACCACTTCACCACCGGCATGGCCGGCACCACCGAGGTCGCGGGCGTGTGGGTCGCCGGCAACGCCACCGACCTGACCGCCCAGGTCGGCGCCTGTGCCGCAGCCGGCGCCCTGGCCGGCGCCCACATGAATGCCGACCTGGCCATCGCTGACACCGAGACGGCCCTCGCCACCGCGCAGCGCCGCATCACCCGCGCCTGACCGCCCGCGCGCTCACCGGCCCCGCAGCCCGCCGCACACCAGCCGCGTACACCCCTGGCGCTTCGGCTTTTGACCCGGCGCCGACACCCGCGCGCCCTGTGCCGATATCCGCATGCCTTGTTGAGAGGAATCCATGAGTACGAACCAGCCTCCCCAGGTGAGTGCTGAGCCGAGCGGCGCTCCTGGCGAGGGCGTGCCCGACGCACGTCAGCGTCGCATGATCCTGATCGCCGTCTGTATCGCGTTGATGGCCGTCATCGCCTCGGTGTCCGGGCTCAACGTCGCCCAGGCCAACCTCGCCGTCGCCTTCGACGCCTCGCAGAGCACGGTCCTGTGGATCATCAACATTTACACGCTCAGCCTGGCCGCACTCCTGTTGCCGCTCGGCTCGATCGGCGACCGCTTCGGCCGCAAGCCCATGCTGCTCACCGGCCTGACCATCTTCGGCGTCGCCAGTGCGGCGGCAGGTCTGGCCCCGTCGACTGAGGTCATGCTCGCCGCTCGCCTGTTCAGCGGAGTTGGCGCGGCGATGATCATGCCCATCACGCTCGCAGTCATCACCTCGACCTTCCCCAAGGAGGAACGGGGACAGGCGATCGGCGTGTGGACCGGTGTGGCCGGCGGTGGCGGCATCCTGGGCATGTTTCTCTCGGCCGCCCTGGTCGATGTGGTGAGCTGGCGGTGGCTGTTCGTCCTGCCCGTCGCACTCGTCATGGTGGCCCTCGCCATGGCGCTGCGATCCGTCCCCAACTCCCGCGAGACGTCCGGGCACGCTTTTGACACCGTCGGCGCGCTGACGTCCGTCGTCGCGGTCGTGGGGCTCATCTTCGTCCTCCAGGAAGGGCCCGAGCGAGGCTGGACCGCCCCGGCGACCCTGCTCAGCCTGGTCGTGGGTGTCATCGCCACCATCGGCTTCGTGGCGTGGGAACTGCGCCGCCGGGATGGTGCGCTCCTGGACGTGCGCCTGTTCGGCGAGCCCGCTCTGGCCGGCGGCTCGATCACGCTCCTGGCGGTCTTCGGGGTCCAGGCGGGTATCTTCGTGGTCCTCTTCCCGTTCTTCCAGACCGTCCTCGGCTGGTCGGGACTGCTGGCCACCCTGGCGCTGATGCCCATGGCCGTGCTAATGATGACGGCCTCCGGCCTCGCCCCACGGCTGGCCGCGCGTATCGGCCCCCGAGCGACCATGGCCACAGGCATCCTCCTGGCGGGTGCCGGTCTCGCGCTCATGGCCGCCGACGTCTCCGTCGACGGCGGCTACCTGTCCGTCCTTCCCGGCATGCTCGCCATGGGCACCGGCATGGGCCTGTCGATGACGCCCTCCACCGAGGCCATCACCAGCGCCCTCCCGCGAGAGCGCCAGGGTGTCGCGTCCGCACTCAACGACGTCACCCGGGAATTCGGCACCGCGCTCGGCGTCGCCCTGCTCGGAGCGCTCCTGTCCTCCGGCTACCGCAACGCCATCGACTCCCGACTCACCGATGTTCCCCAGGCTCCCGCCGACACCGCACGCGGTGGAGTCGCCAACGCCCTCGACGCCGCGAACCAGGCCGGCCCCCATGCGCAGACGCTGATCCGTGCCGCGCAGGAGTCGTTCGTCGACGGCTGGCAGCGCGCCATGTGGGCAGGAGTCGCCGTTATGGGCGCCGTCTTTCTCTATGTCCTCGCCCGAGGACCACAGCACCCCACTCGCACACCAGCGAACGAACCGGAACCAGGCGACGCGGCCGCTCCGTAAGCCCGGACCACCGCGAGAAGCACCGTCCGTACATCATCAGCGGGCGTGCTTTCGGGGACGGTCAGTCGCCCGCGATCTCTCACAGCGGCGGTGGAACCGGCCGACCGAGAAACACGGCGAGCCGATCGATGGCCGGAGCGGTCTCCTAGACAGGTTGCGGCTCGGCGAATCGTCCCGCTCGAAACTGGGGTGAGAGGAGGAAGAGACAGTATTCGACCAGGTGGCCGGCGAAGATCAGGGCGCCTGCCTTGTGGTCTGTGCCGGTCGGGCGGATCAGCAGGTGACGACCTTGCCGTACGAACCCCGGCCCCAGTTCCACTCCCACTGCTCACCGGGCTGGTACGTGAGGCAGGGAGAGTCGGAACCCCAGTCGATGACAACCTTCAGGTGCATCGCCTCACCGCAGTTGTTGGTGACCTTCACGTACTTCCGATGCTTGATGACGTCCCGCTTGACGCAAGCCGGAGCCGTACCCGCCTCGGCCGCCGTTGCCGTGGGGGCCACGGCAAGGCCGCTGCCCAGGACTGCTGTGGCGAGGATGCCAAGGGCGGCGCTCTTGTGGAACTTCATGACGCGGTTTCCTTTCGTCTGGCGCACTCGGTGTGCGGGGTGGGCGGCGGGGAGTTCGATCGCGCCGCCCGGTGTGATGCTGCGACTGTGTCGGGGCTTGGATACCTACCGCCACACAACTCGCCCCGGTTGAGGCCCATCTGGGAGGTCCCAGACCCTGACCTGCTGGGATGCGGGCGCGGGTGACGCAATCGTGGGATGTGTCCCGGGCCTGGAACTGAACAACGGCCCTTCCCGCTCGCCCGAGCGACGCCTTCCTCGCCGCGCGTGTAGCCGGTGCGGTGTTCGCTCGGAATGGTCAGTGCTTGCGGGGCCTCGCGTACCGACAGGGTCCCGGGGTCGCCGGTTCAGCGGCGTGCGCGGAAGTGGGGGTAAGCAGGGCGCGAGCGCGGCGAAGGCGGCGACCACGACGGCCGGGTGGGGTGCACAGGGTTTCCTCTCGGAGATCACGGACAGGTTGTGACCTTCGTAGTGGGCCTGACCGCGGCTCACCCAGCGCTTCGCGGTCGGTTAACCCGGCCGGGCGATAAGTCATACCGGCATCGTCGACCAGGAATTCCCGAGGCCAGTGCGCCTCGTGGGCTGTTGTCCGGTCCCTCGTCGGCTGCCGGCGAGCCGGTTGTCGAGGGGCGAACTCTCTTAGGTCCCGGGCCTCTTGATGGATTCGGCGTCAGCCAGCGGTGTCCCAGACTTCCTGGAGGTGGTCCGGCGGGCGCGCGCGGCGGAGTCGGTCGGCGACAACGGGGACATCCACGATGCCATCGCCCTCGCCGATCTACGAGCGGGACGGTGTGCCGTGTGTGCGGTTGCAGCCAACTGGCGGGATGGCCGAATAGCCACCGCCGATCGAGGCCGAGCCGGTGGCGGTGTCCGACATGGTGCACGCCGTGCCGGCTATCGGCCCCGCGCGCCGCGGCTGCCACAGGCGTTCGGGACGCTTCCGGTCAGCACACCCTGCCTTGAAGTTGCCCTCTTGCTGTATGCGCTTGAAGTACTCGGCGCGAACGGCCGGGTCAGCTTCCCCGGTGCCGGTGTAGCGGTGGTCATGAGCCAGGTGCGGTGAGTCCGCCTCCTTGCGTCCACGGTGCCCTCACTTTCGTCCAAGCGTCGTCGGTCTTTGTCCATGGACTGATCCGCCGCCAGGAATGAGGGTGAGCCCATGAGTGAATTCAGGGTCGGGGACAGGGACTTCCGGGTGCACGAGGAGCACTGGGGTCGCCGCCTGGCGATGCTGCGGGTGATCGTGCGCCCGGGGCCTTACAGAGATCCTTGAGTGCGGCGCCTCGGTGAACCTCTACACGGCACACGGCGGTACGAACTCGGGGCTCGGCGGGCGCCAACCAGGGCGGCAGCGCCCTGCACGACGAGCCAATGCACCCGGCCGTCACGTCGTACGACTACGAGTACGAGTACGAGTACGAGTACGACTACGACGCGCCGACGACGAATGCGGGCGCCCCACCGAGAAGTTCTGACGCTTTCGGGAGATCCCCGCGGAGTACGCGGACGGGGCCCTGCCGGACGTCCCACCGGCACCCGCGGCCTCACCTCGGTGAGGCCGCCACGGCAGCGCTCACCGCGTGGCACAGATGCCGCCCGTCCGCCTTCGAGGACTGGGACCTCGACCACGGCCTGGTGCGCTACTCCGCGGAGATCCCGGGCGGTCCCAGCGAGCCGTACCCGCTGCTCTTGACTGATAGCCACTTTCCGTTGTTTTCCAGGCCTATCCCAATGAGGACGAAACCCGGAAATCACCGCGCCCGCATTCCACTTGAAAGCGCCCGGAAAGGCCCGACAGGGAGATGAGAGACGGCAACCCCAGGCTTATTTTGCATAGGCGCCTGGTCGAAAGGCGACGGATGCCGAGTGGACTTATCGCCCTGGCACTCGGCGGATTCGGCATCGGACTGACCGAGTTCCTGATCGCCGGGCTGCTGCCGCAGGTGGCGTCGAGTTTCTCGGTGTCCGAGGCGGCCGCGGGCTGGCTGATCTCCGGGTACGCGTTGAGTGTCGCGATCGGCGCCATCGCGCTGACCGCGGCGACGGCCCGGCTCCCCCGGAAAGCGGTCCTGGTGGGCCTGGTGGCGTTGTTCGTCATCGGCAACCTGTTGTCCGCACTCGCGCCTAGCTATCCGGTGATGTTGCTCGGACGGATCGTCGCGGCACTGTGCCACGGCTCGTTCTTCGGTATCGGCTCGCTGGTCGCCCGAAGTCTTGTCGCGCCGGAGAAGAAGTCCCGCGCGGTGGCGGTCATGTTCGCCGGGCTGACGGTCGCGAACGTGCTGGGCGTGCCGTTCGGGGCGTTGGTCGGTGAGCGCTGGGGTTGGAGGGCGGCCTTCTGGGCGGTCACCGCAATCGGCGTGCTGGCGCTCGCGGGAATCGTGGCCCTCGTCCCCGGCTCGGCGGGAGAGGCGGGGCCGGCGACAGCGACGGGCCGATCGAACCCGGTACCGCCCAGTGGCTTGGGGGACCAGTTCCGTGCGTTCCGGTCCTGGCAGGTCTGGCTGACGCTGACGGCCACCGCGCTCAGCTATGGCGGGATGTTCGGCGCTTTCAGCTACATCGCCTACACGTTCACCGAGGTCGGCGGCTTCTCCCCGGCGGATGTCCCCTGGTTGTTGATGGTGTACGGCGTCGGTCTGGTCGTCGGGAACCTGATCGGCGGGCGAGCGGCCGATCGTGACCGTGACCGCACCCTGGTCCGTGCCTTGGTCGGCCTCACCATCATCCTGGCCGTGTTCGGTCTGCTGGCCGGCAGCGCCACCGCGTCGGTGATACTGGTGTTTCTGATGGGGCTGTTCGGATTCGCCAGCGTGCCCGGCATGATCACTCGCGTCACCGACTTCGCCCACGGAGCGGCACTGGCCGCCAGCGCCAATGTGTCGGCGTCCAACCTCGGCAACGCCCTTGGCGCCTGGCTCGGGGGTCTGGCCATCACCGCGGGCCTCGGCTACACGGCGCCGCTCTACGTCGGGGCCGGTCTCGTCCTGGCCTCCGTCATCGTCATGGCCGTTGCCGCACACCAAACCAGGTCACCCGCGCAGCAGACTGACCACTGCATGTGAGTCTGCGCAAGCCGGCGGATCTCCTGATCGCCGAGGGGAAGGAAAAGCAAGGAGAGCAACTACTCCTTGCCACTCTCAACCTATAGCGCACCAGGGGGCTTGCGGCAAGGCTCGGGTCGTGCCGCAGAATGGTCGGCCAAGGCCAGAACCCGCGGAAATGACGCATTCGCAAAATACGAGCGGTTTCGTCGATGAATGGGTCGCACGGAACGTCGAACCGCTGATGGGCCTCGCGGAGCGATTGCGAGAACTCGGCGCGGAGGTGCGGGTGTGTGTGCCGTCGGGCTGCGCGGAGCGGCTGGCCGAAAGTCAGTCTTGTTTCAGTGAGGGGGGTTTGATGATTGACGTGATCGTGGTCGGCGGCGGACCGACCGGCTTGATGCTGGCCTGTGAGTTACGGCTGGCCGGAGTGCACGTGGTCGTGCTGGAGAAGTTGACCGAGCCGACCGGGGAGTCCCGCGGGCGCGGCCTGCACGCGCGCAGCGTCGAGATGATGGACCAGCGCGGCCTGCTGGACCGGTTCCTCGCGGTCAGTGAGAAGTTCCAGGTCGGCGGTTTCTTCGGCGGCATCCGCAAGCCGTGGCCGGACCGGTTGGACACAGCGCACCCGTACGGCCTCTCCACCCTGCAACCGGTCACCGAGCGGCTGCTCTGCGAGCGTGCCCTCGAACTCGGTGCCGAGATCCGGCGCGGCTGCGAAGTGGTCGGGCTGAGCCAGCACGAGGACGGGGTGACCGTCGAGCCGGCTGACGGCACGCACCTGCGCTCGCGCTATCTCGTCGGGTGCGACGGCGGCCGCAGTGTGGTGCGCAAGGGGCTCGGCGTCGCTTTCCTCGGCGAGCCCGCCAAGGTCGAGACGCTGCTGGGCGATATGGAGATGACCGAGGATCCGGCGACGGTCGCCGCCGTAGTCGAGGAAGTCCGCAAGACCCAACTGCGGTTCGGCACGATCCCCAACGGGGACGGGACGTACCGCGTGGTCGTACCCGCCGACGGCGTGGCCGAGGACCGTGCGACCGCGCCGACCCTCGAGGAGTTCAAGCAGCAGCTGCGGGCGGTCGCGGGCACCGACTTCGGCGTGCACTCGCCGCGCTGGCTGTCCCGGTTCGGCGACGCCAGTCGGCAGGCGGAGCGCTATCGGGTCGGCCGGGTGCTGCTGGCCGGCGATGTGGATCCGTTGAGCCCGGCTACTTCCGCACCGAACTCCTCGTCGACGGTTCCACCACCTGGCCCGAGCTGTCCATCGACGACTACGCCCCGCGCACGGCCCCGAGGATCGAGGGCATGAAGAGCATGAACGGCAAGCAGCCCGGCGACCCCGCCAAGCTCGCCCGCGCCCTGCTCACCATCGCCGACCAGGACAAGCCACTGCAGCGCTTCGTCGCGGGCGCGGACGCCATCGAGGCCACCGAGGCCAAGGCGAAGGAACTCCTCGCCCAGGCCGAAGCCTCCCGCGAACTGGGCGGCAACCTGGCCTACGACGACACCCACGCCTGAGCGACCCGCCCAGCAGAGAGCCGGACTGACCGGCCGATCTGGCAGTGCTGCCGACCGAACCGCCGGGCCGTGCCCTGCCGAGTCCCTTCCGGCGGCAGCTTTGGACTCAGCCGCCGCTCTTGCGCCGGAACGACCGCTGACTCGCAGCCGGGCCGTGCGCCCCTCGGACCTTCGACGCGTCGGGGTTCGCGGCAAGAGCGGCCGCGTCCGCCTGCATGCCCCGCTTGCGCGCCAGGGCCTCCCGAAACTTGCGCTTCAACTCATCCTGGCCGTCATCGTCGGATACCGGGGCAGGCCCCTCGACGTCGGCCGACTCCGAACCATCTTGCGCTGGAGACTCTGCAGTCATGGTGACCTCCTGGGTTCGGGCAGTGGGAAGCACAGCTTGTCATGAATCATAGTGTCGGTGACCAGTTGGTCCTCCAGTCCCGGCGGGCGGCCGCGAAAGCGGGCGAGGCCTGCCCGCCCGCCTGGGGCGACTCGTCGTGGAGGTCGTGGCGACGTCGATGAGGACCTTGCCGTGGCCGGTTGCCCGGCGGCGTCGGGACGGAGAGCGAGAGGGACCCACCCTGCGCCCACCCGGGTCCCACCCGGAAGACCTACGGGCGCGGTGGCCTCGCCCCCTTCATCGCATCAATTCCTGACGATCGGTTGAGGCAGGTCAGGCTGCGAGGGGCTCGGGGCGTTCGACGAGGTGGCCGCGTTCGAAGCGGGCTCCGGCGCGGACCGGGGCGACGACGAGTGTGCGTTGACGGCCGGCCGGCCGTGGCCCGAGCCGGCGATCAGCCGTGAATGGTGTTGAGGACGGCAGCGAGTTTTCCGGGCGCACTGATCATTGCCATGTGACCGGTGTCGAGATCGATGACGTCTGGCCGAAGCAGCGCGATGGATCGTTGCTGGAGTTCCTCGACGTAGCACTGGTCCCGCGTGAGGTGCACATACGTCCGGGGAATCTGGCGTCTGTAGCCGCTCAGGTCCACGGTCTCGCGCAGCAAAGCGGCCGAGTCGTCGGCCAGCCGGTCCAGGGTGGAGGCGGTGGTCGCCTCGTCCATGTCGTTGCACAGCATCGCGGCGGCGCCCTCGCGGGTCTGGTGGTAGACACCGTCGACAATGGACTGCTCAACCAGATCCCGCACTCCGGGATCGATCTGGTCAAGCACCCGGGATCCGTCCGCCGGGACCACGGCCGACACGAGGACGACGTGTCGGATCCGGTCAGGTATGAGGTCCAGTACGCGCGGGATCGTGACTCCCGCGAAGGAGTGACCGACCAGTACAACGTCCCGCAGGTCCTTTGCCTCGACGTCCTCCCGGACGGCATCGGCGCAGTCCGCGAGGGTGACCTTGCCCAAGTCGACTTCGGCTCTGGTCCCGCGCCCTGGAAGGTCGACCGCAAGCGCTTCCGCTCCTAGGTGCGGTATCAACTCGTCCCAGCTGTTCGCGCCGAAACTTGCGCCGTGGATGAGAACGAACGCCATGGTCGACCTCCTTGTCGATGACTTCAGCCGAACCTTAATTGAATTCAATTCCATTGGGGAGTCTTGTGGCAGAGCAAAGAACGGCAGGGAAGACGTGTGAGCCGGGCCCATGCCCCGGCGGACAGCATGGGGACAGCATTCCGCAGCAGGTTCGCCGAGGACTACGACGACTCGCGGAACCGGTCCGGGACAGATCGGCGCCGCGGGCTGGTGCTCGACGCGACGATCGTCCGCACGGTGCTCGTGCCCGCGGCCATGGCGCTGACGGGGCGCGCGACCTGGTGGCTGCCCCGCCGGCCGACCATCGGCTACCCCGCTTCGGCGTCGAGGCCGCCCACCGGCCCCCTCACCCCCAGCCGGTGCTCGCTCCTGTGCACGGGAGCAGCTGAAGCCACTCCCCCAACGACCCGCAGCACTCCTCAGCGACGCCAGACGCAGTCCATCGGCAAGGCGCCGTGCGAGGGCGGCGCCGCCGGGATGACAGGCGTCGCCGAGCAGCAGGCGACCACCTCGGAGGAGTAGGCAGCAGCACAGCACGCCTTGAGTTCAACGTCTGCCGTGCCGAGCGGTCCGGCGTGCTGCTCGTTCCACTCGTTCCGCCGGTTCATCGCGTGCCCTCCTCCGCTGGGGTACCGGCGGTCTTGGATCCGTAGAGGTGTCGGCGAGGCGGCCGACGCGCGGAAGGGCATTGGGCACTACGTCGGCGACGGGAACACCGGACATCGCCGCGCCGGCCTGTCGCGGTAGCAGGCCGCCCGCCGGCGCGAGCGTATGACCGACCATGAAACCCATCAGTCACATGTGTATCGGCCTCGGCGTTTCGGCCATGGGGTCGCTCGGATCGACCGCGCGACTCAAGGGTGGATGCACTCCGCACGTTGAGCCGCCGCGCCCCCTGTACGGAATCCACTCCGTCCAAAACATGTGTGTTCGATATCGCCGTCGAGGTCGTTGACTCCGGTGGCGCCGCCTCGATCACAACGACCGTGCGGGAGATGTCCCGTGACCTCAGCCACTACCAAGACCTCAGCCATTACCAGGATGCGCAGGCCATCGCCCAGCCGCCTGCCGAGATTATGTACTCGTGGCAGTAGTCCGTGAACCCGTTCGGTGCCGACCGGGCTGTCGAGTGTGGGCCGCGTGCCATCTGGGACGAGATCCAGGACATCGCCGCCTGCTGGCGGGCCGCGGGCGAACCCGCCGCGTACCGGCTGGAGTTCGGGGCGGACGGTGAGCAGTGGGCCGGCGCCGGACACGGCCGCGACACCCTGGTCTGGTCACTGATCGATCCGCGCCCGCCGTACGAGGGAGACCAATGGCGAACCATCCAACAGATCCCACGGCAGGCCCGACTGCGGGCCTGCGCCAAGAGGAGTTGCTGTTCGGGTCTCCGGACCAGGAGTACGCACGCTACCGGCCGAGTGTGCCCGAGCCGGTAGCGTGGCTGCCGGCCGACACGATGACGGGCGTGTCCACACCGACGTCGCTGGATGTGGGCGCGGGCACCGACCAGGTCGCCGCCCTGCCGCCCGCGCGGCCCCGCCTGGTACGCGCAGAGCTGATCAACCCGAGCAAGGCCCAACTCGACGCGGCCACCAACGTCCTGCGCCCGCTGCTGGAACAGTGCACCGCAGCCCTCCACGCCGTGCCGGCCGAACGCTTCGATCCTCAAGTGCCCACATCCCACGCAGACATGATCACGTGTTGCCGAGCCTCTCACCGGGTGGACCGCCCCGCGGTGTCGGCGATGGCGGACCGGGTGGCCGGGCCGCACGCGACCGTGGCGATCACGGGCGACGGCAGTCTGTGGACGCTCGACGCCGCGGGGGCCACCGCGCTCCAGACCCTGATCCAGTCCCACCTCGGCCCGGCACGCCGCGTCGGCACGCGCGGCCCATATGCCGAGCCTGACCGGCAGCTGACCGAGCAGGTCGCCCTCACGGTGCCGCCGACCCGCCGCCCAGGAGGCACAGCGTGAGCCCGCCGGCCGCCGGCGGGCGGTACACGGCCCCGGTCGACGTGCACCTGATCCTGCTGCGCGAGGGCCCCGAGGGCGAGCGGGTGCTGCTGTCGCGGCGGGCCGGAGATGTGTACGCGAGAGGAATGTGGCATCTGCCGTCGGGGCATCTGGACGGGCCGCACGAGGACGTCGTCGACGGCGGACTGAGAGAACTGCGGGAGGAGACCGGTGTCGTGGCCGGCCGGTCGGATGTCCGGGCGGCGCTCACCGTCCATCACCGCGCCCCGGCAGGCAGCGCCCGCACCGGGGTGTTCCTGGTCGTCCTGGACTGGCAGGGCGAGCCTGAGATCACCGAGCCGGACCGGTGCGACGCGATGGACTGGTTCGGCTGGGATGCGCTGCCGGAGCCGATGGTGGCCTACTGCCGGGCCGGGCTCGACGCTTACCGCGCGGGCGCCCACCTGGCCGTACATTTCCAGCGCGAGGGTGACCCGATCGCCTACGACCGGGCCGTCGACCGGCTGCACATCGTCGCCGACGCCGCCCGTCCCTCGAACGCGCAGGCACCGGACGCGGTGGTACGTGCCTTCGCCGAGCAGGCGGTGGGGCGGATCGCTGAGTGGTCGGACGCGTCGTGGGCACGGCGCGAGAGCCGGGTATGGCGGGCCACCGGGGCTCGCGGCGGCGCCTGGTACGTGAAGCGGCATCAGAACGAGAAGTTCCACCAGCGCGAGGTTCACGCCTGCCGGCACTGGGTTTTCGCCCTCGGCCCGCGAGCACCACGGCTGATTGCTGCCGACGGTGCGCACCGTACGGTGGTCCTCACCGAACTGCCCGGACGCCCCCTGAACGGCCGTGCCCTGCCCGCCGAACTGGAGCGCGAGGTGCACCGGCAGGTCGGGGAACTCACCGCGCGCTACCACCACGCGGCCGACCCCAGCCCGGCCCCGCCGCCAGGACCTGACAAAGTCCACCGCCACCTTCAGGCCGCCGGTCCGCTGCTGGCCCCCGGTGACGAGGACGTCGTCCTCGACCTCGCCGCTGTCCACCGCACGCTGCCCGCGGTGCGGTGGGTACCGACCCTGGGCGACCTCCAACCGCGCAACGTCCTCCTGGACGACACCGGAAGCGCTCCTTGGGTCGGGCTGATCGACTTCGAACGAAGTGAACTCGGCCCCGCCGTACGCGACTTCGTGCGTCTGGCGGACGCGTGGCTGGGCCGGCCCGACCTGGTCGAGGCGTTCTTCACCGGCTACGGCCGCCCCCTCACCGGCGACGAGCGGCAACGCCTGCGCTGCGAGGCCGCGCTTGATGCTGTCAACGGTGTCCAGTACGGCCACACCCACGGCGACCCGGAACTCGTCGAACGCGGCCGGCGCACGCTGCGTGCCCTGCGTACCAACACCTTCATCTGACCAACTCCCAGGCCGATTCGACCGGGCAAGGAGCCCGCACGGTGGGATACACCACGTCTGACGAGTGGGATGCGCACTACGCGCGGCAAGACCTTCCGCCGTCTCGGCGACGCCGAGCGACGCCTGCTCGCCGCACACGCCCCGGCCCCGACGGCGGTGGGCTCGCCCTCGATGTCGGCTGCGACCTGGGCGAACTCGCCCGCCACCTCGCCGAGAACAGCTACGAGGTCGACGCCATCGACTACGCCCCCGCCGCCCTCACCCACGCCAAGCCCAAGTCCGTCAACCGAGCGGCTTCATCTCCTTCGACGTGATGAAGCCTGATGAGACTGACCGACGTCAACAAACCACCGGTAACCGCTCGCGCCTGCGTGTGCCCCGCAGCGCCACGGCCACGCCCCTGCGCACCGGCGAGTTCCACAAGGCCGGGCATCTGGTGAAGCGCTCGCCCGGTGCAGCACCCGCCGACGTTGGGCTTCGGTCCGGGCCCACACCGGGCCTGGGAACTATTGCGCGGGTGCGTCGCCGGATACGGCGACGCCGGCCCGGCGGAAGTCGTTCAGGGCCGCGGCCGTTGTGTGCGCAGCGACCCCGACCGAGTAGTCCAGGCGTACGCGTACGCGGAATCCCGCCTCGACTGCATCCAGCGCGGTCGCACGGACGCAGTGGTCCGTGGCGATGCCCACCACGTCGATGTCCTCCACCCCGCGGGCGCGCAACCAGTCCGCCAGAGAAGTGCCCTGTGCGTCGGCTCCCTCGAAGCCGCTCTTGGAGGCACTGTGCGCGCCCTTGAAGAAGACGGCATCGACCTTGCCGCCGGTGACGGCCGGGGCGAAGCCGGGGTGGAATTCGCCGCCCTCGTCCCCCGCCACGCAGTGGGCAGGAAAGCTGTCCTGGAAGTCGGGGTTTTCCGAGAAGTGGCCTCCTGGGTCGATGTGGTGGTCCCGGGTGGCAACGACGTACTGGTAGTCGCCCCCCGCGCTCTGCTCGACCAGATCGGCGATCGCCGTCGCGATCCGCGCACCGCCCGCGACGGGAACACTGCCCCCTTCGCAGAAGTCTTTCTGCACATCCACGACGATCAAGCCACGGCTCATCACGAACACCCTTCAGCAGGACGGAACGACCCTCACGTTGTAGTGGCCCTCTCAGGCCCGCCGGGGACATAACCGGCCGCGCTCACCCGCACGGCTGAGGACATTCACCGCAGGAACGATTCACACGACCGAAGGCGATGAAGTACGGCCAGCCACGCCCAGTTCGGGGCGGGGTGCCGCCGAGCGAGGGCAGCCCGGCCGTGTTCAGGTGGGCGGGGGCGGTCGGCACGGAAGCCGGGGAGGACGGTGACTCGACGGAGTCCCGGGAGCCACCCGACTCACGGAATTCGTCCACCGTTTCGGAACGGGGTCATCTGTCCGGCAGGGTGAAAACGGCGTACTCCGCGAATTCATCAGATGGTGTAGGTCATCCACCGTTCGGCCGTCTCGCCGTTCTTGCCCGCTGAAGATCGGAGGACGTCCGTGCCGTCCTGGGAAACGTTGTCCGCGACCTTGGCGTGCCCGGCCGCATGCACCATCCGACCAACAGAATTGGTTCATCGTGCATTTGACTCCGCATGAGCAGGAGCGCTTACTGATCCACGTCGCGGCCGACGTAGCGGGGAAGCGCCGCGACCGGGGGCTGCTCCTCAACTACCCCGAGACCATGGCCCTGCTGACCGTTCACGTCTTCGAGGCAGCGCGCGACGGCAAGACGGTCAGCGACATCATGGACTCGGGCCGACGGGTGCTCACCCGTGACGACGTGATGGACGGCGTCCCGGAGATGATCAAGAACGTCCAGGTGGAGGCGACCTTCCCGGACGGCACCAAGCTGGTCACGATCCACGACCCCATCCCGGAGGCCACGCGGAAGCCCGAGGTCTACCCGGGCAAGGTCGAGCACCCCCAGCCGGCGCCCGGGCCGGAGTGCCCGGTTGACTGCGACGACACCGACTCCTCCGCCTGTTGCCACGAGTGCGAGGACGCCGCGTCCTGGCATGAGGCGATCGCGTTCAACGAGCACCTGCAGCGCGACAAAAAGACGATCAAGGTCAGGAACACCTCCGACCGTCCCGTCCAGGTCGGCTCCCACTACCACTTCGCCGAGGTCAACCCCGGCCTCAAGGTGGTCGAGAATCCCGTCGGCACGCCCGTGACCAACGAACTGCTCAAGAACTGCGCCGAGGCGAAGGGGCGACGGCTCAACATCGCCGCGGGCACGTCCGTGAGGTTCGAACCAGGAGATGTGTGCTGCGTCGAGCTGGTGAGGATCGAGGGTGATGCCAAGAACGACACCCGCAAGATTCAGGGACTGCGCAAGGGGATCGTCCGATGAGTAGCCAGCCGGGGCAGGCGGGCCAACAGAGGCAGAGCAACGTTCTGAAGCGGGCGGACTACGCCGCTCTGTACGGGCCCACCACCAAGGACCGGGTGCGCCTCGCCGACACCGATCTCACGATCGAGATCGAAGCTGACTGGAGCGGCGGACCGAAGTACAGCGGCAATGAGATGATCTTCGGCGGCGGGAAGGTGATCCGAGAGTCGATGGGCATGTCCCACATCCCGAGGGACGGGGACGGCAACGAGGACCGCATCCCCATGGACACGGTCATCACTGGAGCGCTGATCCTCGACTGGTGGGGTGTGGTCAAGGCCGACGTCGGCATCAGAGACGGCAAGGTTCATGCCATCGGCAAGGCGTACAACCCCGAGACGATGGACCCGATCCCGGAGTTCGAGAGGTCCGCTCGTGAACAGGCGGGTGAGCAGCTGCCGGTGACGGCGACGAACTTCGTGGTCGGCCCGAGCACCGAGGTCATCTCCGGCAACGGCCGGATCCTCACCGCGGGGGGCGTGGACACCCACGTTCACTTCATCTGCCCCGAAGAGATCCACGAGGCCCTGGCCTCGGGCGTGACCACTCTCATCGGCGGCGGCACCGGCCCCGCCGAGGGCAGCACGGCCACTACCGTGACCCCGGGCGAGTGGCACATCACCCGAGTCTTCGAGGCCCTGGACGAGTACCCGGTCAACATCGGTCTGCTCGGCAAGGGCAGCACGATGAACGACAAGGCTCTGAACGAGCAGGTGGACGCCGGTGTCATCGGCCTCAAGATTCACGAAGACTGGGGTGCCACGCCCGCGGTGATCGACAAGGCACTGGCAGTCTGTGAAGAGCGCAAGATCCAGCTCGCCCTGCACGCCGACTCGCTCAACGAGTCCGGTTTCCTGGAGGACACCAAGGCTGTGTTCAAGGGGCGTTCCATCCATATCTTCCATGTCGAGGGCGCCGGAGGGGGCCACGCCCCGGACATGATCGAGCTGGTCAAGGAGCTGAACGTCCTGCCCGCCTCGACCAACCCCACCCGGCCCTTCACGGTGAACACCGTCAAGGAACACGTCGACATGATGATCGTGTGCCACCACCTCAACCCGGACATCCCGGCGGACATGGCCTTCGCGGACTCCCGCATCCGGCCGTCCACCATGGCGGCGGAGGACCTCCTCCACGACATGGGCGCCATCTCGATGATGTCCTCGGATGCCCAGGCGATGGGGCGCATCGGGGAGATGATCATGCGGACCTGGCAGACCGCGCACGTCATGAAGTGCCGCTACGGCGCGCTGCCCGAAGACCTGAAGAGCGCCAAAGTCCGAACGATCCGCGATGACAATAAGGCCAAGAAGGACAAGGCACACTCCTTCAATGAGGACAGGCTGACGCCGAACGACAACTACCGGGCGCGCCGGTACGTCGCCAAGTACACGGTCAACCCGTCGATCACACACGGCATCGCAGGTCACGTCGGTTCCGTGGAGCCGGAGCGGCTGGCAGACCTGGTGCTGTGGGAGCCGAAGTTCTTCGGCGTCAAGACGCACATGGTCCTCAAGGGCGGCCAGCTCGCCTACGCACAGGTCGGCGACGCCAATGCCTCGATCACGACGCCGCAGCCCTACCTGCCGCGGGCGGTCTGGGGGGCCAGCGGTAGTGCCCCGGGGAGCAACTCGGTGAACTTCGCCGCCCCGGGCGTGGCTGACAAGTTGAACACCCGATTCGTCATCGCCCAGGACGAGAGCAGCAAGGTCGCAGAGGCGAAGACGGAGGGTCTCGGACTCCGCAAGAAGTTCGTCGAGATCTCGGACACCCGGGATATCCAGAAAACCCACATGAAGCTGAACGACACGGTGCCGGACAGCCTCGAAGTCGACCACAACAGCTTCGAGGTCACCATCGGCGGTGCGACGACGAGCGACGCCCGCACCGAACTCAACGGTGCGACCGTACCGCGCTCCTACGTCACCGAAGTACCCCTGGCACAGCGGTACTTCCTCTTCTGATCCGACACCGGGCCTGGCCGTCGGCGCCGCCGCAACGGCCGGGCCCGGTGTGCCAGTCCCGCCACCGCATCACTGTCTACCCTGTGAAAGGCAGCCGCTCACCCATGAGCCGCGCAGCCCTGCTCCTGCTGGCCGACGGCCGCTTCCCCGCCGGTGGGCACGCCCACTCCGGCGGCGTCGAGGCCGCGGTCGCCCACGGAGCCGTACACGACACCGACAGCCTGGAGGCGTTCTGCCGCGGGCGTCTGCACACCACCGGTCTGACGACGGCAGGGCTGGCCGCGGCGGCCGCCGCCGGGCAGGACCCGCTGGTGCTCGACGACGCCGCCGACGCGCGCACCCCCGCTCCCGCGCTACGTGCCGCCGCCCGCAGGCTCGGCCGGCAGATGCTGCGCGCGACTCGTGCCACGTTCCCCTCTGCCGAACTCGAGCGCTTGGCAACCGCGCGTCCCCAGGGCGCCCACCAGCCCATCGTCTTGGGCCTCGCCGCCCGCGCCGCCGGGCTCGCACCGGTGGACGCCGCCTACGCCGCCGCATACGAGACCATCGGCGGCCCGGCCACCGCAGCGGTGCGTCTGCTGAGCCTCGACCCCCTCGACGCCTCGGGACTGCTGGCCCGCCTCGGCCCCGAAACCGACGACGTCGCAGCAGCCGCCGCCGACGCCGCGATCCGCGCCACGGCCGAAGGCATCGACGCCCTGCCGTCGGCCTCCTCACCCCTGCTGGACATCACCGCGGAGCAGCACGCCGCCTGGACCGTCCGGCTCTTCGCCTCCTGACCACCACCCGAACACCCGGACTTCCCAACGGAGTTGCCATGCACCTCGACCACTCTCCGCCTCACCAGCACATCACCAGCGCTTCAGCGACCCGACCCGACGGCAGCCGCCGTGCCCTCCGCGTCGGCCTGGGCGGCCCCGTCGGCTCCGGCAAGACCGCAACCGTCGCCGCGCTCTGCCGCACCCTGCGCGACCGCTGGTGCATCGCCGCTGTCACCAACGACATCTACACCCGCGAGGACGCCGAGTACCTGCTGCGCGAAGCCGTCCTGCCGCCCGAGCGCATCACCGCCGTCGAGACCGGCGCCTGCCCGCACACCGCGATCCGCGACGACATCTCCGCCAACCTGGAAGCCGTCGAGCACCTGGAAGAGACCCTCCACCCCCTCGACCTGGTGCTCGTCGAGTCCGGTGGTGACAACCTGACCGCCACCTTCTCCAAGGGCCTCGTCGACGTGCAGATCTTCGTCATCGACGTGGCCAGCGGCGACGACATCCCCCGCAAGGGCGGGCCCGGCATCACCACCGCCGACCTCCTCATCGTCAACAAGACCGACCTAGCTCCACACGTCGGCGCCGACCTGGACACCATGGCCATCGACGCGAAACGACAGCGCGGCGACCTTCCCGTCATCTTCACCAGCCTCACCACCGACAACGGCATCCGGGAAGTCGCCGACTGGGTGACCGGTCACCTCGCCCTGTGGCGCGCCCGGGCAGCTGTATGAGCCCCTCCTCCCCACTCGGCTCCACCCGAGCCACCTCCAACCGCGACGTTCCCCCAGCCGGCGCCCAGGAGTCCGCCGGCCACCCCGACGGCGTACACGCCACCGCCCGGATCCGCGCCACGCACAACGGTCGCGTCACCACCCTCCCGCAGTTGCGCAGCGACGGCCCCTTCCACCTGCGGCGTCTGCGCAACGCCGGCAACGCCGCCACAGTGGGAATCATCGGCGCGATGAGCGCCCCGCTCGGTGGCGACCGGCTCACCCTCGACATCACCGCTGAGGACCGGGCCGAGCTGGAGGTCACCACGGCTGCCGCCACGCTCGCCCTGCGCGGCCCCACCACCGACGCGGCCACCTACGACGTGCGGCTCACCGCCGGAGAACACGCCCATCTGCGCTGGCTACCGCAGCCCCTGATCAGCGCCGCCGGCAGCAACCTGCGGCAGACGTACACCGTCGAACTCGCCGCCACCGCACGGCTGGTGCTGCGGGAAGAGCAACTCCTGGGCCGGGCTGACGAGGAACCAGGCCACCTCGTCAGCCGGATCCTGGTCCACCGTGCCGGGCGCCCACTGCTCGACCAGCGCACGGCGTACGGGGCGCCCGAACCCGGCTGGGACGGCCCGGCCGTCCTGAACAGGCACCGTGCCGTCGGCCAGCTCCTGATCGTGGACCCGCGCCTCAACGTCCGACGAGGCCCCGTACTCCTCGGCGAAGGCACCAAGGACGGGTGTGCCGTCCTCGCGCCGCTGGCAGGCGGCCCGGCACTGCTCGCCACCGCCATCGCACCAACCACCTCGACGCTGCGAGAACTGCTCGACGAGGCACACGCACACGCCCTCACCAGCTAGCGCGGACGGGCCGTCGCCCCCGGCGGGTGACGGCCCACGTGTCGGACCAGTCCTCACTGGGGTTTGTTCATACTGAAGTTGCTGGTCATTGGCACGTCCCTCCCGGAGCCGACCTACGAAGAGCCGCACGCTCTCCTCGGAATCCAGGAGAACCGCAAGAACTGCCAGAACTGCCAGAACTGCCCCATGACGGACGATTGCCTGCTCAATGCTGTGCCCGGGAAGCTTCGCACTTCGTCCGGAGGGTCTTCGGGGACGTACGCCTCGACGTCTGCTGGCAGGTCCAGGTGCCACAAGAGAAACTCGGGGACTCGGACGACGTGGCGAGAGAGTCGGCGGAGAGGAGCTGCCGTCAGCAGGCAGCGGCGATGTGCCTGTTCCTGGCTGCGCTCGCGTCGAGGTCGTCGGACAACGGGGAAATGGTGGCGGACTTCCGGAGCCGGGCCGATGCCGAGAGCGCCGCGCTCGGCTACGCGGACGAAGCCGTGCGGGTGGACAAAGTCGATGCTGCTGCCGAAGTACGGCCGGCAGAGAGTTCAGACCTGACCGTCAGCCCGCGAGCGGGAGTTCCGCACAGGCAGGAAGCGTGGACATCGAGTGCGCGAGATGTTGGCGAGAGCCACAGGTTGACAGGCCAAGGAGCACAGCGGCTGACACCGGCCAGTCGGGGGCCAAGGAGCGTAGAGGGGCGCGCTCGTGCATATATCTGCCCCAGAACGTGCGCCGCGCTCACTCTATGTAGCGAAGTACGTGTCCAGCGTATGGCCCGTTTGTGCCGCGCGCGCTGCACTGGGGCGTGAAGCGAGCGGTGCTGTGCTGACGCCGAAGCGCCGGGGTGCGCTTTCCCCTTCCTCCGGTGTCGGCACGTGGCCGCGGTGACTGCTGCGGAAGGAAAGGTGTTATGGCACTGATGTGGATGCGGTCAAGTGCCTCGGAGTGGCTTGCCGCCGCCTCGGAGGATCCCCGATCCTGCAAGCGCGAGTGGCGGCTCGGCCTCAGCGGTGTCGCGCTGCTTCCCGCGGGACGTCTGTGGGATGTGGTGATCGTTCCGGATGAGCTGGGACTGCGTGTCGCCGGCATCCTGGAGGACCTGCCGCTGCTGAGGCCCGGGCCCGTCCTGTGGGATGCCCGGCGGTGTCAGGTGGGCTTCTTCGTGCCGCCGGGCACGGCTTCCCGGTGCGTCTGCACGGGTCTGCGCTGCGCGGGCCAGGGCGCGTGGATCACAGCTCCGGCGCCGCACCGCCGCTGGGGCTCTCTGCGCTGGCTGATCCCCCCGGACGGCGCCGGCACCTTGAACCGGCCGGAGGTCCTGGAGCTGACGCTGAAGCGTGCAGTGAGGCGATCGGTGCTTGGGCTGAGCGGGTGATGACGGCGGTGCTGCTGTTGCCGTAGCCCTTGATCACGCGTTGGCAGGGCATGGATCCTCGCCGTGATGACGCTGTGCCGACGCCAACCCTGCTCGGGACCACCTCCTCCTGGCTCCCACCCGAGCGGGAGGACCCGGATACCGTCATCACGCGCGACGGCGGGTGGAGCCGGGCCGCGATGGTCATCTGCTCAGCGGCAACCGTTGCCACCGCGGTGGTGCTGGCCGTCGCGGGCCGGCTCACCTGAAAACGGCGATCAGGAATTGAATTCCCCACGACGGTCAGTTTCGGATGTAACCGCGCGTGACGGCACTCGGCTCGATGGCATTGGCCGTGGGCTCGTGGCCGTTTGTTCGGCAGGCGCCATTTGTTCGGCAGGCGCCGCTTGTTCGGCAGGCGCCTGCCGGCCCAGGTCAGTACGTCCTCGGCTCGGGTAGCCAGGGTCGTGGCGAGGTCGGCTGCGGAGGGCAGACCGGTATGAGGTCGACGTCCAGGGCCCGACCGGCCTCGTCCGGATCGTTGACATGAATGATCAGAGCCGCGTCCGACCGGCAGATCCGTTCGACGAACGGCCTTGAGTCGCCGAAGGACAACATCAGCGCCGCCGCATTGAACTACCTCGTCTGCTCCACCGCGTCAGCATAGATCGCCCAGGTCAGATACCGATACCTCATGGTTCGTCGGCGCCCTCCGCAACGATCGCCAGCTCCCTGGCGGGACTCCGCCGCGAAGGAACTCCGGCCCCGGTGGAGGGCGCTCGCGGGAGAAGCGGGGGCCATGAGGGTTGCTATCTCGACTGGTGCCGGTTGTTCCGCCGAGGGTCGGCGCCGTCGCGACGAGCACGGCTCATCGACACCAGAGTCGCGACGATCCCCCCGAAGCACAGGGCCACTCCGACGATGCAGATGACCATCCCAAGCACCATCGCGACGATCGTGCTGTCGTCGGAGCTGGTGGAATTCAGGTGCTGGTAGATGAGCACGATGGGAACGGCCAAGGTCACGCCGACGAGCGGCAGCATCCCGAGCATGATCCATGGGCCTTTGCGCGCATGCTCCGGCGGTACCGCGTCGGGGCGCCGCGCGAGGAGCGTCCGGGCGATGGCCGGGCCGTCGGCGGTGTACCCGTCGATCCTGATTCTGGACCTGTCGGTGAACCGAACCACACAACGGAAATGCCAGCCGAGGTGCCGGGCAATGCGCACGTACGGTACCTGGGTGTGTTCGTACTCCGGCGCGTCCGGGTTGGCACGCAGGAAGGCCACCTCGTCCCAGGTCCAGCTCCGCACGCGCCCTGACACTCGATGAGCGAGGCCGTGCTCGTACAGCTGGTAGTTCTCGTCCCTGCCGCTGCGCTGCGCGCGGGTCAACTGGACTGCGGCGATCGGGAGGCCGGCGATCGTGGGGATCAACGCGAGGCCAAGAATCCGCTCCACGACAAGGCCCGGGTAGGTGATCAGGAGAACCATGAGGAGCCCGCCACCGAAGGCGAACGCCAGCGCCTTGAATCCGGTGCTCGAGTACCGCCCGCTGGCCACCGAGTGAGTGCTGAGCAGACGGCCGAGTCGGTCATCACCTGGTTCCGGCGTGGCCACTGTGGTCTCCCTCCGCCGCACAACGACGATCCGACCGCGCCTCGCTCGGCGGGGAATCCCCCAACCGGCACTCGTCGACACGGATGCACGCAGTCTGGCAGTGCTTCCGGGGACCGGTCCCGGAATGCGGTGACCACCACCTCACCACCTCCTACTCCACCGTTCCTCCTCACTGTTCGGCCGTGCCCCGCCGAGTGGTATGGCCCTCCGAACCCCCGGCCAACCGGCCCCATGCCCTGCGGCCGCTGACGACACGGTCACCGTCGTGATCAGTCGACGATACGGTCGCCGCCAGGATCAGTCAGATACAGGACGCCGGCGGGCGTCCTTTTCGGAGCCCTGAGTTCGTACTTGTCCGTCACTATGGCCGAACCCGCCAGGCACCGGCGCACGATGGCAACTCGCTGGGACCAACAAAAGCTCGACACATCCATCGAGTACGCCGCGTGTGTGAAGGAGGCAGCTGACGCCTCGAAACACTCTCGGCCGGCAAACAAGCGCGGACACATGAACTTCACCCGTGATCGGCAACCCTCCACGAGCGACTGAACACGCTCCATGGGCGAGCCCGAGAGGACCTGGGTCTCAGCAACCATTCGTGAGCGGTTCACGCCGAGAGAACCGCACCCCCGCCGCCTGGTCACTGCCTGCGAAAGACAGGGACCAGGCGGCGACGTTGCTGCGCGGAAAACTCAGTCCACCCGAGGCTTCCATACCCCCTAGGGGTATGCTAACTTCCTCCACCGGTACCCCCCAGGGGTACCAACTTCAGGAAATCGACCTGGAAAGGGGAAGGCAATGCCAACCGTCAGTCCCCGGCGCTGGTGGGCGCTCGCTGTGCTCGCCACCGCCCAGTTCATGGTGATCATGGACACCTCGATCATCGGAGTCGCGCTCCCCGAGATGCAGAAGGACCTCGGCTTCTCGCAGGGCGAGCTGCAATGGGTCTTCAACGCGTACGTCATCGCCTTCGGCGGCCTGCTGCTCCTCGGCGGGCGCCTGTCCGACCTGCTCGGCGCCCGCCGGGTCTTCACCGTCGGCTGGACCGTGCTGATCGGCGGATCGATCGTCGCGGCAGCCGCGCAGACCGCATGGGTGGAGGTCGCCGGACGCGCGGTGCAGGGTGTCGGCGGTGCGCTCATCGCCCCGGCCGCGATGACCCTGCTGATGACGCTGTTCGCGCACGACCCGAAGGAACTCGGCAAGGCCATGGCCCTCTACGGCGCCGCGGCCCCCGCGGGCGGCACCGCCGGCGTCTTCCTCGGCGGCGTCTTCACCGAGTGGCTGAGCTGGCCGTGGATCTTCATCATCTACGTCCCGATCGGCGTCGTCACTCTTGCCGCCACCAAGCTGCTGCCTGTCGTCGAGTCGCGCCGAGGCGCCATCGACGCACTCGGCGCCGCCGCGGTCACCGCGGGTCTCGCGCTCGCCGTATTCGCCGTCGTGCGCGCCCCGGAGACCGGCTGGGGGTCCACCGAGACCGTACTCGAACTCCTCGGCGCCGCCGCCCTGTTGGTCCTCTTCTTCGTCATCCAGAAGTCCGTACGGCAGCCCCTGATGCCACTCGGTATCTGGCGCGTGCCCCGGCTCGGCTCGGCCAACCTGGCGATGATGCTGCTCGGGGCCGCGTGGATTCCGATGTGGTACTTCCTCAACCTCTACCTCCAGCAGGTCCTCGGTTACGGGGCGTTCGCCTCGGGCGCCGCGCTGCTGCCGATGACCTTGCTGCTCATGGTCTTCATGACCGCGGTCACGGCGCGCCTGCTCGGTCGCTTCGGCGCCAAGCCGCTGATCGGCGGTGGGCTTCTCGTCCTCGCGCTCGGGCTGGTGTGGCTGTCGGCCGTGGAACCGAGCGGCTCCTTCGTGGTTGACGTACTGCCCGCCTCACTGGTCGCCGCGCTCGGCATGTCGCTGGCGTACATCCCGGCGATGATGGCGGCCATGGCCGGAGCCCCGCAGGAGCAGGCAGGCCTGGCCTCCGGCATCGTCAACACCACGTATCAGGTCGGCTCGGCCCTCGGCCTGGCCGCGCTCACCGCCCTGGCCACCTCGCAGGGCGCGGGCCGGCTCGGCGACCTGCCCGCCCTGACCGACGGTTTCAGCGCGGCGTTCACCGCGGCCGCGGTGATCGCCGCGGTCGGCGGACTGATCACGCTGCTGGTGATGCGCACCGAGAAGGCCTCGGCGGCCGGACGCCAGGAACAGCCTGAGCACGCGGGGCCGGGTGAGCAGGTTGGGGTCTGAGTGATGGGTTGCCGAACCGTGGTCCGGCGATGTCATTTCCGACGGTCCGTCAGATCCGTGCCGGGTCTGGCGGACCGTCGGCGCTTACCAACAGATCAGCGACAGGTCAGCGGCTCAAGCAGACCGGTCGGGAAAGGGGTTTCGACCGTGCAGGTCCCATCGCAGAAAGGCGCTCTTCGACGAGCGGTTGAGCATCCGGTGGTGAGGATGACGGCCGCCGCGCTTCTCCGGACACTGGCAAACCAGCTCAGCGAGAAGGGCGATGACGGCTCGTCGTGTTCGGGCGTCTGTGCACCCACCAGGGCTCCGCGTGCCGCCTCTTCAAAGCCGTGATCGGGTCGAGACGGGCAGCGGGCATTTCAAGGGCTGTGTCGGCGTCGCTTGTAGTGGCTGCTGGGGGGCTTGGAATTGTCGCCTGCGGCATCAGTGTGACCAGTGCAGAGAGTGGCTGACCAATGCGGGTCGGCGGTCGGTGAAGCGGTGGATCAGGCGTCTGATCTCGGCGAGGCTGACGTGGATGAGTTTCGGTGATCTGGCAGCCGAGGTCGCGGAGCGCGGCGATCTGCACCGGCATCTGCGGCCGGCTGACATCCACGGCCGGCTGATGGACGACGGCGCCCGGATCGCGGTGCAGACGGTCCGGGCGGTGGACACCGCCGTAGACGAGGTGCGGTTCGTGCTCGTCGACGATCGGGCGTACGAGGTGTGCGCCGCGCACGTGCGCTGATCGCGGGGCGGCCGGATAATTGGCTCCGAAGGCGTCTGGAGAGTGCGGCACGCCGGCTGAGGTGTCAGGGCAGGCTGCCTAGCGCCAGGTAGGAGCGACATTGATCCGCGTTCTTCTCGTCGAGAACACCCGCCTCGTGCGGGCAGCGTTCGCCGCTCTGCTGTCTCGCGAAGAGGACATCGAAGTCGTTGCCGAAGCCGAGGGCAATGGTGAGGTTCTCGCGCGGGCGCTGATGTGCCGCCCCGACGTCGTGGTGATCGGCGTCGACTCCAAGGAGGGCGAGGAAATCGCCGCGCGGAGTGAGCTGAGGATCCGACTGCCGGACTGCCGGATGCTGCTGCTGATGGCCTCGACGACACCCGAGCGGCTCCGCCGCATCCTCGACCTGCACGCCGCCGGGGTCATCAGCACGAATGCCCCAGCGGACCGCTTGGTCCACGGCGTCCGCAAGCTGGTCAGGGGGCAACGATTCATCGATCCCGAGTTCGCACTGGTCGCACTCGACGCGGGAGAGAACCCGCTGACCCCGCGAGACGTGGACATCCTGCGCCTGACCGCCGATGGCACGCCCACACGGGAGATCGCCGAGCGGCTGTCCCTGTCCGTGGCCACGGTCCGCAACCACCTGTCGGCGATCACCAGGAAGACGGGCGGACGCAATCGGATCGACGCCATCCGGATCGCCAGGGAGTCGGGCTGGGTGTGAGCAGTCAGAGCTGATCGGCAAGCCGTAGGAGTACGCGGACCGCATCCCGTACCCGTCCCGTACGTGTCAGCGACCCGACCGGTGCACGGGACGGGTTCGCCGCACCCCAGTGACCGACCAGGTCACGGTAGAGCGGGGAGTCGGCGAGCAGCTCCTCGTGGGTGCCGAGGCCGACCCGCGTACCGTCCATGACGAGGATCCGATCCGCCCGCAGTGCCGAGCTGATGCGGTGGGCGAAGACGATCAGGGTGCCCGGGCGGCGGGCGAACGCCTCCTCGGCGACCGCCTCGGCGACCGGATCGAGGTGGCAGGTGGCCTCGTCCAGCAGAGCCAGTCGCGGGGCCGGGAGCAGGGCGCGGGCCAGGGCGACGAGCTGGCGTTCCCCGGCCGAGAGGTCGCGCGGGTCCAACAGCGCGTCGTAGCCGCCCAGGCGCTCCACGAGCGGCGCCGCGCCCACGGCACGGACCGCCGCCTCCACGTCCGCCCGGGCGGCGCCAGGAACCAGGTAGGTGAGGTTCTCCTCCAGCGTGTCGGCGAAGACGTACGCCTCCTGCGGGATGAGCACGCGGTGCCGGGCCAGGTCGTCGTCGCCGAGCAGATCGCCGACCGGCACGCCGTCGAGGCGCACCTGCCCCGCCTGCGGTTCGAGGACTCCCGCGATCAGCGCGGCGAGGGTGGACTTTCCGACGCCGCTCGGTCCCACCACGGCGAGGTGCTCGCCCGGGCGCAGGACGAGGTCAAGGTCGCGGATCACCGGCTCCGCGGACTGGGCGTAACCGAAAGTGATACCGCGTGCCTCCAGGCGGGCGCCACCGGGCCGTACCGGCGGGTGACCCGTCGCGGCGCTGGTCCCGGCCTCAGCGGCCTCGCCTTCGGGGGCCTCGGGTCGGTCTGGTTCCACTCCGATCTCGGCCATCCGGCCGACGGTGACCAGCAACCACAGCCCGCTGCTGCCGAGTCCCTGGACGAAGCCCTGAAGGGCCGGTTGCAGGGCCTGCGACACATAGGTCACCGCCCCGAGGATCGCGCCCGCCGTGACTCCATTGCGTACCAGCCAGGGCGCGCCGAGCAGAATGAGCAGCAGAGGTACCCAGCCGCCGATGCCCAGGGCGGCGGTCCGCACGGCGGTGAGCCGCGCCAGCGATACCGCTGCCCGCGCCGCGGCGTCCACCTGCGCGCCTGTCTCGGCCTCTACGCGGTCCTCGGCGCCGCAGGCCACCACGTCCCGCAGCCCGCCGGTCACGGCGCTCGAACTCTCGGCGATGCGCTCGTCCGCCAGAATGACCTCCCGCTGGCGTGCGGCCATCGCCCGGAGCGCGGCGGCGAAGAGTGCGAGGCCGATCAGGAGGGGCGGCAGCACGAGGACGAGCAGCAGGGGGTCGAGGCCGGCCAGGCCCAGCAGCACGCCCCCGGCGGTGACGACGAAGCCCTGGACGAACAGGACGATCGCCCCGTACGCGTCCCGGGCCCGCTCCACGTGCTCCGTGAGCCGGGCCACGCCGGCGGTGTCGGCGGGCGCGCCCAGCCCGGCGGACCGGTGCAGTGTGCCGGTGGCGACGAGTGTGATCAGCTCGTCCCGGAACGGTTCGATGAGTGAGGCGAGCCCCAGCATGGCGTGCCGGGTCCCCCAGGCTCCCACGAGGTAGGCGCCCGCCAGCGCGGCCAGCCAGAGGAAGCCGGTGGCGGGCCGGTCGGCGAGGAACCCCTGGTCGACGGCGCGGGCCACCATCCACCCGGAGAGGAAGGCGGGCACGGCCTGCACCAGCGACCAGGCGATCAGCCGCCGGTACTCCCGGCGCCGGCGGCTGAGCGAGGAGCGCAGAATGCGGACGGACCGCGCCTTCATCGCGCGCCCCCCGCGCCCGAACGGACAGGTTTCCTGGTCGCGGAGAGCGGCTGGAACGTGGCCCGGTACTCGGCATCCGCCCACAGCGCGTGATGGGTTCCCCGCGCCCGGACGCCACCGTCGGACAGCCACACCACGAGGTGCGCCCGCGCCGCCGTGGAGGCCCGGTGCGTCACGATGAGCCGTGTGCGGTCGGCGAGCGCGCCGGTGAGCACCTGGCTGATGTGGTGTTCGGTCACGGTGTCCAGACTCGCGGCCACGTCGTCGAGCACCAGCACCCGCCCGGCATGGACGAATGCGCGGGCCAGCCCGATCCGTTGGGCCTCCCCGCCGGAGATCGGCGTGTCGGCGACGCGGCTGGCGTAGCCGGCCGGCATGTGGCGGATGAACGCGTCGGCGCGGGCCGCCCTGGCCTGCGCCACCAGTTCCTCGGTGGAAGGGGTCCGTAGCCCGAACCCGATGGCGTCGGCGAGAGTCTCGCCGAGCAGCACCGGGCGTTCGAAGCCGTACGCCACCGCACGCCTGAGCTCCTGGCGTGCGAGGCGGCGCAGCGGCACGCCGTCGAGCAGCACCTCGCCCTCGTCCGGGTCGACGAGGCGCCCGGCCAGCGCCGCCAGCAGCGACTTGCCGGCCCCGGAGGGGCCCACGACGGCGACGAGTGCCCCTCCGGGGACGACCAGGCTGAGGTCCTCGAGCACGGGCCCGTCCGTCCCCTGGACGGTCACGCGCCGGAACTCCAGTCGGGCACGGCGCATCCGTCGGCGTTCCAACTCCGCGCGGTCCGCGGGCGAGAACCCGTACCGGCCGCCGGGGCGCCGAGCGAGCCGGAAGTCTCGATCGTCGGCGACGCCGGACATGACGTCCCCCGCCTGGCCGGGCTCATCCAGAGGCGGGCGGACTACGCCTGAACTGCGACGTACTCACCGTCCCCGGCGACGATCAGCAGGTCGCCTTCATCACCGCGGACCCGGGCACTCCCTCCGCCCGGGCCCTGCGCCACCTTCTCCCGGCCGTCTGACGTCGTCGCAGCCGTGCTCACCACGCTGCGGGGCGCCGACGCCGCCGTGAAGCTCCGGCCGTCCCCCAGGCGTTCCGCGTGCTGATAACCGCCGCCGCCAGCGAGTGCATCCACACCGCGTTGGCCGCATCGACGGGCCGCTCGTGAGCCAGGGATTGCCCTTCCCGGGACGCTGACGGCGGTGTTCACGCCGAACTGGACAGTGCGCACGGCGGGTTCGGCCCGAGCCGTGAGGTTGCTGTGCCTGGCTCGTCCACCCGGGTCTGGCTGGGCAGGTCTCCCGGCCGATCGGCCTCAGCAGCAGCCGGTATCGGCGGCGCCGATGACTGCTTCGTCGGCGGCGCCGGTGACGGCTTCCAGGCGGCAGAAGCAGGATGCCTCGATCGGTACGTCCGCCAGGGCGGAGGCGATCTTCAGTTGCTGGGCCACGATCTGTGCCTCGCCTACCTTGCCCAGACGGACGAGGCACTCGTGGAACCCGTGCAGGGCCCAGACGTTGCCGGGATGCCGCAAAGCGCGTGGAAGGGTGTCGTCGAGCCCCAGATCGGCCCGGTAGACGGCTTCCGCCTCCGCGACGCGCCCCTGTTCGAGGAGCAGGGCACCGTACGCGTGCCGGGTGGGCTGCATCCATCCCCACGGCTCGTCGTAGGGAAGGCTGTCGTCCAGTTCGATCGACCGCTCCAGTGCGGCGAAGGCCGCCTCGTGGTTGCCCTTGCGGTACTCCAGTTCGCCGTCGAGCATCGCCGACGCGACCCCGAGGATGTCGGCGCAGGTGTTGTTGAACAGCATCCGCGTCTCCGGAACCCGCGTGACCGCCTGGCGGAAGAGCTCCCGTTCCGCCTCTGCCTCGGCGATCCGGCCAGTGGCCGAGAACGCGACACCGCGGGCGTAGTGGAGCATCGCGGTCGTCACGCAGTACAGCCGCGGATCGGCAGGCAGCGGCAGCTTGAGGATGTCGGACCAGCGGCCGAAACGGATCAGGACATGGACCCGCATGGCGAGGAAGCCTTCCAGCCAGTCCGCCATGGGCGGACTCTGCACCCGCAGCAGTTCTTCCGGGATGGAGGCTTCGAGTTGGGCGGCGGTCTCCAGGGCGGTCTTCGACTGGCCGAGGAACATCGCACCGTAGATCTTGAAATGGTAGTTGTGCGACCGGTACAGGGTGTAGAAGTTCATCGCCCCGGCCCGCGCGCGGAACTTCTCGTCGGCGACGATCGCCGCGCTGTTGTCGGACACGACGCGGCGGTAGTCGCCGCAGAGCACGTCCAGGTGCGTGGGCATGTGCTGCAGGTGGCCGGCGTCGGGGACCAGGCCGCGCAGCCGGTCCGCGGCGGGCAGCGCGGTCTCGGGGGCCGAGGACATCTCCATCAGGTGGATGTACATGTGCAGGACGCCCGGGTGCCGCGCCCCGGCCTCGGTGGCGATCGCCCGCTCCAGGAGCGCCTTCGCCTCCATCGTGCGCGTTCCCTCAGCCGGCTCGCCCGTGCGCAGATTCCACAGCTGCCAGGGCGTGAGGTTCATCAGCGCATCGGCATAGAGCGTGACGACATCAAGGTCGTCGGGGGCGAGTTCGTAGACGGCGCGCATGCTGTCGGCGTAGGGCTCGTTCCACACCGAGCAGTCCTCCACGGCCTCGGCCTGCGGGTAGCGGGCACGCAGCGCACCGATCAGCGCACGTTCGACGGGGGTGGCGCCGGCTGCCTTCTCGTGGGCGAGCTCCACGGCGGCGTGGGTTCGGTTGACGGTGTGGGTCAGCTCCTCACCATCGAAGAACTCCCAGGGCTTGTTGTAGTTCGGGCCGAGGGCGTAGGCGATGCCCCAGTAGGCCATGGCGCATTCGGGATCCGCCGCCGCGGCGGCCTCGAAACAGGAGACGGCTTCCTCATGGTGGAAGGCGTACGCCCAGATCAGGCCGCGGTCGAACCACGTCTGCGCCTGGGGGGACGACGTCGTCACGGGGCGGTTGTGGGTGCCGAGATCGTAGTAGTCCATCCGCCACTCCTGTGTGTGTACGGCCGACCAGGGAGTGCGAATCAGCCGGGCTGCCCGGCCGGACATCCCGTCATGACGTTGCGCCCTGCCCGCCCGGAGTCTGTTCCCCTCAGTGGCCGAAGCCCCGAGGGACCGTATCGCCGAGGCTAGATGCGATCCTGAGCGCCCAGTGGCACCGTCACGCACCGGCTCCTCGCGTGTTGACGTACCGGGCGGCGTCGCCCCCGGCCTGCCGTCGCGCGGACCTCCCGCGCCCGCGGACTTCGAGGAGCCAGGCCAAGCCAAAGGACCTGCCCCGCCGGCGACGGCCGCAGGACCGATTCCTCCACGGGGCGGGCGCGAAAGCGCGCAGGGAGTAGACGGTGCTGTCGGCACCGACCAAGTCGATCGCCAGGTCACCCCCTGGTAGGGGTGGTCGACGTTGACGCAGCCCATGACGCCCGAAGCGTTGCCCGGCCGGCCGGTGTCGGTGACGGGCGACTCGGCGGCGGCACCGACGCGGAGATGTCGACGCGGGTGGTGTTGGCATAGACGTACACCACCCTCCGCTTAGCGTGTGGCGGCACCTGGTCGCCTTCCAGTCGGAGACGTCACCACGCAGTCGCGCCCCGCCGCCCTGTCGAAGGGCAGCGACTGGCCGTCCGGACCCGTCGGCCGGACCTGTCGGCGGCCCGCGCGAGCGCCTGCACCACTCGGCGACCCGCGAGCGCCGCGCACTCGGCCAGCAGTCCGCTCTGCGTCCTCGCCCTCGGCTCATCGACCGCCACAACCATCGGTGGCCGCACCCTCGGCCTGGCCTCGGCACCCGCCGCGAGTCCGCGGACGGAGTTCCTCGCCCGGGTGCAGGCGGAGGGCGTCGTGGCGCATTCTTGCTGTGTCAGCCATCCGGCGGCGCACGGACGAGGTGGGGCCGATGACTGAGAGCGCCGAGCACGAGAACCGGAGGCCCGGACGCCTGGCCGCGCTGCTGACCGGGATCACGAACGAGGCGATCAGCGCGGCCGGCGGCTTCGCTGGGGGCGTGTACATGCGCTCCAGTACGCCCGGGCTGCTGCGGCTCGCCGTGCTCGCCGGGCTGCCCGGGCCGTTGTTCCGCCCCTGGTGGCGCCTGCACGTGGACCGTCGGTTCCCCGTCGCCGACGCCTACCGGCTCGGCGTCCAGGTGGTGCTACCCGACGCCACGGAGACGATGCGCCGTTACCCCCAGTTCGCTGCGGGTCTGCCGTTTCAGTTCGGGTCCGTGTACGTGCCCGTCGTGGGGGCGTCGACGACCTACGGCGTACTGGCCCTCCTGCGCCCCTCGGCGTCGGACGCCATCGAAGTACTGCCCGACCGTGACCGCATGGTGCGGCTGGCCGAGTACCTGGGCGCGGCTCTGCGGACCCTGGGGGACAGCGACGGGTCGGCGGTCGTCTGGGACGGCGAGCCGCTGTGCGTGCGGCCACCGGCCTCGGGCCCGCCGGTCGGGCGCATCGGGCGTTTCACCTGGGATCCCGCGACGGATGTCGTGACCGCGGACAACCGTTTGCATGCTCTGCTGGGCGCGCCCCCGGGGCAGTTCGCCGACACCTCGCAGGCGCTCGCGGACACCGTGGCCGCCGCCGACGCGCATCAGATCATGACCGCTCTACGGGAGACGGCCGCGGGGAGACCGCCACCCCTGCCCCTGCACGTGCACGCCGTCGACGGCACCCTGCGGCTGTTGGAACTCTGGACCACGCGTGACGCGTCCGTACCGTCCGGAACGCACCCGGTCCGCGGCATCGTCCTCGATCCGGACATCGGCTCGGCGGCCGACGGGGCGGCCGACCTGCTCCCGGAGGGCGTGTTCTGCCTCGACCGGCTGGGCCTGATCGTCTATGCGAATCCGCGGGCCGCGCAGCTCCTGGGTCGGCCGCGGACCCAGCTCCTGGGCCGCTCGCTGTGGGAGGGAGTGCCGTGGCTGGACCGGCCCGCCTATGAAGACCATCTGCGCGAAGCCCTGCTGTCACCGGACCCGGTTCACTTCCACGTCGTACGGCCCCTCGATCGGGATGGGAAGCCTCCCCCGCACCCCCACGGGGGCGACTGGCTGGCGCTCTCCGTCTATCCCGGACCCGACATTCTGACCTGCAAGGTCGTCCCCGCGAACCGGGTGGCGGATCCCTCTCCCGACCCCGCGCCGGCCGACCTGCCCCAAGCCGACGGATCGGCCACCGAAGTCACCGCCATGGCTCCGCTGTACCGCCCGATCATCCTCGCGATCGCGCTGACCGAGGCGGTCACCGCCCGCCAGGTTTCCGCGGTCGTGATGCAGGAACTGCTGCCGGCCTTCGGCGGCCGCAGGCTGGCCATCTATCTGCTGCAGGACCGGCACCTGTACCTGGCCTGGGAGACGGGCTTCCCTCAGGGGTTCCTCGCCCCGTTCGAAGGTGTGGGTCTCGACACGCGGCTGCCCGGCGTCGAGACCCTCACCAGCGGCCGACCGCTCTTCTTCGAGTCGATGCAACAGCTCGCGGCCGCCTACCCCGGCGTCCCACTGGACGCGACGGAGGGAGCCCGCGCCTTCTTGCCGCTCATCGCCTCCGGACGTCCGGTCGGCTCCTGCATCCTGGGGTTCGACCGCCCCCGCGGCTTCAGCACCGAGGAACGCACGGTGCTCACCGCCCTCGCCGGACTGATCGCCCACGCGATGGAGAAGGCGCGGCGTTACGACACCGAGGCCGCGCTCGCACGCGGTCTTCAGCAGGCCCTGCTCCCCCGGCACCTGTCGGCACACCCGCGGGTGGAGACCGTCGGGCGTTATCTGCCGGGCACGCAGGGGATGGACGTGGGCGGGGACTGGTACGACGTCGTCGAGTCCGGTGACGGTCTCGCCCTGGTCATCGGCGACGTACAGGGGCACGGTGTCCAGGCCGCCGCCACCATGGGGCAACTACGCAGCGCCGTAAGGGCCTTCGCGCTCAGCGACCGTCCGCCCGACGAGGTACTCAGCGGCACCAACCATCTCCTGATCGACCTCGACCCCGGCCAGTTCGCCAGTTGCTGCTACATCCGGTTGGATCCGGTCACCGGTCTGGCCCGGGTCGCCCGGGCGGGACATCTGCCGCCGATCATCCGCTACCCGGACGGCCATACCCACATCCTGGACATCCCCGGCGGTGTGGTGCTCGGGGTCGACCCGCACGCCCAGTACCCCGCGACCGAGTTGCAGCTGGAGCCCGACGCCATCCTCGCGCTCTACACGGACGGTCTGGTCGAGCGGCCCGGTTTCGACATCGACGAGGGCATCACGGCACTGCGTGTGGCCCTGGCCCGGGCCGGTTCCCCGGCCGCCCGCCCGGGCGGGCGTTCGCTGGCCGGTGTCGCCGACCGTCTCACCGCCACCGCCCGGCATGTGGCCGACCGCCCCGACGACATCGCGCTGCTGCTCACCAAGCGTCGTCCGACGCCCCGGCACCGCCCGTGAGCGCTCCCCCGTGCCGGGCTCACCTGCACGGAGGGCCAGTCGTCATCGACCACCAACGCGTCCGGGAACACCCGGGGAGTACAGCCCGCTCACCGGTTCCCCTGTCGAGGGCCGACGCCGCGGCGCGTTGTCAGCCATCAGGCGTCGCGCGTCAGACATCAGTGGGCAGGCCGCTCACCTCCGCGATGCCTCGCAGTTCCTCGTCCTGCCGGTGTCGTTCACTGATGAAGTCGGCGATCTCCTTGCACCTGGCGGGATCGGCTGCGGTGCCCGAATCCGTGACGACCCTGACGGGTCCGTCCTCCTCGGTCTCGATCTCGACGATCTGGTTGTCCAGGCGCCCCGTGGCGGCGACCGCCACGACGAGGGACGCCTCGTCACGGATCTCCTGCGAGAGGTTGTCACCCTCCGCACCTTCCAGACTCAGCTCGATCGGTCCCGCACGTTGTTCCTCCATCGCTTCGAGCACTGGCTCGACCATGCGGAGCAGCAGCGCGAAGTCCGCTGGAGCCATGCGGACGCGCAGCAGGTCGAGATATAGGTCCACGGGCCGGCCTTCCGGCGGAAACTCTGATTCGCTCATGGGACTCGACTTCCCCGATGTGGGCGACGTGATCGCATCTGGGTCCAGAATGGTGGATCTCGGCGCCCGCCGCCCCTCGACATCGGCCGCCGGGCCGCCGGGCCCGAGGCCTCCGACCCGCTCCGTGTCCGGCTTCCGATCCCGCTCGGTGCGGCGGATTACCCCTGCTGAGCGGCTGTCCCCGGGCCACCGTGGTCCGCGCGATCCGCGGCCGTAGGCCGCTGCCGGGCACGGGATACTCACGTGAATGCGGGGATCCCCCACTCGGTCCCATTCCGCGAGCGGCGGGCATCAAGGACCAGCGACAGCGAGCCCTCCAGCTCTCGCTCTGCCCCATGCGCCGCGACGGATCCGGGCAACGCTACGGGCCTCGGCCGCCTGGCCGGCCTCAGCGGACCGGCGGGATCAGCCGACCGGCAGGACTCGCCTACGGCGCGATCGGGCCGGCCTGGGCGAGTGCCCGGACCATGGCGGGAGACACGTCCGCGCCGCCGTTCCGCGACCAACCCGCTGCCCCGATGGGGACACCGGCGCGGGCGGTACGGCCGCCGCGGTGCGGGGAGTCCTTGTGGTCGCCGGGCGGGGGGTCGACGAGGCCGCGGCGACAGTGGACGGCAGTACGAACTGCCCCTGCACCGCGGAGGGACGGCGCCCACGGCCGCCCGCCCCCGGGGGACGCCCGGGAAACGGGGCGTCCCTGGCCCGCCGGCCCATGCCCCCATATTCCAGCCCGGTCACCCATTTCGGGGGATTTACGACCGTCTGATGTCGAGTGACTCCATGTATCGCGTCGGTATGGTCGGCTTCCTTCGGCCTCGCATTCGACTCACACCAAGCCAGAGAAAATCCCTGGGGACAGAAAAAAGCCGGGACCCCACCACAAAGCGGGGCCCCAGCTTCCTCTTACACTTCCGCGTCAGGCGGGAGTGATGTTCTCCGCCTGCGGGCCCTTCTGGCCCTGCGTGATGTCGAAGTTCACCTTCTGGCCTTCCTGGAGCTCACGGAAGCCCTGAGCGGCAATGTTCGAGTAGTGGGCGAAGACGTCCGGGCCGCCACCCTCCTGCTCGATGAAGCCGAAGCCCTTTTCCGCGTTGAACCACTTAACGGTGCCAGTAGCCATGTCAAATCTCCTTCGGGGCAGTGCCCGGGGGTCCGCACTGTGTGAACCCCTATGTCGCCGCAATGAACCCGTCCGGAAGGAGCACCGGAAATACAAGAGCGCCCGACGATATGGAATCGTCTAAAACACTTGAAGTTTGCGGGAACCACAACTGCAACTGGATCAAGACTATCACCGCGCGCTCATTCGGCAACGGCGAACGCACTCTCCGGGGCATCCTTGACCACGGATCACAGCCCCGGTCGCGACCGACGTCGCCGACCCGACGCGCGCACCGGACAGCCGCCACACGAGACCGCGCGCCGGAAGCAGCGGTGCAGAACTCTGGAAACTGACGATCCGTCAAGTTACCCTCCGCGCATGATTTCCACGGTGGTCTGGGGTACCGGCAACGTCGGCCGTGCGGCGATCCGTGCGGTCGAGGCTCACCCGGCCCTCGATCTCGAGGCCGTGCTCGTCCACAACCCCGACAAGGTCGGCCGCGACGCGGGCGACCTCGGGGACCTCGGTCGCGGTCTGGGGATCCCGGCGACCACCGACATCGACGCGGTACTGGCCAACGGTCCCCAGGCCGTCGTGTACGCGGCGTCGGGCGACATCCGACCGGACGAGGCCTTGGCGGACATCAGCCGGGCGATCCGGGCGGGTGCCGTGGTCGTCACGCCCGCGCTGTATCCGCTCTACGACCAGCGCAACGCCCCACCCGAGTTCCGGGAACCCGTACTCGCCGCCGTCTCCGACGGCGGAGGGTCGCTGTTCGTATCCGGTGTCGACCCCGGCTGGGGCAATGACGTACTGCCTGTGCTGATGAGCGGACTCGGCACCGTGGTCGACGTCATCCGCTGCCAGGAGATCTTCGACTACTCCACGTACGAGCAGGAAGAGTCAGTTCGGTACCTGGTCGGGATGGGCCAACCGATGGACTACGAACCTCTGATGCTCGCCCCGTCGGTCCCGACCATGGTGTGGGGCGGGCAGATACGGCTGATGGCCAGGGCCCTCGGCGTCGAGCTCGACGAGATCCGCGAGACCATGCACCGGCGCCCGCTCGACGCCACGGTGAGCACCCGGACGATGGGCGCGTTCGAGGCCGGCACGCAGGGTGCGGTGCGGTTCGAGGTGCAGGGCGTCGTCGAGGGTGAACCGCGCATCGTCATCGAGCACGTCACCCGTATCCATCCGTCCTGCGCACCGGACTGGCCGGTGCCGCCCGACGGCGCCGGGGCACACCGCGTGATCATCGAAGGCCGCCCGCGCATCGAGATCACCGTCGAGGCGACCGACGAGGGCGAGAACCGGGCCGCGGGCGGGAACGCCACCGCGGTCGGCCGGCTCGTCGGCGCGATCGACTGGCTCGTGGACGCGGAGCCCGGCCTGTACGACGCACTCGACGTCCCGCTGCGCCCGGCGGCCGGAAGGCTCGGAAGGACGTGACGCCGACACCGCCAGGACGCGCCTCCTCCCCCGGCCGAGGCGGGGACGTACATGAAGGAGCCAGACGCACACGAAGGAGTCCCCGATGAACATCGACATCCCCGAGGGCAAGGACCCGATCGAGTACGTGTGGGGCGAGATGGTCCCGGGCATCGGGGCCGCCGCCGCGAACTTCTCGCTGTCCGTCTACTCCCATACGACCCTGGGGCTGCGTGAGTTCGAGGCCGCGCGGCTTCGGATCGCGCAGATCAACGGCTGCCTCTTCTGCCTCGACTGGCGGACCGAGCGGGACGGGCACAAGGTCGAGGACGAGTTCGCCGACGCGGTTCTCCAGTGGCGCACCACCGACATCTTCGACGGGCGCACGCGGCTGGCCGCCGAGTACGCGGAGCGGTACGCCCTGGATCACCACGGCCTCGACGAGGCGTTCTGGGAGCGGATGGCCGCGCACTACGGCCAGGCCGAGATCGTGGAGTTGACGATGAGCCTCGGTTCCTGGCTGGCGTTCGGGCGGCTCAACCATGTGCTGGGTCTGGACGCCATGTGTGTGCTGCCGGGGCACTGAGGCGGTCCGGGGCCGTCCGGCAACTCCGATCGGCCCCGGCTTCGTTCTCTTCCCGGAGATGGTCCGCTCGTCTCCGGGGGCCCACGCTCGCGGGTCGCCGCTACGGGTCTGCTACAGGTCCGCGGCGATGATCGCTTCGATGTTCCGTTCGGCGAGCGCCGTGATGGTGACGAACGGATTGACGCTGGTGTTGCCGGGGATGAGCGCACCGTCGATGACGTACAGGCCCGGATGTCCGTGCAGGCGGCCGTAGTTGTCCGTCGCCCTGTTGAGCACCGCGCCACCGAGCGGGTGGTACGTGAGGTGGTCGCCCCAGGTCTTGTTGGTGCCGAAGAGATCGGTCCGGTAGATCGTCCCCTCCTTGGCGTTGATCTTGTCGAAGATCGACTTGGCCATGTCGATCGATGGCTGCTTCCAGGCGGTCTGCCAGTTCAGGTCGACCTTGCCCGCCCCGGCGTTCCAGGAGAACTGGGCGCGGTTGGGGTTCTTGGTGATCGACAGGTAGAACGAGGCGTACGTCTCGATCCCCGTGGGCAGCGGAGCCACCTCGGCGAACGCGCCGCCCGCGGCCCAGTTGTCGATGCCGGAGCACGGGATGGAGGACTGCAGGGCGCCGGTGGCGTCCCACATGTGGTTGGCGCGGCCGCACATCACGTTGCCGTTGTCGCCCCAGCCCTTGCCGACCTCGCTGTTGAGGCCCGGCAGCGCGCCGGTGGCCTTGAGCCTGACCAGGAGCTTGCTGGTGCCGACGCTGCCGGCCGCGAAGAACACCCTGTCCGCGGTGACGGTCTTGGTGGCGGTGGTGTTGCCACCGGTGTCGATCTGGTCGATGACGACCGTGTAGCCGCCACCGGCCGCCGGGGTGACCGAAGTGACCTTGTGCAGGGGTGAGATGGAGACTCTGCCGGTCGCCTCGGCCTGGGCGAGGTAGGTCTGCCGCAGGGACTTCTTGCCGTAGTTGTTGCCGTAGAGGATCTCGCCCGCGAGCGCCGACTTGGGTACGGTTCCGGCGGCCTCCCGCTCCATGTAGTCCCAGTCGTACACGTCGGGGACGAAGACGAACGGGAAGCCGGAACGCTCGGCGTGCTTACGGCCCACTCGGGCGTACTGGTAGCAGTCGGCGGTCTCGAACCACGTCGGGTCGACCGTGCCGACTCCGAGACCCGCGTTGGCGCGCGGGTAGTAGACGTCGTACATCTCGTCGGCGTCGACCGACGGCAGGACGGCGCCGAAGTTCTCACGCCTGGGGGTGACCGCCATGCCCCCGTTGACCAGCGAGCCGCCGCCGACGCCGCGGCCCTGGTAGACGATGATGCCGCCCATCTCCTCGGCGTCCAGGATCCCGGTGTAGCGCGGAACGTCCTTGTCCAGCGGGAAGCCGAGGAAGTTGCTGAGAGGCTGCTTCGTCCTGGTGCGCAGCCAGTAGGACCGGTAGTCGGGGGTCCTCGTGTTGGCGAAGATCTTGCCGTCCGATCCGAGGGTGTCCCAGGCCATGCCCATCTCGACCATGTGGACGTCGAGGCCCGCCCGGGCCAGGCGCAGAGCGGCCACCGAGCCGCCGTATCCGGTGCCGATCACCAGAGCGGGCACGTGTGCTCCGGGTTCGATCGGTGCGGCCGCGGGTGCCGCGTGGGCCTGGGTGACGTGCCCGGCGAGCGCAGTCGCTCCAAGAAGAGAACCAGTTCCAGTTATGAATCTTCGGCGTGATAAGCCCCTCAGGCCTACCTCACGTGGGGAATCACCACTCATGCGCAGCTCCTCACTCTCCATTGAGTGAAACGGGTTCTACTGGCGCCTACATGAGAAGTCACGCCATACCTTCAGGTAACTTCCAAAAGATCACATACTCGGCATCACACACCCGCCGCCCGTGCGCCCGGCACGGCGGTCACCCTCGCGGTGCGGTTACCGCAGCCTGGCCACAGCCGTCGGCGGCGCTCCGTGCCCGGGTACCGGGCCCGCCAACCTCGGCGCCACGACGGCGGCCGGCTCGCACGGGCCGGGCGGACCGGTCGCGACCTGCGCTCCTATGCCCGGGTACGAGTACGGGTTACCTGAAATCGATCACACGCCAAGCCGTCGTCGCGGTCTAAACCACTGACACCGCGGCTCGACGGACCGCGCCGCTCCACATCCGCTCCGTCCGGCTGGTCAAGGGAGCCTGACCACAGCATGCGCAATCTCGTCCCGGGATTCACCTGGGCAATCCTGTGGTCCCGGGGCCCCGGAGGGCCGGGCCGGATCGCGGGGCGGACGAACCGCGTCGCACGAGGGACACCGCCGACGGCGCGTGGGCCGAGCCGCACGACGCTGCTGCGTCAGACCGGCAGGGACCCGGACGCGGTCAACCGGCTGGGTGACCTGTCGGCGTACCGCGCCTTCGTGGACGTATGCGACGTAGCGGGCGACGCTCTGGGCGGCGGCTTGCCCCCGGCCCCTTGCCGCCCGTCCTCAACATCGGCGGCGGGCAGGCCGTCCCGGTCCGCGATCTGGTGCGGGCGCCTGCGCGCGTCGCGGGGTTCCGGGGGGATCGAGGAGGTCAGTGATGGATCCGCCCGCTCGGGTGAGGTGTCCTGGGCAGCGCTCCGACATCACGGCCGCCGACGACGCCCTCGGCCGGCGGCCTTCCTGCCGACTCGGCGCGGCTCCGGTCGTGCTGAACCTGGGCGTCCGTCCGGCGCCGGGGTACGCCCGGCTGGGGGATCTGGTCGTGACCTTCGAGGGTCACTGGTCCATGTACGTGACGGCCTTCGGCAGACCTGTGGACCACTCAGCTCCCGCCCGAGCGGTTCTGCCACCTCGTCCACGGCGTGCCCGAAGCACACGCACCGCGCTCGCCGTCCGCAACGCACGCGACCGCGGTGCGGCGGTCTTCGGGGCCTGTGCCGGGCGAACTGCCCAACCCTCGGTCTCGGTTGAAGCCCGTCCTGGGCGGAACCGCTCCATGAAACCTAATGGGGATTGCTCGGTCGCCGGGGCGAGGCCGCGCAGTGGGAAGAGGCGTACGGCCTGCCTGGGTCCCGTGGGCGACGCCGGTTGCCTGGTTGGTCGACAGGGCCGATGTCACGTTCCGGAGACCGCGCCCGCGGTGCCGTCCGGAGGCCGGCGAGATCCTCCGGACGAAAGACGTCCAGGTCGGCCCACTCAGGGCCGACCTGGACGTCATGATCAGACGAGGTCGAACCGGTCCAGGTTCATCACCTTGTCCCACGCCGCGACGAAGTCCTTCACGAACTTCTCCTTCGCGTCGTCGCTCGCGTAGACCTCCGCGAGCGCGCGCAGCTCGGAGTTCGACCCGAAGACGAGGTCGGCACGGCTGCCGGCCCACTTGATCTCGCCCGTGGCGGCGTCGCGCCCCTCGAACGTGTTCGCGTCCTCGGACGTCGCCTTCCACGTCGTGCCCATGTCGAGCAGGTTGACGAAGAAGTCGTTGGTCAGCGATCCGGGGGTCGTGGTGAGGACGCCGAGCTGCGACTGCTGGTGGTTCGCGCCCAGCACGCGGAGACCACCGACGAGGACCGTCATCTCGGGGGCGCTCAGGGTCAGCAGGTTCGCCTTGTCGAGCAGCAGGTACTCGGCCGGCAGCCGGTTGCCCTTCCCGAGGTAGTTGCGGAACCCGTCCGCGGTCGGCTCGAGCGCGGCGAACGACTCCACGTCCGTCTGCTCCTGCGACGCGTCCACCCGGCCCGGCGTGAAGGGGACCTCGACCTCGAAGCCGGCCTCCTTGGCGGCCCGCTCGACGCCCGCGGCACCGGCGAGCACGATCACGTCGGCGAGCGAGATCTGCTTGCCGCCGGTCTGAGCGGCGTTGAACGTCTCCTGGATCCCTTCCAGGGTGCGCAGCACCGTCGCCAGCTGGTCGGGGTCGTTGGCTTCCCACCCGATCTGCGGCTGGAGGCGGACGCGCGCACCGTTGGCGCCACCACGCTTGTCGCTGCCGCGGAAGGACGAGGCCGACGCCCACGCGGCGGACACGAGCTCGGACACCGACAGGCCCGAAGCGAGGATCTGGCCCTTGAGGGAGGCGATGTCCTCGGCGTCGACGAGCTCGTGCGTCACCGCGGGCAGCGGGTCCTGCCACGGCAGCACCTCGTCCGGAACCTCAGGGCCGAGGTAGCGCACGACCGGTCCCATGTCGCGGTGGGTCAGCTTGAACCAGGCGCGGGCGAAGGCGTCCGCGAACTCGGCCGGGTTCTCCAGGAAGCGCCGCGAGATCTGCTCGTAGGCCGGGTCGAACCGGAGCGAGAGGTCGGTCGTCAGCATCGTCGGGGCGTGGCTCTTCGACGAGTCGTGGGCGTCGGGCACGATACCCGCCCCGGCGCCGTCCTTCGGCCGCCACTGGTTCGCACCGGCGGGGCTCTGGAACAGCTCCCACTCGTAGCCGAACAGGATCTCGAAGAAGCTGTTGTCCCAGGTCGTCGGGGTGTTGGTCCACGTCACCTCGAGACCACTGGTGATCGCGTCGCCACCCTTACCGGTGCCGAAGGAGTTCCTCCAGCCGAGGCCCTGCTCCTCGAGCGGGGCAGCCTCGGGGTCGGGGCCGACGTTCTCCGCCGGGCCCGCGCCGTGGGTCTTGCCGAAGGTGTGACCGCCCGCGATCAGGGCGACGGTCTCCTCGTCGTTCATCGCCATCCGGCGGAACGTCTCACGGATGTCGCGGGCCGCGGCGAGCGGGTCCGGGTTGCCGTTCGGGCCCTCCGGGTTGACGTAGATGAGGCCCATCTGGACCGCGCCGAGGGGGTTCTCCAGCTCACGGTCGCCGGTGTAGCGCTGGTCGTCGAGCCAGGTGGTCTCGGGACCCCAGTAGACGTCCTCGTCGGGCTCCCAGACGTCCGGGCGCCCACCGCCGAAGCCGAAGGTCTCGAAGCCCATCGACTCCAGGGCGACGTTGCCGGCGAGGATCATGAGGTCGGCCCACGAGATGTTCTGGCCGTACTTCTTCTTCACCGGCCACAGCAGACGGCGGGCCTTGTCCAGGTTCCCGTTGTCCGGCCAGCTGTTGAGGGGGGCGAAGCGCTGCTGGCCGGCCCCGCCACCACCGCGGCCGTCGCTGATCCGGTACGTGCCCGCGCTGTGCCACGCCATCCGGATCATGAGCGGGCCGTAGTGGCCGAAGTCGGCCGGCCACCAGTCCTGCGAGGTCGTCAGCACCTCCGCGATGTCCTGCTTCACCGCAGGGAGGTCAAGGCTCTTGAACGCCTCCGCGTAGTCGAACTCCTCGCCCAGAGGGTTGGCCACGGCGGGGTTCTTGGCAAGGATCTTCAGGTTGAGCCGCTCCGGCCACCACTGGCGGTTTCCACCGCCCTGAGTCGGGTGCGCGGCCCGCCCGTGCACGACCGGGCAGCCACCTCCGCCCTCCGATTTCGCGTCTACGACGATTGCGTCATGGTTCTCAGTCATGGGAATCCTTCCGGACCAGGCGGATCACGGTGCTCAAAAATTGCGGGCGGTGGAACAGTCGGGGCAGGGACCCCAGTGGATGACCCCGGCCTTGTCGATCGACAAGCCGTGGTCGTCGGAAACGGTCAGGCAGGGGGACTCGTCGACCGCGCGTTCGACGTCGGTGATGACACGGCACGACCGGCACAGGACGAGGCGGTGGTTGTCCCCGACACGTCCCTCGAATCGGGCCGGGCTGTCGCTCCGGTTCGATACGGCGTACGAGCCCAGCCGCGGTGGGCGCGTGGAGGGCCTCACGCACGACTTGAAGGAAGACACGGCCCACGCGATCGCGCGCCCCGGAGGCGATCGCCTCGACACCGAGATGGTCACCGCCGAGGCGGTCACCGTCCCGAACGGCGTCGCGCAGCGCGACGCGGGCGGCCGTCACCCGCAGGCCGGCACCGCACAGCTCCCCGGCGGTGGTCCCGTCCGTCTCTGTCTCCTGCCCTACTGGAATCTTCCTGTCCCTTGGCTCTCGCCGGAACCGATCCTACGATGGACCGAGTCCAAGTCAATAAGCGCGCCAAACCCATATCCAATCGGACCCCGGACGTCCCACTGTAAACTCCGGGCATCCCACCGAACCTGAATAGGTGAACCGATATGAGTGACCTGCTGGAGCGACTGCGCGGGCGTGGCTGGCGGATGACCTCCCAGCGGCGTGTCGTTGCGGAGGTCCTCGACGGCGAGCACGTGCATCTCACAGCCGACGAGGTGCACGCCCGCGCGGTACAGCGACTGCCCGAGATCTCCCGGGCGACCGTCTACAACGCCCTGGGCGAACTGGTCTCCCTCGGTGAGGTCATCGAGGTCTCCACGGACGGCCGGGCCAAGCGCTACGACCCCAACGCACACCACCCGCACCAGCACCTGGTGTGCTCCAACTGCGGCACCATCCGCGACGTCCACCCGACCGGCAATCCACTGACCGACCTCCCGGCGGAGGAGCGGTTCGGCTTCATGGTGTCCGAGGTGGAGGTCACCTACCGCGGGCTGTGCCCATCCTGCGTCTAGGAATGCTCGCCCCTGGGAGTGCTTGGCGCGTCCGGGGAAGGGGAGCGCTTGCTGGTGAGGGAACGCGTTTCTCGCAGCGCGCGGCGCTCTCCCCCGGGTTGACCGCACCGGACAGCACGAGCCCCAGCTTCTGCCCGGCCTCCTCCATGGCCTTCAGAGCGCGTTCGTCGCCGCGCCGGGCCCGGCGCTCGAGCTCGGCCACGCCCGGTGTCCCTGCCGCATCGTCGATTCCGGCCGCGTCGTCGATGCCGACCGCCTTCAACAGGGCGTACTCCGCGAACCCGTGGGCTCCGCGCAGCAGTGGACCGCCCACCACCAGGCGCCACCGACGCCGATCCCGCCGCTCAGACAGACGAAGCTGCGCGCCTCGTCCGCCCCACCGGCGAACCACAGCTCGGCGAGAGCCGCCACATTGGCCTCGTCGCCGGAGCCGACCAGCAGCGCGCGGTGGCCAGGCCTCAGCGCGGTCAGCGCCTTGGCGAACAGTCCCTCGACCGCCACCCTGTTCCACCCGAGGTTGGGCCTGACGTACCGATCCCCCGGAGACGATTCCCGGTAGAGCCGACTGGGCCGCCACCGGAGGGAGGCGGCTGGATGCGAAGGTGAAGGAGCCTTCAGCGGTTGTCGTTTGCCGATGTGACAGATTCGCCCGATGTGACTCGAGGCCGGGCGGGACGGCCGGTCACAGGTCGAGGACCAGCCGGGGCCCGCACGAGCGGGAGACGCAGATGAACATGGTGTCGCCGGCGGCCCGCTCGTCCTCGCTCAGCAGCGAGTCCCGGTGATCGGGCGTGCCGTCGAGTACGTCCGTCTCGCAGGTGCCACAGGTGCCTTCGCGGCAGGAGGAGTCCACATCGACGCCGGCCTCCTCCACGGTTTCGAGCACCGAGCGGTCGGGCGCCACGGTGAGAGTGAGCCCGGCGCGGGCGAGCACCACCTCGAAGGCCTCGGCGGGGCGGACTTCGGCTGCCCGCACCGGGGCGAACCGCTCGACGCCCAGCGTGCCCGGCGGCCAGCCGGCGCACTGTTCCTGCGCCGCCAGCAGCAGGGGTTCGGGGCCGCAGGCGTGCACCAGGGTGCCTTCTTCGGGCGAGCCGAGGAAGGAGGCGAGGTCCAGCAGGCCGTGCTCGTCCTGCGGCCGGACGAGCACGCGGTCACCGTAGGGCGCGAGGCGGTCCAGGAACGCCATGGAGGTGCGGGTGCGGCCGCCGTACAGCAACCGCCAGTCGGCCCCCGCGGCTTCGGCGGCCTCGATCATCGGCAGGATCGGTGTGATGCCGACACCGCCGGCGATGAACAGCTGGCGTGCCGCCGGCCGCAGCGGAAAGTTGTTCCGCGGCCCGCGGACGCGCACGGTGCCACCCTCCGGGAGGAATCCGTGGACGTACGCGGAACCCCCGCGGCCCTGCGTCTCGCGCAGGACGGCGATCCGCCAGACATCCTGATCCGCGGGGTCGCCGCACAGCGAGTACTGGCGGACCAGGTCGGCGCCCATGAGCAGGTCGATGTGCGCGCCCGGAGCCCAGGTGGGGAGCGGCTTGCCGTCCGGGTGGCGCAGGGTGAGGGAGACGACGCCGTCGGCCACGCGGGTCCGGGTCGCCACGACGAGGATCGCCTCGTCCGCGGGCAGCTGGTCTGTCATGGTGGATCAACCTGGTCTCGTACGGGTGTGGGGATACGGACGGGATGCGGGTAGCGGCGGGCAGCAGGCCGGGAAGCGGGTTCGGCGTCAGGCTTGCGGTGGTACGTGGAGCAGCAGGGCGTCACCCTGGCCGCCGCCCCCGCACAGGGCGGCCGCCCCGGTACCGCCGCCGCGGCGGCGCAGTTCCGCCGCGAGGGTCAGTACCAGCCGGGTGCCGGTCATGCCGACGGGGTGTCCGAAGGCGATCGCGCCACCGTTGACGTTCACCTTGTCCAGGGGGACGCCCAGCTCCCGCATGGAGGCCAGGGCCACACCGGCGAACGCCTCGTTGATCTCGAACAGGTCGAGGTCGGCGGCCTTCAGCCGGCCGTTCCGTGCAAGGGCGTCGCCGATCGCGCCGGCCGGCTGGACGAGGAGGGAGGGGTCCGGGCCCGCTACGGTGCCGTAGGCGCCGATCTCCGCGAGCGGGGTCAGGCCCTCCCGGCGGGCGCGTTCGGCGCTCATCACGACGACGGCCGCGGCGCCGTCGGACAGTTGCGAGGAGTTGCCCGCGGTGATGGTGCCCGCGGCGGAGAAGGCGGGCTTCAGGCGGCCCAGGCTGTCCGCGGTGGTCCCCGGCCGTATGCCCTCGTCGGCCTCCACCACCGTCTCGCTCCGGCGTCCGACCACCGTGACCGGGGTGATCTCCGCGGCCAGCGCGCCGGACTCCTGGGCGTGCAGGGCCCGTTGGTGCGACCGCGCGCTGTACTCGTCCTGCTCCTCGCGGGTGAAGCCGAACGGCTGCTGGTACCGCTCGGTGGCCGCTCCCATGGAGATTCCGTCGAAGGCGCAGGTGAGCGCGTCACGGTCGAGGGCGTCCTCGGCCGCGGCCGTGCCGTACTTCCAGCCGGTACGGGCTCCGCGCAGCAGGTGCGGGGCGCCCGACATGGACTCCATGCCGCCCGCGACGACCACCTCGTGGCGCCCAGAGGTGATCATGAGGTCGGCGAGGGCGATGGCGTGCAGACCGGACAGGCAGAGCTTGTTGACGGTGCTCGCCGGTACGGCGAACGGAACGCCGGCGGCGACGGCGGCCTGCCGCGCCGGGTTGGGACCGGCCCCGGCCTGGACGACATGGCCCATCACGACGGCCTCGACCGCGGCCGGGTCCAGGTGCACGGCGGCGAGTGCGGCGCTGATGGCGTGGGCACCGAGGTCGGGTGCGGACAAGGTGCTCAGGGCGCCCATCAGCTTGCCGATGGGCGTTCTGGCTCCGGCGACGATCACGGATCCGGGCACGGCCGGTACCTCCTGAAGTGGATGTGGGCAGGTCAGGCGGCAGCGTTGACGGCGTCGCCGGCGCGCTCGGCGACCATGTGGGCCGTCTCGTTCACCGAGTGCAGGACGATGCGTCCACCCGGCAGCCGCCGCACCCGGCTGACCGAGGTGTAGCCAGGGTGGAACCAGAACATGCGGGACAGGCCGAGCACGGTCGCCAGATAGGTGTTGGTGATGCCGCCGTGGCAGACCGCCGCGACCCGCCCGCCGGGGTGGGCGTCAAGGATGGTGTCCATGGCCCGGGCCGCCCGCTCCCGGAAGGCGTCCCAGTCGAGATCGGGCACGAAGTCCTCGTACCGTCCCTCGGCGAGCGCCACCGACCGGGGATCGTCCGCGCGGATCTGCTCCGGCGGCGTGTAGGGGTGCGAGACGTCGGTGTCCCACTCGCGCAGGTCGTCCAGGACCGTGGCGGTCATCCCGGTGAGCCGCTCCAGCGGCGCCGCTGTCTCGCGAGCCCGCTGGAACGGGCTGACGTAGAGGGCGTCGATGTCCTCGTGCACGAGCCAGGCGGCGAGGCGCTCGGCCTGGGCGGCGCCCTCCGGCGACAGCCCCGGGTCGTACACGCCCCCCAGGGGAAGGCCGTGCCGGATGAGGAGGAGTTCGGTCATTGATCGTCCCTAAGTGGGTGGTCCTGGGGAGTGGTCCCTGGGGGGCCTTGGGGGGTGGTCCCCAGGTGGATGGTTCCCGGATGTGAGGCGGTCCAGGAGGACCTGGTGTGGTCGGTCGGTCCGGCTCAGCCGGCGATGGTCCGCTCGGAGCTCCAGTAGGGGCGGCGCATCGCGCGTTTGTCGAGCTTGCCCATCGCGTTGCGCAGGAGGTCAGGGACGAACTCGTACGACTTCGGGCACTTGTACGCGGCCAGCCGGTCGCGGCAGAACCGGTCCAGTTCCTCGGCCGACGGCTCGTCCCCGGCGGTCACGACCAGCGCGCGCAGCGACTCGCCGAAGTCCGGGTCGGGCACGCCGATGACCGCGACCTCGGCGACCGCCGGGTGTCCGCGCAGCACCGCCTCGCTCTCGGCCGGGTACAGATTGACTCCGCCGGAGACCACGACGTCGGCGGCCCGGTCGGTGATGAAGATGTAGCCGCTCGCGTCGACGTAGCCGATGTCGCCCAGCGTGAAAACGCCCGGCGACACGTACGCGGCCTTGGTCTTGTCCGGGTCCGCGTGGTAGCGCACTCCCCTGCCCTCGGGTGCCTGGAACGCCAGCAGTCCGAGTTCGCCGGGCGGCAGCGGGTGGCCGTCTTCGTCGGTCACCAGGACCTCGAACGGGGGCTGGACCCGCCCGACCGAACCCGGGTGCGCCAGCCACTCGGTGCTGCTGATGCGTGCCACGGTGCCAGCCTCGCTGGCGCCGTACGACTCGGTCAGCACCGGACCGAACCACTCGATCATGGCTCGCTTCATCTCCGGCGGGCAGGCGGACCCGGTGTGGGAGACCTGGAGAAGGCTGGAGACGTCGTATCGGGTACGTACCTCTTCCGGCAGCGCGAGCAGGCGTTGGAAGTGTGTGGGCACCATCACCGTGGAAGTGACCCGCCACTCGTCGACGCGGCGCAGGAACGTCTCCGTGTCGAATTTGCCGAGGACGACCACCTGCTGACCGGCCACCAGATGCCGCAGCGAGGTCAGCGGCGCGTTGTGCTGGAGCGGGCCGCACACGAGGTGCGGCCCGGGCGGGAAACTCGGCCGGGCGGCCATCGCTGTCAGGTAGGCGGAGCTGTCGGCGACCGGACCGTTCACCCAGCGCACCTCGGTGCCGCGTGCCCGGCCGGTGGTTCCCGAGGTGTAGACGAGGGGCGGCCGGGCGGCTCGGTCCTTGGGGAGAGTCCGCTCGGCGGGCGCCGCCGCCAGCCACAGGTCCCAGTCGAAGGCGTGCCCGATCGCCGGGGTTCCGTGCATCACGATCGGCAGGCCCAGTTCGCGGGCGGCCTCCAGGGCGGCGACCGCGCCGGCGGGTCCGGAGATGATCCCCGTCGCGCCCGCGTCGATGATCTGGTCGACGAGTTCGCCCACCATCAGCTGTCGGGAGGTGGCCACGGTCCCGACTCCGGCGCGCAGTCCGGCCAGGTGGGCCACGAGGGTGGGTATGGCGTTGTCGCCGAGGACGGCGACCCGGTCGTCGGGACCGGGCGCGATCTCCAGCAGACGTGCCGCCGCCCGCGAGACCTGGTCGGCGAGCTGGGACCAGGACAACACCTCCCCGTCGTCCACCAAGGCGGGCTCGTCGGGTGTCTCCTGGGCGCGGCGGTCGAGTGGTAGCAGGGGCATGGCTCCTCCGGCGGCTCCTCGGTCCTCCCCCGTGTCCACGGGAGAGCCGTTGCCGAGACTGTAGCGTTTATCAAGAAAGTGCGGAACACTCTGACCGAGACGGAGGCATTCGAGCCTGCTCGACGGATGGGATGGCTTCTTTCTCTCCACCGTTACTGAATCTGCCGTCTGGTAACTGTTGGTCTTGGTAAGTGTCCTGAGGAGGACCCATGTCCCAGCCGGATGTGGACACGTGGCGCACACAGGTCGGGCAGTGGCTGGCCACCGTGCTCGAACCGGCCCGTGAGCCGGAGTCCACCGATGACACCCCCGATCTCGCCGTGTTCCACAATCTTCCCGACGACGAGGAGCGGCTGCTCCTCGAGCGCTGCCGCGCCTACCAGCGCGCCCGCTTCGACGCCGGATACCAGGCCCTGACGCTCCCCCGGGCCAACGGTGGCGCCGGCCTGAGCGCCGCCCACGCGATGGCCTTCGCGCAGGAGGAGGCGGTGTTCCAGGTACCGCCGTCGACCGAACTGATCAGCGTCACGGTCCGGCTGGTCGGCATGGCCGTCTCCCTGTTCGGGACAGCCGAACAGTGCGACGTCTACGCACAGGCTTTCCTGCGTACGGACCTGCTGGCCTGCCAGCTCTTCAGCGAGCCCGGTGCCGGATCCGACCTCGCCGCCCTGCGCACCCGCGCCCGGCAGGAGGAGGGGGGAGACTGGGTGATCGACGGTCAGAAGGTGTGGACCTCGGGAGCCCAGTTCGCGGACTACGGTCTGCTGCTGGCCAGGACCGACCCGGACGTCGTCAAACAGGCGGGCATCACCGCCTTCCTGGTGCCGATGGACGCACCCGGTGTGGAGATACGCCCCATCCGCCAGATGAGCGGCGGCGCCTCGTTCAACGAGGTGTTCCTCAGCGGCGTACGCATCCCGGACCGGCTGCGGATCGGACGTCCTGGGCAGGGCTGGGAGGTCGCCACCACCACCCTCGCCTTCGAGCGGACCGCCTCCGGCACCGGCAACCGGCGCAAGGGCGGCACCTTCACGGACGTTCTCGCCCTCGCGCGCTCACTCGACCGCACCGGGGACCCGCTGGTCCGCCAGCGCCTCGCCGATCTGTACATCCGCGCCGCGCTGCGCACGGCCACCGTGGACCGGGTCGCCAGGGCGAGCGCCGCCGGCGGCCGGCCGGGCCCGGAGGCGTCGCTGACCAAGCTGATGGCATCCGACCTGCTCACCCGTACCGGGCAGGCCGCAGCCGAGCTGATGGGTGCCCGGATCAGCGCCGACACCGGAGAGCCCGGCACGTTCGCCTGGACCCAGCACCTGCTCGGCGCCCCCGGCTACCGGCTGGCCGGCGGCACCGACCAGATCCAGCGCAACCTGATCGGCGAGCGCGTGCTGAAGCTGCCGGGCGAACCGCGGGTGGACCGGGTGCCGTTCTCCGAACTGTCCGGCAATTGAGCCCTGGGCGGGATGACGCCCCCCAACACGACACGACACCCGCAACAACCGAGGAGTGACATCGATGGATCTGGGACTGACAGGTGCGAATGCGCTGGTGACCGGTGCGAGCCGGGGTATCGGCCGAGCCATTGCCGGAACCCTCGCCGCCGAGGGCTGCGCGCTGGCGCTGTGCGCCCGGGGCGAGGAGGCGCTGGCGAAGGCCGCCGCCGAATTGCGCGGCGAAGGGGCGACGGTGTTCGCCGAGCCGGTCGATGTCACCGACCCGGCCGCGCTCGCGGGCTTCGTGGAGCGGGCGGCCGCCGAACTCGGCGGCCTGGACCTGCTGGTGTCCAACGTGTCGGCGGGCAACGTCAAGGGCCCCGAGTCCTGGGAGGCCAGCCTGCGCGGCGACCTGATCCCCTTCGCCGGACTGGTCGAAGCGGCACTCCCCTACCTCGAGGCGTCCGACCGGGCCGCCGTGGTGGCCATCGGCACCACCAACGCCTCCGACACCGCCCGCCCCGCCGGAGCCAACTCCTACTCCGCCCTCAAGGCCGCCGTCGTCCAACACGCCTCCGCCCTGGCCCACTCCCTGGCACCCAAGGGCATCCGCGTCAACACCGTCTCCCCCGGCCCCATCGACTTCCCCGGCGGCGCCTGGGAGACCATCCGCACCAGTCGCCCCGAGGTGTACGAGGAGGTGCTCGCCAAGCTGCCGATCGGCCGCTACGGCACCGCCGAGGACATTGCCGCGGCGGTGGCGTTCCTGCTCGGGCGGACCGGCTCCTTCTGCGTCGGCGTCAACCTCGTGGTGGACGGCGGGCTGTTGACCCGCGTCCAGTACTGAGCCGTGGCGGGCCCGGCCGGCCGGCTGGACGCCGTACTGGTCTGCGGTGGCAGGTGGCACGACTTCGACTACGCGCGGCTTCGGCTGCTGGAACTGCTCGGTGACCATCCGCAGGTACGCACCACGGTCTACCAGGACTACGACTGCGTCGCCGCGCTGGAGAAGGCCGACCTGGTGGTCACCTACACCTGTGATGTCCGGCCCCGCCCGGCCGAGCGGGCCGCGCTGGCTCGGTTCGTCGAGCGGGGCGGGCGGTGGCTCGCCCTGCACGGCACCAACTCGGTGATCGAGGAGCCGGCCCGCGGCGGCCCGCGGGTGTTCACCACACCGCGGCTGCTCGGGCAACTCGCCGAGGTGCTCGGCAGCCAGTTCATCGCCCACCCGCCGATCGAGCCGTACAAGGTACTGGTGACCCGGCCCGACCACCCGCTGGTCGCCGGGATCGACCCGTTCATGGTCACTGACGAGCTGTACGTCTGTGAGCTGCACGGGGAGTTGGAGGTGCTGCTGCACGCCGAGTACTCGGGGCCGTGCCGCGGTTTCGCCGAGGGCGACACGGTGGCACTCGACGACGCGCCCCGGCCTGTGCTGTATCTGAGGCGGCACGGCTTCGGCGAGGTGTGCTACTTCACGCTCGGTCATTGCCGGGGGCGCTACGACGTGCAGGATCTCGGCGTGGACGACACCGGGCGGGTGGATCGGGGGCCGTGGGAGACGACGGAGTTCCTGACCGTACTGCGGCGGTGCGTGGAGAGGGTCGTGGGGGCGGGGAGCCCTGTGGGCGGCTGAGCGAACCGGGGTGGTACCCGAGGGTTTTCGCCCCCGCCGCCCCTACCCGTCCCATCCCTGGGGCTGGCGCCCCCAGACCCCCCTTTCGGCCTGAACGGCCTCGTCCTCAAACGCCGGACGGGCTGGAAGTAGGGGCACAGCCCCACTTCCAGCCCAGGGGCGCGGGGAACTGCGCGACCAGCCACAGCGGACCCGCACCCGACAACACACCCCGACGGAGCCTGGGGCGGAGCCCCAGGCTCGTGTCCCGGCTCACCCGTGCGGCAGCACAACCGCCCGGCCGGTGATCTCCCCCGCATGCAGCCGCTCGTACGCCACCGGAGCGTCCTCGATCGAGAACGTCTCGACGTGGGAGGAGACGAGACCCTGGCGTGCCAGCTCGACGACCTCCATGAGCTCCACGCGGCTGCCCCAGTAAGGGGCCGAGGCGGACACCTCGAACGGCAGGCCGCCCCCGAAGCCGACCGCCAGCGTGCCTCCGCCGATGCCGACGACGGTCACATCGCCCTCCACCGCCACTGACGCGGCGGCCACCGCCAAGGTCGCCTCGACTCCCACAAAGTCCAGTACCGCCTCCGCTCCCACCCCACCGGTGAGTTCCCGGATGCGTGCCGCCGCCTCGCCGTCGGAGAGCAGCGTCTCGTGGGCGCCGACGGTCCGCGCGAGCTCAAGCTTCTCCTTGCTCACGTCGAGGGCGAGGACCCGGGCGGGAGTCAGCGCGCGCAGTAGCTGTACGGCGAGGTGGCCCAGCCCGCCGACGCCGATCACCACCGCCGTGCTGCCCGGCACCAGCTTGGGCAGCGACTTCCGGATCGCGTGATACGGCGTCAGCCCGGCGTCGGTGAGGGGTGCTGCCTGCGCCGGGTCCAGTCCATGCAGCGGCACCAGGTGGCGGGGTGAGTCCACCACCATGTACTCCGCCAGGGCGCCGGGAGAGCCGAGTCCGGGTGGCATGATGCCGAGCCCGGCCGCATGCGGACAGCAGTTCTCCTTGCCCTCGGCGCACTTGCGGCAGCGGCCGCAGCCCCATGGGCCGTACACCGCCACTTCGTCGCCCTCAGCCACTCCGGTGACACCGCTGCCCACAGCCGCGACCGTGCCGGCGCCCTCGTGACCGAGCGTCAGCGGCAGCGGATAGGGGAACTGTTCCTCGGGCCAGCCCATGACCGCCAGGTCGGAATGGCACAACCCCGCCGCCGTCACCTTCAGCAGGACCTGGCCCGGGCCCGGTTCGGGCACCGGAATCTCGACGACCTCGGGCGCGCTGCCCACCGCCCGGTACTGAACCGCTTTCATCGTCAGACCTCCTTGTCAGGGCTGGCTACAGGCTCGACGGGCGGCGACTTCCGGCGGCGCAGAACCGCCGGTAGCGCGATCCGCCCACCCGTGAGCACCAGCGCGACGATGAGGACCGAGCCGGTGAACAGGCTCGCGGCCCACTGCGCGCTGGTGGCGAGCCCGAGCCCGGTGATGCCGGTGCCGAGCAGCAGCACCGCGAGCACGGTGCCCCAGGCGTTGAAGCGGCCCGCGCGCAGCTGGGTCGCCCCGACGAAGGCAGCCGCGTAGGCCGACAGCAGGTACGGCGTGCCCGCGGTCGGCGACCCGGATCCCACCGCGGACGCGAACACGATCCCGGCGAAACCGGAGAGCAGCGCGGACGCCACCAGGGTCAGGAAGCGCAGCCGGTCGGTGCGTACTCCTTGCAGGCGTGCCGCGTCGGCGTTGAAGCCGGTCGCGTACAACCGGCGTCCGGTGGCGGTGTGTTCCAGCAGGAACCAGATGGCCGCCGCGGCGAGCAGCAGATAGAGCACCGGCAGCGTGATGCCGCCCGCGTCCAGCTGGGCCAGACTGGCGAACGGCTTGTCCAGCAGCTGAACACCGGTGATTGAGCTGTCCTTCGTGACCATGGTGATCACGGACTGGATCAGCGCGCCGGTGGCCAGGGTGGCGATGAACGAGTCGACCCGCAGGACCACCACCACGATTCCGTTGACCACCCCGATCATCAGCGCGGCGGTCATCGCCAGGGCGATCGCGGTGCCGGGACCGAGGCCCGTGGAGACCATGAAGTAGGCGGTCAGCACGCTGGTGAGAGACATGGTGAAGGCGACCGACAGGTCGAAGACGCGCGCGGCCAGCGGCGGTACGACGCTGAGCGCCACCAGGCCTGCCACGGCGTTGCCGTTCAGCACCTGCTTGACCGTGATGACGGTCGGGAACGTGTCCGGCGCCCAGACGGAGAAGAGCAGGACGATGACCAGCCACACGTAGACGGCGCCGATGTTCCGGAACGACAGGGCGGCCGCTGCCCGCCGGAACAACGCGCTCAGGGCGGGCGCGGGCCTGTCCGGTCGTTCCGGCTGGTCGGCCGGCCGGAGTTCCGCGGCCCGGGTCGGGGTGGATGTCATGTCACTCTGTTCCTCTCATCTGTTCCTTCCATGGCATGGACGAGCGCGGGCTCGGTGATGTCCCGGCCACTGATCTCCCGTACGATCCGGCCGTTCCTCACCACCAGGACCCGGGTGCACAGCGCGAGCAGGTCCTGCGTGTCGGACGAGGAGACGATGACGCCCATGCCCTCGTCGGCCTGACGCCCGATCAGGTCGTACAGCTGCAGGCGGGTGCCGATGTCCACGCCGGCCGTGGGTTCGCACAGCACCAGTACCGGTGGTCGCTGGGCCAGACAGCGGGCCATCACGACCTTCTGCTGGTTGCCGCCGCTCAGGGTGGTGATCGGGGCCCCGCGGCCTGCCGTGCGCACCCCGACCCGCTCGATCCACTCCTCCGCGAGCGCGCCCTCCCGTCCTCGGTGCAGCCGGCCGACGCGGGCGCGGAGCCTGTCGAGGAGGGGAAGGGTGAGGTTCTCCCCGACCGAGAAGTCGCCGATCACTCCCTCGCCCGCCCGGTCCGCGGGGACCAGGGGGAGGCGAAGACCGCCGGCGTCGCGCACGTCGACCCACCGCTCGGAGCGCTCCGGCAAGCGCAGCCTGCCACGCACCGGTCCGGTATGGGCGCCGCACACCGCGTACGGCACCACCTCGTGACCGGAGCCGACGAGGCCGGTGATGCCCAGCCGCTCGCCCCGGGCCAGGTCGAAACCGACTCCGCGCAGAGGGCCGGCCCACAGGTCGCGGACCTCCAGTACGGCCTCGGAGGGACCGGAGGGCGACACCGCCCGGTGGTCGGTCATCTCCTCGCTCTCCTCGCCCGCCATCAGCTCCGCCAGCGAGCGCGGGGTGAGGTCGGCGACGGGAAGGGTGGCGATTCGTCGCCCGCCGCGGATCACGGTCACCCGGTCGGCGAGCGCGAATATCTCGTCCATCCGGTGCGAGACGTACAGGACTCCGGCACCGGCGTCGCGGATCTCCCGCACGATGTCGAAGAGCCGGGCCACCTCGCCGGGCGGCAGTACGGCGGTCGGTTCGTCGAGTACCAGGACACCGCGCCGGCCCTCCCAGCCCTGCAGCGCGGCGGCGATGGCCACCACCGCGCGCTGGACGGGAGAGGCCTGGGCCAGTGGGCGGCGTACGTCGATGCCGAGGCCGAACCGTTCCACCAGCGCGGTCGTCCGTCGCTCCATCTCCGACCAGCGGATGTTGCCGAAGGCCGTACGGGCGAAGCCACGGCTGAGCGCGAGATTGTCCGTGGCGCTCAACTCCCCCACCAGGCCCAGCTCCTGGTGGACGAAGCGGAGCCGGTCGTGCCGGGAAGCGGTGACGTGGCCCAGGTCGAACGGCTCGCCGTCGAGTTCGGCGACCGCTCCCGGCTCGGCGTGGTGGTATCCCGCGAGGATCTTGATGAGGGTGGACTTGCCGGAGCCGTTGGGCCCGATCAGGGCGTGTATCTCCCCTGGGGCGACCTCGATGTCCACCTCGTTGAGCGCCTGGGTTCCGCCGAATCGCTTCGACAGCCCGGACACCCGCAGCACCGGCCGGTCCACCTCGTTCACCTCGTCCGTCCCGGCCGGCCCGTGCGACGTATGTGCGTGCACCGCTCCTCTTCCCGGCATGTCAGCTCAGGCCCCAGAGCGCCTTGAACTGCGCCTGGTAGTCCTCGACGAGCGGGAAGTCGCCGTCGGCGGACGGGAGGTTGTCCTTGGTGACCAGCATGTTGGGCAGCAGCGCCTTCTGGTCCACGGCCATGGACTGGCCGGTGAAGTGGCGGGCCAGCGCGTCGACCTGGATCCATGCCGTTTCGTGGGAGTTCAGTGCCATCGCGCCGTCGGTCTGGCCGCCCTGGATGTACTGGTAGCTCTGCGCGTCACCGACGTTGACGATGATGTGCTTGCCCGTGATGCCCGCGGCCTTCAGCGCGGCCGGGACGCCCACATTGAGCAGGCCCAGGGAGAAGACGACGTGGGTCACCTTCGGGTGCGACCTGAGGTACGAGACCACGCGGTCCGGCATGTCCTTGCCGACCGACGTGATCGGCACGTCGACGGTGTCGAGCGCACAGCCCTCGCACCATTCCTTGTACTTGGCCGCGAACGCCATTTTGACGGGCTTGAGGATCGTGTACGCCGGCAGGTCGAAGTACACGGCATTGGCCTTGGCGCTACTGTCCGACACCACCCACGAGGCGATCATCTCGCCCTGGACGCCGACATCCATCGGTCCGTTCTTCAGCAGGGAGATGCCGTCGCCCACCACGTCGTCGGCGTTGGACTGGATGACGGGGATGTCGGCCGCCTTCAGCTGCGCCAGCTGCTTGGCGTAGACGGCACGTGGGAAGCCCGAGGCGACGACGGCGTCCGGCTTGTCGCGCAGGGCCTGCTCGTAGGCGGCCTGGACGGATTCCGGGGTGCCCTGCGTGGCGATCTGCTTCACCGTCCAGCCGAGTTCCTTCGCGCCGGCCGTGAAGAAGTCGGCGAGGTCCTTGCAGGACTGGACGCCGCAGAGGATGAAGTCGATCTTCTTGCCCGTGGGGATGTCCTTGCCCACCGGCTTGGTGACGGGGATCCGGGTCGGGCGCTCGGAGTACTTCTCCGCGGCCGCACGGGCCTCCGCCAGGCCGGGGCTGTCGGCCGCGGCCGCGGCCGCCTGCGACGCGTCGGCGGCCGGAGTCGTGTCGCCGCCGCACGCCGTAAGGGCGAGCAGGGCGGTGACAGGGACGATCGCGGTGAGGGCGCGGCGGACCGCGCGACCGGGTGTGGAACTCATCGTTGAGTACTCCCGTGGTGTGGTGCCTGCACTGCCGCGGGCCCGCGTCGCTCGCACGTCCGCGGCGGTCGGCTCTGTTCAGGCGGATTCCGGTGCCGTCCGGGCGGGACGGCACGCATGGAGATGGAAAGGGCTGCGTGAACCGCCGTCGTGGGGTACGGCGCGGGCCGCCAGGATGACCTGGCGGCGCTGCGGCCGGGGTGAACGGACTCCGCCCCGGACCAAGAAACTTATGAGGCACTACAGCCTCAAGTGCGTCGGAGTGTGACACGCTCCGGCTGGCTTGGGGAGAGGTTGACCACCACAAATTCGCGGCCTGACGGCAGATTCCCTCGACGACCTCGACCGATACGGCATGCAAACGCCGTCGCGAGTGTTGCTCCGAGCCGCACCTGCTAACTACACTCACTCTAAAGTTTCTGCTGGAGGAGAGATGATGGACGAAACGTCGGAGTTGGGCAGTGCTCGATGCCCCGGGCCCAGCGTCCAGGACTACCTCGACCAGGACAGCCGTCACGTTCCCACCGCACTGCGGCACGACAGGAACGACTACATCGGCAGCGAGGACATCGACTCCGCGCGCTTCGTCTCCCGCGAATGGGCGGAACGCGAGATGGAGCAGGTATGGCGGCGCGTGTGGCAGTTCGCCTGCCTGGAGAGCGAGATTCCCGAGGTCGGCGACCACGAGGTGTACGAGATAGGCGACGACTCACTGATCGTCGCGCGAACCGCCCCCGACGAGATCCGGGCGTACGTCAACGTGTGCCTGCACCGCGGCCGCAAACTGCGCACCAGCAGCGGCAACGTCGGCGAGTTCCGCTGCTCGTTCCACGGCTTCGCCTGGAACCTCGACGGCACCATGCAGACCCCGCCCTGCGCCTGGGACTTCCCGCACGTCACCCCGGAGAAGTTCGCACTTCCCGAGGCCCAGGTGGCCACCTGGCGCGGCTTCGTCTTCATCAACATGGACCCGTACGCGGAGTCCTTCGAGAGCTACCGCGGCACCTTCGACGAGCACTACATCTGGCCGCTGGAGGATCGCTACAAGTCGCTGCACATCGCCAAGGTGCTGCCCTGCAACTGGAAGGTCGCCCAGGACGCGTTCATCGAGTCCTTCCACGTGATCGCCACCCACCCGCAGATGCTGCCGTGGCTCGCCGACGCCAACTCCCAGTACGACGTGATGGCGGACCAGCCCAACTGGAACCGGATGATCAACATCCAGGGCGCCCCCAGCCCTCACGTGGCGGACTCCGTCACGGAGGAGGACGTACTGGAGACGTTCTACGACTCGCGGGCGTTCTACGCGGCGGCCCAGGGCCGTGACCTGGTGATGCAGGAGGGCGATGAACTGCCCGCGATCCCGCCCGGCGGCACCGCCCGCCAGGTCCTCGCCGAACGGATGCGCGCACAACTGGCGGCCACCTCGACCCAGGACTTCTCAGGGACCGCCGACACCGAACTGCTGGACGCCATCAACTACTTGCTGTTCCCCAACTTCAACCCCTGGGGCGGCGCCAAGTCCAACATCATCTACCGGTTCAGGCCCAACGGCCTCGACCCCGACTCCTGCACCGCCGAGATCATCTTCATGTCGGCTCCCAAGCAGCCCGGCGAGATGCCGCCCCCGGCCAAGATCCGCTGGGTTCCGGAGGACATGCTCTTCGCGGACATCCCCGAACTCGGTGTGCTGGGGCCCGTCTTCGACCAGGACTGCGAGAACCTCCCCTACGTCCAGCAGGGCCTGAAGGCGACCCGCAAGCCCGGCATCACCCTGGCCAACTACCAGGAGAGCCGCATCCGCCACTTCAACCAGACACTCGACCGGTGGATGGACAAGTGACCCACCGGGTGGCGGTCCATCGAGTGTCGGTCAGGCCCTCCGGCGTCGAGCTCGAAGTGCTCGACGGCGAGGACCTGTTCACCGCCGCCCGGCGCCTCGGATACCGCTGGCCCACCGTCTGCGGCGGCCAAGGCACCTGCCGTACCTGCTTCGTGGCCGTCGAGGAGGGCACCGAGAACTGCTCGCCCGTGGGCCAGCTGGAGCGCGAGGGCATCGAGGCCCTGCGCAAGCCGGTGGACGGCCTGACCCGGCTCGCCTGCCGGCTCCGGGTCGACGGCCCGGTGACCGTGACCAAGCGCGGCGTGCGCCGCACAGTGCAGGAGTGAGCCCCATGTCCAAGCAAGTGATCCACCCGCTGACCGGGCATGTGTACCGGCTCACCGAGGACGGGCTCGTCGAGGTGACCGACCCCAAGACCGGAGCCCAGGGCACCTTCGACTTCCAGGCCCGGTGGCAGTCGGGCGAACTGCGCCACGCCGACCTCCAGATGGCCGGCTGGGTGGGGCGCCTCGCCCAGCGACGCAGCGTCCGGCAACCGGAGGAGTGACCCGGTGACACCCCGTACGACTCGGGTGGTCTGTCTGGTGCGGCGCCCCGACGGAGAACCGGTCCCCGGTGACTTCGCCGTCGAGGAACGCCCGCTCCCGTCCCTCGGCGAGGGACAACTACTCGTCCGCAACCTCTACATGAGCGTCGATCCGTCCATGCGCGGACGGCTGGAGAGCACCGAGAAGCACTACACGCACAACTTCACGCCCGGCTCGCCGCTCGACGGCCGGGCACTGGGGATCGTGGAGGAGAGCCGCTGCCCCGCTGTGCCGCCGGGTACGTATCTACGCCACCAGCTGGGCTGGCGGGACTGGGCCGTGCTCGACCCCGCGGACACCGAGGGCGCCGGTCGCATCGACCCACGACTCGCGCCGCTGCCCACCTGGTTGGGGCTACTCGGACAGACCGGCTTCACCGCGTACGTCGGACTGGCCCGGATCGCCGAACTGCGTCCCGGGGACACCGTCTTCGTATCGGCGGCGGCCGGGGCCGTGGGCAGCGCCGCCGGCCAGTTCGCCCGGCTGCTGGGCGCGGAGCGGGTCGTCGGGACCGCCGGAGGGCCGGACAAGTGCGCCCTGCTGGTGAAGGAGTTCGGCTACGACGCCGCCGCGGACTACCGCGCCGAGCCGGTGCGGGACGCGCTCGCCCGGCTGGCACCGGACGGTCTCGACGTGTACTTCGACAACGTCGGCGGGGAGCAGCTCGTCGCCGCCCTGCACGCGTTGCGGACGGGCGGCCGGGTCGCCCTGTGCGGCATGATGTCGCAGTTCGGCGGCGAGCGGCGGTCAGCCGGCATCGAGCAACGGTCGGCCGACATCAACCAGTTGATCCAGGCGGTCCTCAAGCGGCTGACCCTGCGCGGCTTCATCGTCCGCGACCACGAGGACCTGCGGCCGGAGTTCGAGCGCCGCGTCGCCGAATGGCTCCGTTCGGGCCGGATCACCGCTCGCGAGACGGTGGTCGACGGCCTGGACAACGCGGCGGGTGCCCTGCTGTCGCTGCTGAGCGGCGGCAACATCGGCAAGATGCTGGTCCGGCTGGGCGATTCCGTGAGCGTGGGTGGACTCGTCTGACTTCGGGATTCGGGCCAACTTGTACGCCCGGGCCGGGAACACCCAGCCGGTCATGGGGCGTTCGAGCCGCGCTGACCATGTCGATGAACGCACGGGTCCTCCCTCGGAGCGATCGGGAGTCGCGACACCTTCATAAATGCATGGGGCGCTCAAGGGCGCGGAACATTCCGCAGGTTGGCCCGGGCCAGCTGGATCATGCGCCCGACGCCGCCGGTGAGGACGGTGCGGCTCGCGGACAGGGCGAAGCCGGTGAGCTGTTCGGAGGTGATCTTGGGTGGGACGGCGAGCGCGTTGGGGTCGGTGACCACGTCGACCAGTGCCGGCCCGTCGTGGGAGAAGGCTTCACGCAGGGCGTCGCGCACCTCCCCGGGCTTCTCGACCCGGATGCCGTGCGCTCCGGCGGCGGTGGCGATGGCCGCGTAATCGGTGTGCGGGTAGGAGGTGCCGTGCGGGGGCAGGCCGTCGACCATCATCTCCAGGTCGACCATGCCGAGCGCGGAGTTGTTGAAGAGGACCACCTTCACCGGGAGGCCGTACTGCACGAGCGTCAGGAAGTCGCCCATCAACATGGAGAAACCGCCGTCGCCCGAGAGGGAGACCACCTGTCGGCCGCGGTCCAGGAACTGCGCGCCGATGGCCTGGGGCAGCGCGTTGGCCATCGAGCCGTGCACGAAGGAGCCGAGGATGCGTCGCCGGCCGTTCGGGGTCAGGTAACGGGCGGCCCAGACGCAGCACATCCCCGTGTCGACGGTGAAGACCGCGTCGTCGGCCGCCTCTTCGTCGAGCACCGATGCCACGTACTCGGGGTGGATCGGGGTGTGCTTCTCGACGTTGCGGGTGTAGGCGCCGACCGCGCCTTCGAGTGCGTGGACGTGCCGGTCCAGCATCCGGTCGAGGAACCGGCGGGACGGCTTCTCGCGCACCGCCGGTGTCAGGCACCTCAGGGTCTCGCGGACGTCTCCCCAGACGGCGAAGTCCAACTGCGTGCGCCGGCCCAGCCGTTCGGGCTGGATGTCGACCTGCACCGTCCTGACGTCGCGGGGCAGGAAGTCCGTGTACGGGAAGTCGGTGCCGAGGAGAATCAGCAGGTCGCACTCGTGCATCGCCTCGTAGGCGGCGCCGTAGCCCAGCAGGCCGGACATGCCGACGTCGTACGGGTTGTCGTACTGGATGTGTTCCTTGCCGCGGAGCGCGTGCCCGACCGGGGCCTTGACCTTGTCGGCGAAGGCCATCACCTCGGCGTGGGCGCCCTCGACGCCCCTGCCGCAGAACACCGTGACCTTCTCGGCGGCGTCCACCAGGTCCGTCAGCCGGGCCAGTTCGTGGTCGCCCGGACGGACGGCGGGCCGGTCCAGTGGTATCGCGAGTTCGGCCCCGCCGTCCGGGGAGTTCTCCGCGGCGATGTCGCCGGACAGGGCCACCACTGACACGCCTCGTCGACCGACCGCGTGCTGGATCGCCGTCTGCACCACCCGGGGCATCTGCCGGGGCGAGGAGATCAGTTCCGAGTAGTGACTGCACTCTGCGAACAGCCGGTCGGGATGCGTCTCCTGGAAGTATCCGGTGCCGATCTGACTGCTGGGGATCTGGGCGGCCAGGGCGAGGACGGGGGCCATCGAGCGGTGGGCGTCGTAAAGGCCGTTGATCAGGTGCAGATTGCCGGGTCCGCAGGAGCCCGCGCAGGCGGCCAGCCTGCCGGTGAGTTGCGCTTCGGCGCCGGCGGCGAAGGCGGCGACCTCCTCGTGCCGGACCTGGATCCATTCGAGGGCGTCGTGTCGCCTGATCGCGTCGACGACGGGGTTCAGGCTGTCGCCGACCACGCCGTACATCCGGCGCACACCTGCGCGGGCCAGGAGGTCGACGTACTGCTCGGCGACGGTCTGCTTGGCCATGGCGGTCCTCCAGGGTGGTCCGGCGTGGGGCAATGATCAGGCTAGGCAGGAGTGGGAGTGCCGAGTTGCTCGTCAGCGCACCGGTGGGAGCCCGACAGCGCACCGGTCGTCAGCGGCCCCGGCGTCGCTCTGCCGCCCGCCGCGAATCGGTCCGCCGGTCACCGAGAGCGCCTGTCCGCTGCGGCCGTTGCGCAGGGCGATGAGTTCCGCGGCGATCGAGACGGCGGTCTCCTGGGGTGTGGAGGCGCCGAGGTCGAGGCCGACGGGCGAGCGGAGTCCGGCCAGCGCGGCCGGTGATACGCCGGCGTTCCGGAGCTCCTGAGTACGGGCCGCGTGGGTGCGACGGGAGCCGAGTGCGCCCACGTATGCCAAGGGTCTGCGCAGGGCCTCGACGAGCAGGGGCACGTCGAATCTGGGGTCGTGCGTCATCACGCACACCACCGTGCGGCGATCGGTTTCCGTGTCCGCCAGATAGCGGTGCGGCCAGTCGACCACCACCTCGTGGGCGGCGGGGAATCGCTCGCTTGTGGTGAAGGTCGGGCGCGCGTCGCAGACTGTGACGCGGTACCCGAGAAAGGCCCCGAGTTCGGCCATCGCGGCGGCGTGGTCGTTGGCGCCGAAGACGAGGAGCCGGGGTCTCGGTGCCCACGCCTCCAGAAGCACGTCCGTCCCGGTGCCCTCCCCGGTGTCGTACGCCTGCACCCGGGTGCCGTCGAGGCCCAGCATCAGGCGGGCGTCGGCCACGACGGCGGCGTCCAGGTCCGCCCGGCCGGTGCTTCCCCGGTGCCGGTCCTCCCGTACGGCGATCACTCGCCCCGCCCGGTCGTCGTGACCCGACATCACCCGGGCCACGACGACCGGCCGCCCTGCGGTCACCGCCTTGTGAGCGGTGGCAAGGGTGCGAGCCGTTTCCCCGTCCACGGTCTGGACGAAGACGTCGATCTCGCCCCCGCAGGTGAGCCCGACGGCGAAGGCGTCGTCGTCGGAGTATCCGAAACTCGCGCGCCGCGGCCTGCCCGAGAGCAGCGTCTCTCGCGCCAGTTCGTACACCGCTCCCTCGACGCAGCCTCCCGACACGCTCCCCAGCGCGGTGCCGTCGGCGCGTACGCACAGGGCCGATCCCGGCTGCAGCGGGGCGCTGCCCCGTACGGCCACGACACTCGCGACGGCGTACGTCGCATCGGAGGCGTGCCAATCGAGCAGTTGGCGTGCCAGTTGTCGCATGAGCCTCTCCGAATGGGCTGTCAGGTGCGGGCAGGTGTCAGCCCCAGGAACAAGCGGCCGTTCACTTCGAGCGTCGCCGCGTCGATTCCGTGGTCCTGAGGGAAGCCGGCGGGGTCCGGCTGGGCCATGTCGAAGGGGTAGTCGCTGCCGCAGAGGATGCGGTCCGGTGCGGCGTGGGCGCTCAGCAGCAGGAGCGCCGCCGGGTCTTGGGTGACCGTGTCGAAGTAGAGCCGGGTGAAGGATTCGCTCGGCGGGCGGCTGCTTCCTCGGCGTACGTCGTCGCGCGTACGCCATCCGTGGTCCCACCGGCCCACCAGGGACGGTGCGCAGCCACCGCCGTGGACGAAGCAGATCCGCAGGTCGGGGAGTTCCTCCAGTACGCCGCCCAGGAGCACCGAGGCCACGGCGGTCGTGGTTTCCACCGGGTTGCCGATCAGGTTGACGAGGTAGTGGTGGTCCCACTCGGGGCGTGGCAACTGCATGGGGTGGACGAGCACGGCGAGGCCCAATTCGGCGGCCACGCCGAGGACTTCGCGCATGGTGCCGTCGGCGTATGAACGTCCCTGGGCGAGGGGCGGGACGGCGACGCCCGCGATGCCCTCCGCTCTCGCCAGTCGCGTCATCTCCCGACGAGCGGCGGTCACGTCGTCCAGTCGGACCAGGCCTAGCCCGACGAGCGTTCCGTCGGTGCCGGCCACGGCTCGGGAGAGCTGTTCGTTGTACGCGGCGACGTAGTCGTCGGCATCGGACGGCGCGTGGACCGGGAAGGCGAACGGCGGCGCCGAGACGACCCGGGTGCCGAGGCCGGCCTTCACGGTGTCGGCGGCGACGGTGTCGATGTCGGTCATCGCCGCGGTCGCGAACGACAACGGGGTGTCGCCGAGGAAGAGTTCGCCGTCGCGGTCGTTCATGCCTCCGTAGGGGTTCCCGGGCGGCAGGGCGAGCAGTTCGCGCGGCAGCCAGTGGGCGTGGACGTCGATGATGCCCGCGCGGATGTCACCGGTGAGAGCCATGGTTGCCTCCTTGTGCCTGTGCCTGCTCCTGTGCCGCGCGTGTGATGGCGCGCTTGATGGGCTCGTAGCCGGTGCACCGGCAGATGTTGGAGCCGACCAGGCCTGCGACGGCCTCCGGGTCGTCGCCGAGGCCGGGATCGTCCTCCAGTGCGCCGGCGGCCACCATGAGGAACCCCGGTGTGCAGAAGCCGCACTGCAGGGCGCGTTCGGCGGAGAAGGCCCGTTGGAGAGGGTGCGGCTCTCCGTCGGGTCCGGCGAGGCCTTCCACCGTGCGCACCGAGCTGCCGTCGCACTGCACGGCGAACATGAGGCAGGAACGTACGGCCTGTCCGTCGACCAGGACAGTGCAGGCCCCGCAGATTCCGTGCTCGCAGCCCAGATGCGTACCGGTGAGGCCGCAGTCCTCCCGCAGTACGTCGGCGAGGATGCGCCGCGGTTCCACGTCCAGCGGGTGGGCGTCGCCGTTCACGTTGAGGGTGATCTTCATCGGTGGTCTCCCTGGTGTGCGGCGCCGCGCGCCCGCTGGTCCGCCGCCGCTTCGCGCAGTGTTCTGGCGACCAGGACCGCGACGGCCTGCCGCTTGTACTCGACATCGGCGTACGGCTCGGCCACGGGCGCGGCGTCCTCCGTCGCGGCGATCCGGCCCGCGCGGGCGAACGGATGGTCCTCCGGGAGACGGTGGCCGGCCGGGGGCGCGTCGGCCTCGGCGCCGATCAGCGCTTGCTCGGCGGCGCGCGCCCGCACCGGCCTGTCGGCCGAGTTGACCAGCCCTATCCGGGCCTCGCCGATCACTCCGTCCCGCACGGTCAACGCCGCCGCCACGGCCACCTGGGCGAAGGTGAAGTGGGTGCGCCGGTGCTCGACGAAGCTCACGCCCGTGTCCTCACCGAGGAGGGGGAGACGTACGGCGGTGATCAGCTCCTGCGGGCGACGTGCGGTCCGGTAGGGGCCCTGGAAGTAGTCGGCGGCGGCGACCTCGCGTGTGCCGTCAGGACCTCGCAGCTCGACCACGGCGTCCAGGGCGACGCCGATCGCGCACCACTCGGAGGCGGGATGCGCCCAGGCGAAGCTGCCGGCCATGGTCCCGCGGGAACGGATCGGCGGATGGGCGATGTTGACGACGGCGCGGGCGAGCAGCGCGCCGAGCGGGCCGGCAACGGCTCCCGGCGATTCGAAGACGGCGTGGCGTACAAGGGCGCCCACGCGCAGGGTGCTGTCCGCGACGCTCAGGTGACCGAGCTCCGGGATGCAGTTGATGTCGACGACCAGCTCCGGGCGGATGCGCTGGAGATGCATCTCCAGGATGAGGCTCTGTCCGCCGGCGAGCACCTGGGCCTTGCGTCCCGTGTCGCCGAGGGCGTCCACGGCCTCGCGTACGGTGCGCGGCACGACGTAGTCGAAGGGGGCGGGCTTCACCGGACTTCCTTCTCTCGCTTCGGAGTTCGGGCCGCTCGCCACACCACGTCCGGGGTGAGCGGCATCTGCAGCAGGTCGGGGTCGGCGAGGTCCAGCGCGTCGGCGACCGCGTTGACGACGGCGGCCGGGGTGCCGATGCAGCCCGACTCGCCCGCGCCCTTGGCACCAAGAGGCGTCGCCGGGCTCGGGGTGCAGGTGTCCTTGATCTCGATGGGCGGGATCTCGGTGGCCGTCGGCAGCAGATAGTCGAGGAAGCCCCTGGACAGCGCGGGCACCCCGTTCTCGTCGAAGGACATGCCCTCGTACAGCGCCTGCCCGATGCCCTGCACGGCCGACCCGTACGCCTGCCCGTGCACGACGGCGGGGTCGAGCACGACTCCGCAGTCGTCCACCGCGACCAGTTGGAGGACGCGCACGGTGCCCAGCTCGGGATCGACCTCGGTCACGGCGGCGTGTGCGCCGAACGGGAAGGCCATGCCTGCCTCGAAGCGGTCGTCGACACGCAACGGCCCGGTGGCCTCGACCAGTTCGGCCAGGCTCAGGGACCCCGGACCGTCGTGGACCGCGTGCACCGTGCCGTCCGACCACTCGACCTCGTCAACGGGCACCCGCCACAGCTTCGCCGCCCGATCCCGGGCCTCGTCGACGAGCAGCCGGGAGGCATGCTGCAGCATCGCGCCGGCCACCTGCGCCGAGCGGCTGGCGAAGGAGCCCAGCCCTTCGGGCAGCTCACCGGTGTCGCCCTCGACGAGCCGGACCCGTGACTCCTCGATGCCGAGGGTCTTGGCGACCAGTGTGGGGAAGACCGTCTCGTGGCTCTGGCCGCTGGGGGCGGTCCCGCAGCGGGCGGTGACCGTACCGTCCGCGTGCGCCTCGACGCCGCCGAACTCGTGCAGACCGCCCGGCTCGCCGCCGGAGCGCTCCACGTAGCAGGAGAGTCCGATCCCCAGGGGCAGGGCGTTCGGGTCGTCGCGGCGCCGGGCCTGTTCGGCACGCCATTTGTCGTAGTCGAGGGTGTCGAGGGCCAGTTCGAGGGCCGCGGCGTAGTTCCCGCTGTCGTAGCGCCGGCCGGTGGGGGTGTCGTACGGGAAGTCCTCGGGCGGGATGAAGTTGCGGCGCCGCAGTTCGGCGGGGTCCATCTCCAGGCGGCGGGCCAGGGCGTCCATCGCCCGCTCGAGGGCGATCGCCGCCTCGGGCCGGCCCGCTCCCCGATAGGGGTACGTCATCATCGTGTTGGTCAGTACCGAGCGCAGGGTCGCGTGGACCCGGGGGGTGGTGTACGGGCCGGTCGCCATCCAGGCGGTCTGCATCGGCAGTCCGGCACCGAGGTGCGGGTAGGCGCCGACGTCGGCGTCGATCGTCAACTCGTAGGCGAGCAGCCGTCCTTCGGCGTCGGAGGCGAGCCGGACCCGCTGGTCCTGGCCCCGGCCCCGGGTCGCGACGAGCATCGACTCCAGACGGTCCTCGATCCAGCGGACGGGCCGGCCGAGTTTCACGGCGAGAAGGGCGACCACGACGAACTCCGGGAAGGCCGCGCTCTTCGACCCGAACGCGCCGCCGGTGTCCGGTACGACGACCCGTACGCGGTCGGTGGACCAGCCCAGCAGCGCGGCCAGTTCACGGCGCAGCCGGTGGGGCATCTGATGCCCGGACCACACGGTCAAGCCGCCTTCCTCGGGCACGGCGAGGATCGTCCGGCACTCCATCGGGCTCGGCATCAGCAGTTGCTGGCGGTACCGGCCCTCCACCACGGCGGCCGCTTCCTGCCACACGGAGTCGTCGATCGGCTGCCCGGCCTCGCCGCGCAGCGCGACGTTGTCGAGGTCGTCGAAGAGGCGGACGGAGTCGTCCGCCGCGTCAGTCGGCGTGACCACCGCGGGCAGCGGATCGACGGAGAAGGTGACCTCGGCGGCGCCGTCCTCCGCGCGGTAGCGGTCCTCTCCCAGGACGACCGCCAGCGCCTCACCCGGGTACCGCACCCGGTCCTTCACGAGCGCGGGCCACTCCCGGCCGGCCACGGCCTCCTCCGTGGAGAGCCCGGCCAGCAGGGTGTGCGGAACCGGGGGGAGCTCCGGCAGATCCTCCGCCGACCAGGCACCCACCACGCCAGGGACTTCACGCGCGGCGGCGCAATTCACTTCGCGCAGTACACCGTGAGCGACTTCGCTCCTCACGAATGCCGTGTCCAGACATCCCGGGACTTTCATATCGGCGACATAGCGCCCGCGGCCGGTGAGAAGCCGTTCGTCCTCACGCCTTTTCCATTGCTCCACAAACACACCTCGACGTTCATGTCATTGCGGGTGGCGCATACAACGGATTCGACGCTAACCGCGTAAAGAGCGAACGTGGGGCCCTGGCGGGGGGCTGTGCGCTGTGGGAACGGAAGTCGTGCGCTGGCGACACATACCGGACAGTGCGCTCATCTCCGATCGAGATGACTGACATTCCAAACCATCGCATCCGGTGAGGAAGGAAGAGAGTCGGTCCCGCGCTGATGTGCGTGACGAAAGAAGGTGCACATGTCCGCGACACCGCAGACCAAGAGCCCGTCCATCACCCAGGACGCGTCTCACGGCGTACCGGGCCGTCTGGTCGCGCTCCTGGCCGTGGCCTCCGGCATGACGGTCGCCAACCTCTATTACGCCCAGCCCCTGCTGTCCTCACTGAGCGACGTCTTCCACACCAGCGCGGCCACCGCCGGAACCCTGATCACCCTCACCCAGGTCGGCTATGTGATCGGCATGCTCTTCCTGGTCCCGCTCGGCGACCGGCTTGAGAAGCGCAACCTGATCACCGTCCTGCTGACGGTCACGACCCTCGCCCTCGTGGCGGCCGGGCTCGCGCCCAACTTCCCCGTCCTGCTGATCGCCTCGCTGGTCAGCGGCGCCACCTCGGTCGTCGCCCAGATCCTGGTGCCCTTCGCCGCGAGCCTCGCCCCCGACCACGCCCGGGGCCGCATCGTCGGCCGGGTGATGAGCGGACTGCTCACCGGGATCCTGCTCTCCCGCACGCTCAGCAGTCTGGTCTCCGACCTCGCCGGCTGGCGTGTCGTCTTCCTCGGCTCCGCCGCCCTGATGGCCGTTCTCGCGCTGCTGCTGCGCGCGGCCCTGCCGCGGCACGCTCCGACCACGGACATGCCCTACCACCACGTACTGCGCTCCACGGTCCGGCTGGTGCGCACCCACCCCGTGCTGGTGCGCCGCGGCCTCTACCAGGCTGCGATGTTCGGCGCGTTCAGTGCCTTCTGGACCACCGTCTCCTTCGTCCTGACCGGTCCTCGCTTCCACTACTCGCCGCTCGCCGTCGGTGTCTTCGCCCTCGTGGGCGCGGCCGGTGCGGCCATCGCCCCGTTCGCCGGGCGCTGGGCCGACCGGGGGCTCGTACGTCCCATGACCGGTGTCGCCTTCGTGGTCGCCGCCGTCGCCTTCGCGCTCGCGGGGTTCGGCGGACACAGCGTCGTACTCCTCGCCCTGGCCGCGATCCTGATCGACATGGCCGTACAGACCACGCTCATCCTCGGCCAGCACACGGTCTACCAGCTCGACCCCGACGCCCGCGCCCGTCTCAACAGCGCCTTCATCGCCACGTTCTTCCTCGGTGGCGCGGCAGGCTCCCAGTTGGGATCCGTCGTCTACCACTCAGGAGGCTGGACCGGCCTCACCGTCCTCGGTGCCGCCCTTCCCCTGGCCGCTCTCCTCTACTGGCTCTCCGAACGCCCGCAGCGCCCGGCGGCGAAGCCAGGCCCGACCGGCCTGTAACGGTGGGTAACCCGGATGGTCACGTAAGGTCATAATGAATATGGAGAGATCCGAGGGAGACGGGGTGGAGCTGGAGCCGGTGCGGTTCGCGGTCCTGGGTCCGGTCACGGTGCGGCGGGCGGGAGCGGATCTGACGCTCGGGAGTCCGCAGGAACGGGCCTTGCTGGCACTGCTGTTGGTGCGGGCGGGGCAGCCCGTCGCCCTGAGCGAGATCGTCGGAGTGCTCTGGGGCCCGCGTCCACCCCAGAGCGCCGCCAATGTGATCCGCCGGCATGTCGGGGCGCTGCGCCGCCTCGTGGAGCCCGGCCTCCCCACCCGGGCCGTCGGCCGCTGGCTGACACGGGACGCGGGCGGCTATCGGTGGGCGGCCGACGACGAGTCCCTGGACCTCCTGCGTTTCCGCCGGCTGTGTGACGAGGCCCGGCAGGCAGCCGCCGACGACTCCCCCGCGCGGGCCGTCGAACTCTTCACCGAGGCGCTGTCCTTGTGGCGGGGGCCGGTGGCCTCCGGGCTCCCCCCGGAGGTCCGCGAGCGCGCGAGGTTCGGTTCGGTCGACCGCGAACGTCTCACGGCCGTACGGGAGGCAGCGGACGCCGCGCTCCGTGCGGGTGTACCGGAGGCGGTGCTGCCCGCGCTCCGGGAAGCCGCCGTCGGCAACCCGCTCGACGAACCTCTGCTGGCCAGGCTGATCCGCACGCTGGCGGCAACCGGACGTCGGCCCGAGGCACTGAGCACGTACGAAGCCGCGTGCTCCCGGCTCGCCGACGAGTTGGGCCTCGACCCGGGGCCGGAGCTGCGCGAGGCCCGCCGTACCGCGCCGCAGGACACCCCGCCGGCCGTGGCGGCGCCCTCCGCCCCGTGGGCGACCCCCGCGCCGGTTCCCGCTCAACTGCCGCACGACCTGCGGACGTTCACCGGCCGTCGCGGCGACCTGGACGAGATACTGGGGTTGCTCACGAACGACGGCGGGCGGCCCGCCGACACGGTGGTCATCAGCGCCATCGGCGGCATGGCCGGCATCGGCAAGACCACACTGGCCGTGCACGTCGCCCACCGGGTCGCCGACCGCTTCCCCGACGGACAGCTCTACGTCAATCTCCGGGGCTTCGACCCGTCCGGAGCCATCATGAGCGCGGGCGAGGCCGTCCGTCTCTTCCTGGAGGCGCTGGGCGTGCCACCCGACCGCGTCCCGCACGGCGTGGACGCCCAAGCCGCGCTCTACCGCGGCCTGCTGGCCGGGAGACGGTTCCTCGTCCTGCTGGACAACGCGCGCGACACCGACCAGGTGCGACCGCTGCTGCCCGGTACCCCCGGCTGTCTGACCATCGTCACCAGCCGCAGTCAGCTGTCCGGGCTGGTCTCCGCGCACGAGGCTCATGCGCTGACCCTGCGCCCGCTCGACACCGAAGAGGCCCGGGCCTTCCTCGCCCGCCGACTGGGCACCGAGCGGCTCGCGGGCGAGTCCGAGGCGGTGGCCGAGATCACCGCCCTGTGCGCCGGCCTTCCGCTCGCACTGGCCTGCGTCGCGGCCCGCGCCGCCGCCCATCCTCGCTTCCCGTTGGCAGCCGTCGCCGCGGAGCTCCGCGAAGCGCACGGCAGCCTCGACGCCTTCAGCCGGACCGACGCCTCGGCGAACGTCGGTGCCGTCTTCTCCTGGTCCCTGGGCGCCGTCTCGACCGGGGCGGCCCGCCTCTTCCGGCTGCTCGCCCTGCACCCCGGCCCGGACTTCTCCGTAACCGCCGCGGCCGCCCTGGCCGGAATCCCGGTAGGGCAGGCACGCCGACTCCTGACCGAACTCGCCGGCGTGTGCCTGGTCGGCGAACACACCCCCGGCCGGTACGCCTTCCACGACCTGCTGCGCGCCCACGCCGCCGACCTCATGGACACGTGCCACCCCGAGGCGGAGCGTGCTGCGGCGATCGACCGGCTGTACGCGTCCTACCTGCACACCGCCCACGCCGCCGACCGGCTCCTCGCGCCGTACGCGGATGCCGTTTCGCCGGGACATCCTCCGGCGGGCGTCGCCGCGCAGCCGCTCGCCGACGACCGACAGGCGCTGGACTGGCTGTCCGCCGAATACCCGGTGCTGCTCGCCGTCGTCGGGGCGGCCGCGGACTCCGGTCGCGACCGGCTCGCCTGCCTGCTCGCCTGGTCCCTGGAGCCGTTCTTCGACCGGCGGGGCCACTGGCACGACTGGGCGGCCGCCCAGCGCACCGCTCTCGAGTCGGCGCTACGGCTGTCCGATCCCGCCTGGGAGGCCCGCGGCCTGCGCGCACTGGCCCGGGCCGAGGGACGACTGGGCCTGCACGACCGGTCCCGCGCACGCCTCCACCGGGCACTGGAGCTGTTCACCGTGCTCGGAGACGACATCGGGCGGGCGCACACCCATCGCAGTCTCGGCTGGGAATGCGACCAGCAGGGCGACCTCCCCGGCGCCCTGAGCCACAACCAGCAGGCCCTGGAACTGTTCCGGGACAGCGGTGACGGAGCGGCGCAGGCCAGCGTCCTCAACTCGGTCGGCTGGTACCACGCGCTGCTCGGCCAGTACCGGCAGGCCCTCGCCCACTGCTTCCAGGCCCTGACCCTCCTCCGAGGTCTCGGCGACCGCTACGGCCAGGCGTCGACCTGGGACAGCATCGCCTACGCCCATCACCACCTCGGCCGCCACTCGCACGCGCTCCTCGGCTACCGCAACGCGCTCGCCCTTTATCGGGAGTTGGGCGTGCCGTACATGGAAGCCTGCACTCTCGTCCACATCGGTGACACCCACCTCGCGTTGGGCGCCTCCGACGACGCGCACGCCGCCTGGCGGCACGCCCTCACCACCTTCACCGCACTGGGCCACCCCGACACCGACCAGGTCCGGGCCCGACTCCGTGAGCAGAAGGAGAGGTGCGGTCTCGCATGACACCTCGCAGGACAAGTGGACTGACAAGTGGACCCGGCCCGGACCGGTTTGAGCAGCCGTTCCCGCCTGACGGCGCCGGTGACCGGTGAGAGGCCGGGATGAGGAGCTGCCTCCTGGTGAGTGTGAGTGAGTGTCGGCTCTGGATGCGGTTGTTCCACTGTGCGCCCGAAGGTCTCCTCCGCCCTCGGCGTGTTCTGGGCCCTATTCCTGGGAGGAGAACGTGAGTTCTTGGGTCGAATGGGTGACCTTTACGTAGGCTGCTCGTTGACTGCAGTGAAGGGGATCTTCGGCCGGGTGGGGGTGAACGGATGGGCGGGTTGCGGGAGTTGGTGGCGTCGTTCGTGGTGCCCGGTCCCGCCGGGGTGGCCATTCGGGACCGGTTGCGGGTGAGCGAGTCGGATGCGGTGGTGCTGGCCGAGGTCGGCGTCTTTCTGGGGTCGCTGGCGGCCGGGGATCTCGCGGCACGGTCCCGGCAGGGGCAGGCGCACGATGCCGCCTCGTGGGCGGTGCGCAAGCGGGCGTTGACGGGTCGGTCGTCGGCACGCTGGGCGGGCAGTATCACCAAGGCCACGCATGACCAGTGGGCGCTGGCCCGGCGCGGTCAGGCCGCCCATCTGGTCTGGTTGCGGGGGCAGATCGCCGCGGTCGAGGCACGGCTGGCCCGCCCGCTGGGCGCCAAGGCGGACAAGCGGGCGGGGCTGGCGCGCGGGTATGCCTCGCGGGGTGAGTGGCATGCCAAGTCCCGCCGCCTGCACGCCCTGAAGGACCGGCTGGCGGTGGTGGAGGCGGACTGGGCTGCGGGCCGGGTGCACGTAGTGCGCGGCGGCAAGCGCCTCGCGAACACCCGCCACCACTTGGAAGAAGCGAGGCTGAGCGAACAGCAGTGGCGGGAGCGGTGGCAGGCGGAGCGGATGTTTCTGGCCGCCGACGGGGAGTCCGGCAAACCCTGCGGCAACGAAACCATCCGCATCACCGACACCGGACAGATCTCCCTCAAGCTCCCGGCCCCGCTGGCCCACCGAGCCAACGCGCCGCGCGGCCGGTACGTACTCGACGCGACCGTACGGTTCCAGCACCGCGGGCAGGAGTGGCGCGACCGGATCACCACCAACCGGGCGGTGGCCTACCGCATCCACCACGACGTCCTGCGGGGCCGCTGGTATGTGACCGCCTCCTGGCAGCGCGCAACCGCCCCTGTCCTCCCCCTTCAGGCAGCGCTGGCCCGGGGCGTGGTGGGGGTGGACATGAACGACGACCACCTCGCCGCCTGGCACCTCGACGGGCATGGCAACCCGGTCGGCGAGCCGCAACGCTTCTTCTACGACCTGTCCGGGAACGCGGAGCACCGGGACGCACAGATCCGGCACGCGCTGAGCCGGCTGCTGCACTACACCCAACGCTGTGGCGCCGCCGCGATCGCCATCGAGGACCTCGACTTCACCGACGGCACAAGCCGGGAGAAGCACGGCCGCAACAAACGCTTCCGGCGGCTGCTCTCCCGCTTCCCCACCGCGAAACTCCGCGTCCGGCTGGTGTCGATGGCCGCCGAACAGGACATCACCATCGTCGCGGTCGACCCGGCCTACACCTCCCGGTGGGGTGCCCAGCACTGGCAGAAACCGCTGACCACACCGACTCGCAAGATGTCCCGGCACGATGCGGCAAGCGTCGCGGTCGGGCGACGCGCCCTCGGGTATCCGATCCGGCGACGGACGGCACCGCCCCACCCTGACCAGAGCGATCGTGGTGGGCATCGGACCGTCCAGGCCCGACTGGAGACCCGACGGCGTGAGGAAACCCGCCCCCACCTGCCCGGACCGCGCACCGGATGCGCGCCGCCCGGTGGTGGAGCGAAAGCGGGCGACCAGGGTGCCCAACACCGTTCGGGGCACGCGGCTGAGCATGGGTTCTGGCAACAGGGCTCCCTCCCACTCAGTCTCAGGAACGGTTCGAAGAGTTGATGCGGTTCGAAGTGCTGGGTCCCCTTCGGGTGCGCCACGGAGAGACGGAGCTCGACCTCGGATTCCCCCAGCAGCGTGCCCTGTTGGGCCTGCTTCTGGTGCAGGCCGGCCGACCCGTCCCGGCGAGCGTCATCGTCGACACGCTGTGGTCCGACCGGCCGCCGGCCAGCGCGATGAACGTGGTGCGCCGTTACGCCGGTTCACTACGGCGGCTGCTCGAACCCGGCCTGCCGCCCCGGACGCCCGGACGCCGGCTGATCCGCCGCGCCGGTGGTTACCTGCTGGAGGCGGACGAGGACGAGGTCGATCTGCTGAGGTTCCGCGACCTCACCCAGCAGGGCAAACGGGCCGCGGCGACCGGACGACCCGAGGTGGCGCTACTCCACTTCGACGAGGCGCTGAGCGGCTGGCGGGGCCCGGTGGCCATGGGAATCCCCGCATCGGTCCGCGAGCACGCCGTGTTCGCCGCGGTGGAGCGCGAACTGGTGCGTACGACCGTGATGGCGGCCGACGCGGCGCTGCTGTGCGGCAGGGCGCAGCACGTCCTGCCACCACTGCGCCGGGCCGCCGAACTCGATCCGCTGAACGAGTCGTTGCACGCCAGGTTGGTGATGGCACTCGCCGCCTCCGGTGTGCAGGCCGAGGCGCTGGCAGCTTACGAGGCCGTACGACGGCTGCTGGCCGCGGAGTTGGGGGTCTCGCCCGGCGCCGAACTGTCCGCGGCCCACACCCGGGTGCTCCGCCAAGAGGTCCAGCCCACCGGTCCCGCTTCCGGCGGCGGGTGGCGGGCGACGCCACCCCGCGGACCGGCCCCCGTGGTCCGGCCCGCGCAACTGCCGCCCGACCTGAAGGTGTTCACCGGCAGGCGGGCCGAGCTCGGCACCCTGTTGAAGATCACGAATGCGGCGTCGGACTCCTCCGGGGCACCTGCGACGGTCCTGATCAGCGGGATGGCCGGCATCGGGAAGACAACCCTCGCGGTCCACTGGGCCCATGAGATCGCCGACCGGTTTCCCGATGGTCGGCTCCACGTCGAGCTGCGGGGATTCCACCCGTTCAGGACACGGCTGGACCCGGCGGAGGCACTGCGTGGGATGCTCGCCGCGCTCGGCGTGCCTGCCGGGCACCTGCCGATCGGCCTGGACGCCCTCGCGGGTCTGTATCGGAGCGTGTTGTCCGGCCGGCGGGTTCTCGTGCTGCTCGACGACGCCTTCGACAGCGATCAGGTCCGGCCGCTGCTCCCCGCCGCGCCCGGCTGCCTCACGCTGGTCACCAGTCGCAACAGCCTGCCCGGCCTGGTCGCTTCGGGAGGCCACCCGCTGCGCCTGGACCTGCCGTCCGCCACGGACGCACGCGCCGTGCTGGCCCTGCGTACCGGCCACGAGCGCCTGGCCGCCGATCCCGCGGCGGCCGACGAGATCATCGCGCGCTGCGGCCGGCTGCCGCTGGCGCTGGCCATCGTGGCCGCTCGTGCGATCAGCCGCCCGGACTTTCCGCTCGCTGCCATCGCCACCGAGCTGCGTCACTCCCGGAGAACGCTCGACGCCTTCGCCGCCGCGCCGGGCGCGGTCGACGCCCGCAGCGCGTTCGCCTGCTCCTACCGCTGTCTGCGGCCCGAAAGCGCCCGGTTGTTCCGTCTCCTGTCGCAGCCCTCCGGGCCGGATGTCACGGTGGGCGCCGCCGCGGCCCTTGCCGGCCTCCCCGCCCGCGGAGTGCGTCTGATGCTCGACGAACTCGCCGACGCCCACCTCGTCATCGAGCACGCTCCTGGTCGCTATGCCCTCCACGACCTGCTCCGCGTGTTCGCCGCCGAGCTCGTCCAAACGCACGACGATCCGGCGCAGCGACAGGCCGCGCGCGAGCGTCTGCGGGATCACGCCCTGCACGCCGACCACGCGTAGGCGGCACATTCAGCCACCTCTCTCAGTCCGTCTCTCTCAGCCCGTCGTCACTTTTTTTGCACTTGCTCCTTCCTAGGCTCCGTGAGCAGTGCATGCGGTGGTTCGGCGAGATCGGGGCGTGACAGATGATGTCCGACATCAGCACCATCGGGTCCGGGGGCGGCGAGAATGTGTGCCGGATGCCCATGGGCCTCGACATCGTCGTCACCGGCGAGACGCCCGCGCGGTTGCCCGCGGAGCGGTGGCCTCGGCCGGAGGCGCACCGGCTGGTAGCCCGGAGCGTCGGCGAGTACTTCTTCGTGGGCGTTCGGGGCGCCGCCCCCTCAACGGAGCCGGCCCAGGACGTCCGTCTCGGCCCCGGAGACATCTGCTTCTACGCCGCGGACCGTCCACCGCTGCTGGACTTTCCCGAGCAGGACGTCCGGCTGAAGGTCTTCCTCGTGCCGCGCGAGGCGCTGGGGCTGGAGGAGCACGAGGTGGGGCAGGTCATGACGGCTCCGGTCAGCCGCTCCTCGCGGCTGGGAGCGCTCCTGTCGCCGTTCCTGTCCGAACTCGCCGACACGGTCTCCTCGTCCCAGCCCTCGGTCGGCGAGATGCTCGCCTGGAACACGGTGAACCTCCTGGCCACCCTGGCCACGGAACAACTGGGCCAGGACGCCACGGGCACACCGAACGCGCGGTCACCTCTGCTGGCGCGGATCCTACGGTTCGTCGACCTGCACCTGACCGACCCGGCGCTGTCCCCCGAGGTGATCGCCAGGGCACATCACATCTCGGTGCGGTACCTGCACAAGCTCTTCCATGACGAGGGCACCACGGTCGGCCGGTGGATCCAGCGCCGCCGCCTCGAGGAGTGCCGTCGCGATCTGCTGCACCGCATCCGCGGCCGGCAGACCATCGCCGCGGTCGCGGGCCGCTGGGGCTTCCTGAGCGCCACTCACTTCAGCCGGGTGTTCCGGGCCGCGTACGGCATGTCGCCCAGCGAGTGGCGGGACACGGCCGGCCGCGGTACGGGGGCCCGTATTCCATGAACACGGCTTCCATGAGCAGGCGGACGGCCTTCTCGAATTCCGTCTCGTAACTCGAGACACCCATTTCCTGTGCGCTCCGAGATAAGTGGCCGTGCACTCATGGGCAATTCCGTCAGATTTGCGGTTTTAGCGTGGATACCCACAACCCGTAGTTCCACACCCGTAGTTCCACAGCCTGCAGTTCCGCAACCTGTAGTTCATCCCCGAAACAGGAGAGAATTTCATGTCCGACACGATCAAGCCCGTTCAGCCGGTCCTGGAACCGGCGGCAGCCGCCTTCGTCGAAGCGACCGCCAATCCGCCGTACCTTTTCGAGCTGCCGCCCGCTGAAGGCCGCAAGGCGGTCGACGAGGTGCAGTCCGGCGATATCGAGATGCCCGCCATCGACGAGGAGTGGATCACCGTACAGGGCGGTCCGACCGGCAGCGTCCGGGCCCGCATCGTCAAACCCGCCGGCACCGAGGGGACCCTGCCGGTGATCCTGTACATCCACGGCGCGGGCTGGGTCTTCGGCAACGCCCACACCCATGACCGCCTGGTGCGCGAACTCGCCGTGGGTGCCGAGGCCGCCGTCGTCTTCCCCGAGTACGACCTCTCCCCCGAGGCCCGCTACCCGGTCGCCATCGAGCAGAACTACACCGTCGCCAAGTGGGTCGTCGAACAGGGCGCGACCAAGAACCTGGACGCCACCCGGTTCGCGGCGGTCGGCGACTCGGTCGGCGGCAACATGACCGCCGCGCTGACCCTGATGGCCAAGGAGCGCGGCGACGTCCCCCTGGTCCAGCAGGTGCTGTTCTACCCGGTCACCGACGCGAACTTCGACACCGGCTCCTACCACCAGTTCGCGGAGGGCTACTACCTGCGGCGCGACGGCATGCAGTGGTTCTGGGACCAGTACACGACCGACGAGAAGCAGCGCGCCGAGATCACCGCCTCCCCGCTGCGCGCCACCACCGAGCAGCTCACCGGACTGCCCCCGGCCCTGGTCATCACCGGCGAGGCCGACGTCCTGCGCGACGAGGGCGAGGCCTACGCCAACAAGCTGCGCCAGGCCGGCGTCCCCGTCACCGCCATCCGCTACCAGGCCACCATCCACGACTTCGTGATGCTCAACACCCTGCGCGAGACCCACGCCGCCGAAGCCGCCATCACCCAGGCGATCACCACCCTGCTCACCGCGCTCCACCCCCACTGAACCACCGCGCTGAGCCACGCCGCATCGCTTGGCGATGCGGCGTGGCTCAGCGGAGGGCTCCCAGGGCCGTCTCGATCGTCCGGTGGAAGGTGGGATAGGTGTAGATCATGTGCTGGAGCCGGGCGACCGGTACCTCGGCGTGGACGGCCACGTTCAGCCCGTAGAGCACCTCGCCGCCCGCGGGTCCCGCCGACGTCGCACCGATCAGCACGCCCCGGTCGGCGTCCTCCACGAGCTTGACGAACCCCTCGCCGCCCGGTCCGTGGATCCAGCCGCGCGTGGAGGAGGCCAGGGACACCACACTGGTGCGTACCCACAACCCCTGTTCACGCGCCTGACGCTCCGTCAATCCCACAGACCTGGGCGAGCTCGACGCCGATGGCGCCCCCGCCGAGCACGACCATCGACTCCGGCAGTTCCTTGGCCGCCATGGCGTCCCGGTTGGTCCAGTACGGCGTTCCTTCGAGGCCCGGCACCGGGGGGATCCGGGGCCGCGTGCCGGTGGCCAGCACGACACCGCGCCGGGCTTCGAACGTGCGGTCCCCGACGGTCACTTGCCGTACGCCGGAGAGGCGGCCCCTCCCCCGCACGAGCCGGCCGCCCTTGGCGGCGAGCCGGTCGGCGGCCACCCGGTCGTTCCAGTCGTCGGTGGCCTCGTCGCGGATACGCCCGGCGACCCTGCCCCAGTCCGGAGACACGGCCGCCTCACCGGCGAGGGCGGGGATCCGGCCCGCCTCGGCGAGCAGGTTCCCGGCCCGGATCATCATCTTGCTGGGTATGCACCCCCAGTACGGACACTCGCCTCCGACGAGTTCCGCCTCGACCCCCACCACGTCCATTCCGGCCTCGGCCAGCGTGCTCGCGACGTACTCGCCGCCCGGCCCCAGCCCGACGACCACCACATCCGCCTGCTCGTTCGCGCTCATGTCTCTCCTCGCTCCCCGGCTCCCCCGGCGTGGGCTTTGTCCCGCCGAGGCTATGAGCGGCTGGACTGCCGCCCGTGCCCGCCAGCGCACGGGGGCTTGCCCGAGAGCGAACGCCTGACACGTACGACGGGGCACAGTGCGCTGGCGGGCATCACCGCATGCACTGCCGGGCAACCCGTCTCCCCTCCGGGCGCCTAGCGTCCTTCGGGTACGCACAACACGGCACCTCAGGAGGCGGAACGTGACCAGCAGCGCCCAGCACGTGAGCGGCAGCCAGCCTTGGCTTCACCAGAAGGGCGAGGTGATCCAGGAGTTCGGGACCGTCAAGCAGTTCCCGGTCGGCCTGTCCTATGAGGCCCGGATGTACTCCTGCCAGCGTCTGAACAAGGTCCTGGCGGACACGCAGATCCTCTACGGCCTCTACAAGAAGCACCACTGGCTGATGCGGGGTGCGACCTTCTACCAACTGCACCTGGTCCTGGACAAGCACGCGGGAGAACAGCTCGAACTCGTCGACACCATCGCCGAACGCGTCCAGTCGCTGGGCGGCGTCGCGCTCGGGGACCCCCGGCACGTCGCGGAGATCACATCGATCCCGCGGCCCCCGGACGGCGTGGAGGAGGTGCCGGCCATGCTGTCACGGCTGTTGGAGGCCCACGAGACCATCCTCGTCGAGGCCCATGACGCCGCCGCCCGCACCGTCGAACTGGGCGACGACGGCACCAACGACCTGCTGGTGTCCCAGGTGATCAGGACCGGCGAACTCCAAGCATGGTTCCTGGCCGAGCACCTGGTCGACACCCCGCTGGTCCGCGCCTGAGAGCTTGAGACGGCATCCTCATTACGCCCCTGGGCGCACATACGATGCAGCGGGGACCGAGGATCGTCGCCTCCGTACCGGACGGAGCGCTGCTGACTGGGAGCCGATGATGGATCTGCGGCAGATGGAGGTCGTCGTCTCGGTGGCCGACGCGGGCGGCTTCACGGCGGCGGCAAGACGGCTGCACGTGGTCCAGTCCGCCGTGTCCGGCACGGTCCGCGCCCTGGAACGCGAGCTGGGCGCCACACTGTTCGACCGCACCACGCACCGCGTCGCCCTGACCCCGGCCGGCGAGGCGTTCGTCCCCGCCGCCCGCGCGACGCTGCGGGCCGCCGAACAGGCCAGGGCGGCCGTCGATGCCGTCAAAGGGCAACTGCGCGGTCGGGTCACGGTCGGCACGATGCAAGGGGTCTGGGCCGGGCTCCACCACGCCCTTGCCGCGCTGCGGGCGGAGCATCCAGGTGTGGTGGTCCAGTTGCGGCAGGCGGCGGTCGCCGACATCCGCCAGGCACTGCGCGAAGGCACCGTCGACCTGGCCGTCGTGGCGCTCGACCGGCAGCAGCAACGAGGACTGACGACTCGGCTGCTGTCCCGCGAGGAGATGGTGCTGCTGGCCTCGTCCCGGCGGGTCATCGCCGGGACGACACCGCACGGCGACGTCGCACTCGCCGACGTCGCCCAGTTGCCCCTGGTGGACTTCACACCCGGCTGGGCCATCCGCTACGCGGTCGACCGGGCCTTCCGCGCCGCCGGCATCGAGCGCGGCACGACCTTCGAGGTGAACGACATCGTCGCGGCGGCCGAACTGGTCCGCAACGACCTGGGAGTCTGCATCATGCCCAGGTCGATCGCGGACCGCTTCCCCGATCTGTCCCAGTACCGGTTCGACCGGCATGCACCGAGCTGGAAGATCATGGTGGTACGACCTCCTGGCGAGGCACCACCGGCGGTCGCCGCGCTATTGCGACATATCACCTGACGGTAAGTCACAAACTGCATGGGTACAGCAGAGGGAATCGATCCAAGCCTCCCGCCCAGCGGCACAGGCTGCGTCGAATGCGGCGTCTCGCTCCTGCACACGACGAACGACAGGCGGCCACACCACGGCCACACCACATACCGCGCTCGGCGGCCGCGACCGCCCGACTGATTCAGAACACGACCGTGGCCGGCAGAAGCAGCCGTCAACCGACCAGCGGCCACAGTGTCGCGCTGGTCCGGTCGCGCTCCGCCCTGCAGCGCAAACCGCTCCGCCCTGCGGCGCAATCTCCCGCTGGTGCGCAGAGGGGCAAAAGCTCCCCTCGATGCCTGTACCGCACTTCAATGCCTGTTCCGCACTTCCGGCGGAGCGCTCGGCCGCCGACCCGCCCGGCGTCAGCGCATGGGGCGGGACGCGGCGACCGTGTGGGCCTGCAACGAGATGCCCACCCGGATGAGCCCCGACACCGCCGCCCGGAAGTCCTTGATGTGCGGGGTGCTGAAGTGCTCGTCGAGGGCCTGCTGGGAGGCCCACCGCTCGTACACACGGATCCGGCGTTCGTCGCTCGGGTCCACGGTCATGGCGTAGTCCAGACAGCCCGGTTCCTCTTCGAGGGTCCGGCGCCCCACTTCGACCAGATGCCCCAGCATCGTGTCGCGGTCGCCGGGCTCGTAGTCCATCCAGCCGGCGACGATGACTTCCTCCGAGGCGGTGGATTCCCTTGGCACGGTTGACACGGTGGTCCTTCCCACGGGTCATGCCAGCGGGCCCGCCGCCCCGGGCAAGGGGAGCGACGGACCCGTGGCGGTTCAGATGACGAGCGCCGCCGGGACGCTGTCCACGGTGACCGTGCCCTTCTCGCCGTCGACCGTGATCACCATGCCGTCCCGCAGCCGCCGCGTACCGCCCTCGACGGAGATGACGGCCGGAATGCCGAGCTCACGGCAGACCACGACGGCGTGGCTGTTGAGCGCGCCCACGTCCACGACGGCCGCTCCGGCGACGAGGAACAGCGGGGTCCAGGCGGCGTCCGTGATCGGCGCCACCAGCACCTCGCCCGGTTCCAGCGCCTCGCACGAGGCCGGGTCGGTGACCACCCGCACCCTGCCGCTGTAGGTGCCGTGGCTGCCGCCGACGCCGCTGAGCACGTCGCCCTCGACGGCCGCCTCGGTCCGCTCCTCGGTGCGCCGCGGCCAGGTGTCGATCTCGGTCTGCGCGTCCTGAGCGACGAAGAACGGCGGTTCCAGGTCGTGCAGGGCGGCGTACTCACCGAGCCGCTCGGTGATGACCGGGCCGAAGCGCTCCGGGTCGGCGACGTAGTCGTCGAGTTCGGTCTCCAGCAGCATCATGACGTCCGCGGGCTTGGCGAAGCGTCCCGCCTCGACCCCGCGGCGGCCGAGTTCGCGCACCGCCATGCGGATCTCGTTGATGACGGTCACGCAGTTCGCCTTGGTGCGCTCGCGGGCCGGGATCCACACGGTGGAGGCGTGCATGCCGGCGTCGAACATCGGCTGCGTGTCCTCGGGCAGCAGGGCCCGGATCTCCTGTGCCGTCTTCTCCCGCTGCTCGGTCAGCCGCTGGTGGCGGACGGCCGGGGAGTTGTCGTCGGAGCTGTGCCGGATCCGGTCGACCAGGGCCAGCGCCTGGACCGGCGCCGCTTCCCAGGACAGCGCGTGGATGTCCCACTCGTTGGGGCCTCGGTCGCCGGACTCGGCCAGGAACTCGTCGAAGGAGTCACGGAACGCCTTGACGTCTCCGGTCGCCCCTTCGAGGGCCTGCTCCACCGCGGCCGGTCCCCGGTCGAACAGAGCCGTCAGCTCCGCCGAGGCCGCCACCTGGCGGGACAGCGTCCACAGGCCGGTCGAGGGAGAGGCGGAGTCGACGCCTCCCAACCCGCCGATGAGGTCGAGCATCGCGCCGGGACGGTCGACGCTCGCGCACAGCGGTCCGAGGATCGCCGGTCCGACGGACGCGGGCAGCGAGGACTCGACATGCCGTTGGAAGGTCGCCTCCACGTCGGCCAGCAACGAGCGGGCGTACGCCACCAACTCGACGTCGGACAGGGGCGTCAGGTCGGGCCGCTCGCGCCTGATCCGGCGCAGCCGCACATGGTCGGCATCGCCTTCCGGGTAGCCGGCCTGGCCGAGCATCCCCTGCAGCGTCGCTGTGGCCTTGGCCGTGAGTTCCGCGTCCTGGTCGTCGGGGTGCGGAACGTACACCGGCGTGTCGGAGCGCTGGCCCACGAAGGCGGCGTCGATCTGGTCCGCGGTCTGCCCCATGCGGATGCCGAACAGCCGCAGGTGCGACAGGTTGAGGTAGAAGTAACCGCCGAAGATTCCGACGAACGGAGGGCGGGGGCCGCTGATCTCGTCCCCGCGGTAGATACCGAACTCGATGAAACCGCGACGCCAGCCCTGCAGGCCGCGCCCCCATACCAGGGTCCAGCCCAGTGGGCTGGCCGGCTCCGGCAGGGTTTCGCCCGCGTTGGCCCGGGTGTAGTGGGGCAGTCGCTCGCTGCGCTGCCAGTCGGTGATCCATTGCTTCATGGCGAGGGGGCTCCCGCCGTCCGTTCCGGCGCTCACCACTGCGACGTTCCGCCGTCGACGCTGATCAGCGTGCCCGTGATGCCCGCGCCGGCGTCGCTCGCGAGCAGCGAGGCGACGCCCGCGATCTGCTCCACGGTGGTGATCTTCTTGGTGGCGGCGTGCTCGGCGAACCGGCCCAGCCACTCCTCGTACGAGATGCCCTCGGCCTCGGCCGCGGCCGGTCCGGCGGCCCGCATCAGGTCGGTGTCGACGGCGCCGGGGCAGATCGCGTTACAGGTGATGCCCATGGTGCCGTACTCGAAGGCGGTCGCCTTGGTCAGACCGTGGATGGCGTGCTTGTTGGTGATGTAGTGGCTGATCGCGGGCTTGTTGGCCTGCTTGCCCTCGACCGAGGAGATGTTGATGACCCGGCCCCAGCCACCGTCCAGCATGGGCTTCAGCGCACGGCGGGTGCCGTAGAAGTAGGCGTTGAGGTTGAGGTCGAGCGCTTTGTGCCACGCCTCGTCGCTCAGCTGATGGACCGGCGCGAAGCCCTCGGTGCCTCCGACGTTGTTGACCATGACGTCCAGTCGGCCGAAGCGCTCGACCGTCCAGTCGACCAGTGCCTCGATGTCCGACTGGCGGCTCGAGTCGCAGGTGTGGAAGACGGCCTTGTCGCCTGCCTGGAGTTCTTCCAGGGCCTGCTTGCCCTTGATCTCGGAGCGGCCGCTGAGCACGACCGTGGCTCCGTCGGCCAGGAAAGCCTCGGCGATGGCGCGGCCGATACTGCGTGTGCTGCCCGTGATCACCGCGACACGTCCGTCGAGGCTGCCCGTAGCCACCATGTTGTTCTCCTGCGGTTTCTGAGGGTTCGTCATCTGGACGCTTCGTCCAGGAGGCGGTGGATGGTGCGGTGGAAGTGCTGCAGTCCGGGTTCGTTGCGTCCGAAGACGAAGTCGGTCCCGGCGAGGGCCTTCAGGCCCCGCTGCACTCCGTAGGTGGTCGCGTAGTCCTCGTCGCGGACCACCTCGTAGAACCACTCGCCGAACTGGTCGGCGGCGTGCCGCTCCTCCTCGGTGACGGCCGGCTCGCGCAGCAGGATGATCTGCTGGGTCACCGATTCGGTGGCCGTCCGGGGGATCACGATGGAGACGGCGATCTTGTTGCGCCACGTACCGGCGATGGCCAGGCCGGGGAAGAGCCAGTAGATGGCTCCGACGATGTCGCCGGGGTCACGCTTGTCCGCGGGCAGGTCCACCACGTCGGCGATGGGCCGCAGGGCCGCCGCGAGACGCTGGTGGGGGCCCCAGGTGTCGTGGGCCATCATGTTGGAGAAGTTCGTCTCGAAGACCGTCTTCGTGTGGAGCGAGGCGAAGTGGTACGTCTCCAGGTACCCGTCGAGGGTGACCTTCCAGTTCGGGCTGAGCAGCTCTCGGGTCGCGTAGTGGTGGCAGTCCGCGAAGCGGAGCCCCTCCAGCAGTGGCTGGAGATCTCCCAGCCAGGCGTCCAGGTCGTGCTCGGCGTTCGGGTCGAGCGATACGAAGACGATGCCGGCGCGCTCACCGACGGGGAGCTGGATCAGGCTGCGCTTCTCGCGTGGTACGTCGCCGAAGGTCTTCTCGGCGTGCACCCCGCGCAGTTCCCCCGCCAGGTCGTAGGACCAGGCGTGGTACGGGCAGGTGATCCGCTTCGCCACGCCGCACCCCGGCTCAACGAGCTCGGCGCCGCGGTGCCGGCAGGCATTGATCATCGCGTGTACGACGCCCTGGCGGTCCCGGGTGATCAGGATGGGGACGCCGAGCACGTCCAACGCCTTGTAAGTCCCGGGCTTGGGGAGCTCGGCCGACATGGCGAGCGGCATCGGAACGCTCCGGTGGACGGCGTCCATCTCCCGCAGCCAGCGGTCGGCGTCGAGGTAGTTGTCGACAGGCTCCGTCCACTGCTCCTCGGCCTCGTGTGTCGTGTTGTTGCGGTAGTGCTCGATGACACGCTCGGCGAGGTCGGCCGCTTCCTGCCGCATCGCCACGCCCGCGGCATCACTGGAGCGGTCCTGGCCGATCCATGAGTGGTATTCCGGGGCGGGGGGCGGCAAGGGGCTCTCGTCGCCTGCCGCTCGGGTCTCCGGTGAGATCTGGACCACGATGTCCTCAATCCTCCCAGCCGCGAGCTGGTGAAGGGTTCCTGTGCTACAGCTCCGTGCGACCGCCACAACAACAGGAGTTAGTGTTGCGTGTCAATAGAAAGTGCCGAAGTCGGCTGTGCGGCATTCCGCAGGTCATCTTCGCTTTCTGCTGCGAGGGTAACCCCGACTCGACTCGATCTTTCTAGGGATCGGCTCCAGCTGGGGAACGGGCGTGGGTGGCGAGTAGCCGGGAGGGAGTCCAGTGGCCGACGAGATGGCCGAGCCGGCCCAGGCGCCCCCGGAAGCGGTGATGACCCAACCCTTCGAGGTCGGCGTCGTGGTGCGTGACCTGGAGGCGCTGGAGCACTTCTATCGCGAGGTGCTCGGCTGCGTCCCGGTGCACCACTCACACATCCCGCACGCGATCGGCGGCCCGGCCGGCTTGGGCGGGCCGCTATTGGTCGTCTGGCTTCAGGTGCCGTCCGGGGGCCGAATCAAGCTGATACGGCTTCGGGCGGATGCGGATGCGGATGCGGGCGTGGCTGCGGATGTGGGCGCGGCTGCGAGACCGTCGGCCGTACCGCTGACCGCACGCTGCGGCTTGTCCTACGTCACGTTCCACTTCGACGACATCGCGCCGGTCGTCGAAGCACTGCCGGCCGCCGGCGCCCGGCCACTGTCGTCCCCGATCGTGGTGGTGGCGCGGGACCGGCGGATCAGCTTCTGGGCGGATCCGGAGGGCAATGTCCTCGAACTGGTGGACCGGCGCGGAGACAGCCGGGAGACCGGTTGAGCCCGGCCCATAGTAATTAGAGAACCTCTTCAGTAAGGTGCGCCCTGCTGGTTACTGTAGACCGGCACTAGAAAGTCCGATCGGTTGGAAACCTCGCAACGGGGCGAAGGGGCGGACGATGGTTCAAAAGGCACCGCGGAAGTCGGCCGCGAAGGCCACACACCAGGCATCCGCGCAGGTCATCAGGGACCTGCACGAGCGCATGGTGCGCATCCGGCTGTTCGAGACCGAGGCGGGAAAGCTCATGGAGGCCGGCAAGCTGCCGGGCTTCCTGCACCTGTACGTCGGCCAGGAAGCCGTGGCCGCGGGGGTGATGGCGGCGCTCCGCGACGACGACCAGATCACCTCCACCCACCGCGGACACGGGCACGCCGTGGCCAAGGGTGTCAGCTTCAAGCACATGTACTCCGAGCTGTACGGCCGGGTCACCGGAGCCTGCCTCGGTCGCGGCGGCAGCATGCACATCAACGACCTGAGCCTCGGCATGCTCGGCGCCAACGGCATCGTCGGCGCCGGCATCCCGATCGCCGTCGGCGCCGCCTTCGCCGCCCAGTACAAGGGCGAGGACAGCGTCGCCGTCACCTTCTTCGGCGACGGCGCCACGAACATCGGCAGCTTCCACGAGGCCGCCAACATGGCCGCCATCCTGCGCCTGCCGGTGCTGTTCATCTGCGAGAACAACGGCTACGCCGAGTTCACGCCCCAGTCGAAGCACATGCTGATCACCGATGTCGCCGACCGGGCGGCGTCCTACGGCATGCCCAGCGTGATCGTCGACGGCATGGACGCGGCCGCCGTCCACCAAGCCGCCGCCGAGGCCGTCGCACGTGCCCGGGCCGGCGAGGGCCCGATGATGATCGAGGCCAAGACCTACCGCTTCTACGACCACCAGGGCGTCAAGGGGCTGCGCCACCCCTACCGCTCGCAGGAGGAGGTCGACGAGTGGAAGGCCCGCGACGCGATCGACCTGCTGGAGGCCCGGGCCCTCGCCGACGGCACCGCCACCCGCGCGGAGCTGGACGACACCTGGCAGCGGACCCGCGACGAGATCGCCGAGGCCATCGCGTACGCCGAGGCCAGCCCGCTGCCCGACACTGCCGACCTGCTGCTCAACGTCTACTCGGGGTGACCACCATGACCACCATCACCGAAGCACCCACTGCCACCCCGGACGCCACGGACCGCAAACTGACCTACGTCAAGGCCTTCAACGAAGGACTGGCGCAGGCCATGCGCGAGGACGAGAACGTCTTCGTCGCCGGTGAGGACGTGGCCGGATACGGCGGCGTCTTCCGTATGTTCGACAACCTGCTCGACGAGTTCGGCCCGCGGCGCATGATCGACACACCGATCTCCGAGGCCGCGCTGGTGGGGCTCGGCGTGGGCGCCGCCGCCCGCGGTCTGCGCCCCGTCGTCGACCTGATGTTCATGGACTTCATCGGCGTCTGCCTCGACCAGATCGTCAACCAGGCCGCCAAGATGAAGTACATGTTCGGCGGCGGCCTCTCCGTGCCGCTCACCATCACCACCGCCTCCGGAGCGGGCCTGGGCGCCGCAGCCCAGCACAGCCAGAGTCTGGAGGCCTGGCTCGCCCATGTGCCCGGCCTCAAGGTCGTCATGCCGTCCGACGCGTACACCGCCAAGGGCCTGACGGTCTCGGCGATCCGGGACAACAACCCGGTCGTCGTCATGCTCAACAAGGTCCTGTTGGGCAGCAAGGGAGAGGTGCCCGAGCCGATCTACGGGATCCCACTCGGGCAGGCCCACACCGCGCGCCAGGGCTCCGACGTCACCGTCATCGCCCTGGGCCGCATGGTGGGCGAGGCCCTCGCGGCGGCCGAGGAACTCGCCGCCGAGGGCATCGAGATCGAGGTGATCGACCCCCGGACCGTCCAGCCCCTGGACACCGAGACCATGTTCTCCTCGGTCCGCCGCACCAACCGGGCCCTCGTGGTGCACGAGGCCGTCACCTTCGGCGGGCTCGGCGCGGAGATCGCCGCCCAGATCCAGGACGCGGCCTTCGACCACCTGGACGCGCCGATCCTGCGCATCGGCGCCCCCTTCTCCCCCGTACCGTTCTCCCCGGTGCTGGAGAAGGCGTACGTCCCCGACCGCGCCCGCATCGCGCAGGGCTGCCGCCGTCTCCTCGAAAGGTCGTGACGAAGTGGCCGTCGAGGTTCTCCTGCCGAAGCTTGGCCTGACCATGCAGGAAGGCACGATCGACGAGTGGCTCGTGCCCACCGGAGCCGCTGTCTCGGAGGGCGACGCACTGCTGCGGCTGGCCACCGACAAGGTCGACGTGGACGTCGAGGCGGAGGCCGGGGGGATGTTCCATCCCACGGTCCCGGCCGGTACGACACTCCCTGTCGGGGCGCTCATCGGCTGGCTGCTGGCCGAGGGCGAGCAGCCGTCGGACCTGGCCGGTTCGCCGATGCCCGCCGAATCCGGGGCCACGGGTACGGCTGCGCCGCCCACGACTGTGGACGCCTCCTCCGCCGCGCTCGCCCTCAATGGCAGCGCCGCGCCGAACGGCTCCGGGGGCCGGCTCCTGGCCTCCCCGAACGCCCGCCGGGTGGCGGCCGAGGCCGTCGTCGATCTCACCGTCGTACACGGCACCGGGCCCGGCGGCCGGATCGTCTCCGAGGACGTGGAGGAGTTCCTCGCCGCCGCTGCCGCCTCCCCGGCGGCACCGACGGCACCGGCGCCCTCCGTTCTGTCCGGCGACTCCGTCGTCCCCGTCTCGCCACTGGTTCGCCGACTGGCGAAGGAGCGGGGCATCGACCTCTCCCAGGTACGGGCCACCGGTGCGGGCGGCCGGATTCGCAGATCCGACCTCGACGCCGTCCCCGGCACGCCCGAACCGGCCGCCGCCCGCCCGGCGCCCCGCGCGGCCACCGCGCCTCAGGTGGGGGATGTCATCCCGCTCACCGGTATGCGCGGCACCATCGCCCGCCGGATGCACGCCAGCCTCCAGGAGATGGCACAGCTGACGCACGGCTACGAGGTGCGGATGGACGCCGTCGTGTCCTTGCGTGCCCGGCTCAAGGAGGAATGGGCCGACAGCGACCTGCCGGTGCCCAGCCTCAACGACTTCCTGCTGAAGGCCGCCGCACTGGCCCTGCACGAGCACCCGCTGCTCAACGCGACGGTGCGGGAGGACGGGGTCCACCTGCTCGGCGACATCCACCTCGGGTTCGCGGTGGCCGTTCCGGGCGGCTTGATGGTCCCTGTGATCGAGGACGCGGCGGCGCTGCCGCTGCCCGAGATCGCCCGCCGGTCGAAGGTCCTGGCCGAGGCCGCACGAGAGGGGCGGATCTCCCCGGCCCAGCTGGAAGGGGCCACCTTCACCGTCACCTCGCTGGGCGGATACGGGGTCGACTTCTTCACCCCCGTGGTCAACCCGGGCAATGTCGCCATCCTCGGCGTGGGCAGGCTCAGGGACGGCGTCGAGTGGGCGGACGACAAGCCGCTGCGGACACAGGTGCTCACCCTGAGCCTCACTTTCGACCACCGTGCCGTCGACGGGGCCCCCGCGGCCGAGTACCTGCGCACGGTCGGTGACCTGCTGCGCAAGCCGCTCCGGCTGCTGGTCTGATCCTGGGCGGAGGGATTCTGGGCCCCTCGGCCCTGGGCCGGGGGGCCCAGGGCCGAGGGGCTATTCGGCCGCCGGGTCGGCGATCCGCTCGGCGAGGCGGCCGATCTCGCGGACGAAGGAGCGGTGCCCGAGCGAGCGGTAGACGTCGTCTCCCCGGACCTGCGAGTTCGCCGCGGTCTCCAGCAACGCCAGCAGGCCCAGGGCGATCACCGCCGCCTCCGCCTCGGAGACCGGCCCACGGGCCTTGCGGATCAGTCGCACCAATTCCTCCAGCAGCTGCGTCCGGCTCTCCTGGCGCAGCGCCTCCGCCTCCTGGCTCATGCCGGCCGAGGACACGAAGAACACCGTGGCGGCGGACCGGTGTTCACCCAGCCAGGCCACCAGCGTGGTGACGGCCGATCCGATGTCCGAGCCGGGCGGGTGGGCCTCCGTGAGCGCCAGCAGCTGCTCGCGCAGCGCCGTGGCGAACACCCTCATGCCGGCCACCAGGACCTGGTCCTTGGAGGAGAAGTGGTAGTACACCGCTGCCGAGGTCATCTCCGCACGAGCGGCGATGTCGGCCACCGTCACCTCGTCCGGCGACTGGGTGGCGAACAGCTCCGTGGCTGCTTCGATCACCCACTGCTTGCGCGAGGGGCGGTGCGCGGCGCGGGTCCCGGATGTCGTCATGGTGTCAAGTATGCCGGGATCTTGATGCTCCGACGGCACACGCGCAGCAGGAATTACGGGGTCGGCCTGACGGAGTTACTGGATAGCATGGTCAGTGAACAGGGCCCACAGACGCGGGTCGCGGCAGCCGCCAGGGAGCATGATGGCCACTACGGAGAACGGCAAGCAGCCCGCCCACCGACCCTCACGACGGCAGCACATCATCACCGCCGCCGTGCGGGTGTTCGGCCGCAACGGATTCGCGGAGACCAGCATCCAGGACATCGCGGACGAGGCCCAAGTGGTGCCCACGGCCGTCTACTACCACTTCGACGGCAAGGACGAGCTGCTGGAACTCGCCATGCGGCGGGTCTTCGACCAGCTGAACGCGGTCGTGGAGGCGGCCCGGCCCGAGTCCGAGCCAGGTGATGCGGAGAGCCTGCTGCGGGTCATCGACGCGGTGTGGGACTGGGTGGAGCAGAACCCGGAAGAAGCCCGGCTGTACCAGGTGCAGATCGCCTCCGCCAACGGCAACGTCAAGGCGCTGCGGGACGAGTTCGAGCAACGGCACGTCCAGCGGGCGTACGACTATCTGCCCGAGGGTGCCACTCGCAGTCCCCGGGCGGCCAAGTCACGGCACGCGGCGCAGGCGCTCGCGGTCCGCACCCTGATCAGTACGACCATGCTGGTCACCGCGTTGCGCGCGGAAGGAGGGCCGCTGTCCCAGCTGCCCTCCCGGTCCGTACAGGAGGCGGTCAGGTCGCTGGCGCTGCGTATCGTCACCGCCGAGCAGAAGCCGGCCACCTCACAAGCCTGAGGCGCACTGTCCGGGACAGGCCCGGGGCGCACCCTCCAGGAGGGGGCGGTTCACCACTGCAGTGGTTTGCGGTCGGCGAACAGCCCGCCCGTCGTCTCGTCGCCCTCGGGAAGGGTGGCCAGCCAGACCGGGGTGTCCGCCCCCTCCTCCGGACCGCGCGGGGCGGACGGACCGCCCATGCCGCTGCGGGTCCAGCCGGGGTCGGCGGCGTTGACCAGGACGCCCGTGCCGGACAGTTCGGCCGCGAGCATGCGGGTCAGGGCGTTGAGCGCGGTCTTGGAGACGCGGTACGCCGGGTGGCGGCCGGAGTCCATCAGTGCCAGCGAACCGTACGCGCTGGTGACGTTGACGACCCGTCCGTATCCGGTCCTCACCATGCCCGGGACGACGGCCTCGGCCAGCCGCCAGGCGCCCACCAGATTGGTGTCCAGCGTGGTGCGCAAGGTGTCCTCGTCGAGGTCCAGGACTGTCCGCGACGCGTCGAGGCTGACCCCGGCGTTGTTGACGAGGACGTCGATCGTCCCGAAGCGCCCCACAGCCTCGCGTACCGCTTCGGTGACGCTCGCGGCGGAGGCCACGTCCAGGGCCAGCGGTACCGCCGCCGGGCCGATGCCGCGGCAGGCCTCCTCGGCTGCCTCCCGCTTTCTGGCCGCCACCAGGACCCGTAGCCCCCGGTCGGCCAGTTGACGGCAGATTTCCGTTCCGAGTCCGCGCGCACCGCCGGTGACCAGCGCGGTTCTGGTGTCGTGCTGCATGGCGTGCATGCCACCTTTCATACCGTCAGGACCGAGCAGGCGCTGATGCCGGGAGCCCCGTACACATGGGTGAATCCCACCCGGGGACCGCCCGGCACCTGCATGCCTGGTGCCCGGCCCTGCAACTGCCGTACGACCTCATGGAATTGGCGCAGCCCCGAGGCGCCGACGGGCTCGCCGCCGGCCAGGCAGCCGCCGTCGGTGTTGACCGGGATCCGGCCCGTCGGATCGGTGGCTCCGGAGGCCAGCAGCTCCTCCTGCTCGCCGTGGCCGCACAGTCCGGTCTCCGCGAGGTGGATCAGTTCGGAGCCGCTGTCGGTGTCCTGCAACTGGGCGACCTGTACGTCCGCCGGCCGCAGCCCCGCCGTGCGGAAGACCGCCTCCGCGGCATCGACGCTCGGGCTGCGGTGCGGTCCCGGCGGCAGCCAGGGCGAGAACACCTCGAACGAGCCGAAACGTCTGGTCCTGAAGGCCAACGAGGCCAGCTTGACCGGCCGTTCGCACAGGTCGAAGGCACGGTCGCCGAGGGCGAGGACCAGCGCCACCGCACCCTGCCCCGGCGAGCAGAACATGTACTGGGTGAGGGGTGGGCTGACCTCGGCGGAGTCGAGGATCTCCTCCTCCGTCAGCTCCTTGCGCCGCCAGGCCAGCGGGTGCTTGGAGCCGTTGCGGAAGGCCCGCGCGGCCACCTTCGCCAGCGCCCGCTCGGAGATCCCGTGCTCGTGCAGGTACCTCTGGGTCTTCAGGGCGAAGAACTGCGTCGTCAGCATCATCCCGGTCTCGGCGTACCACTCACCGAGTCCGTAGCGAGCCGCGGAGACGTGGAACGCGCCGCGTTCATGCTTGTCGAAGCCGACGGCGAGCCCCAGCGAGGCCTCGCCCGCGCGCAGTGCGTTGGCCACCGTGAGGACCGTCGAGGCGCCGGTCGCGCAGCCGTTCTGCACGTTGACGAACGGCACACCGGTCAGGCCCAGTCGGCCCACCAGCGTGTCGGGCTTGCCGGACACGTCGGAGCCGCCCACCGCGTAACCGATGTCGTCCCACGCGACACCCGCGTCGGCCAGCGCCTCGCGTACCGCCCGCTCGGCCATGTCCATTCCGGTGACGGTCTCGTCGCGGCCGAAGGGATGCATCCCGCATCCGACGACATAGACCTCGTCGCTTCGGCTCATCGCTCCCCCGCCCGGCTCGGTTCCACGCCCGGTTCCCAGTGCGCGCGGAACGCGAACGTCAGCACCTCGGTCCCGTCCTCGTCGTGGTACGCGGGCACCATGGTGAGCCGGACCGGAAGCCCGATCCGAATCTCGGTGCGGGGAACCTCCAGCCGCGCCTCGACCAGCACCTCGCCGAGATCCACATAGCCCACGTGGTACGGCTGGTAGCCCTCGGTCGGCGGTCGGTACGGCGGCTTGGGCGCGAACGCCTGCAGCGTCCACGACCACACCGTCCCGCTCACCGGGAGCACATGCGCGGACATGGCCCCGTCCGAGCACTTGGGGCACGAGTCCTGCCGGGGGAAGACCACGGTGCCGCACCCGGAGCAGCGCGCGCCCGTGAGGCGCGGTGGATTCACGCCCTCGAACAGGGCCTCGTCAATCAGTCTGGTGATCATGCCGTCCTGCCCTTTTCTGCACGGTAGTCGTGCGGTGGTGCTGTGCCCTCGGGCGAAGTCACCAGCCCAGCAGCCCGGCCAGCCGTTCCCGGTGGTGCGCGGCGCCGCCCAGCAGGACGGCGTCGGACTGGGCGCGGCGGAAGTAGAGGTGTGCGTCGTGCTCCCACGTGAAGCCCATGCCGCCGTGCAGTTGGACGCACTCGGCGGCGACGAACACGAACGCCTCGCCGCACCACGCCTGCGCCACCGCCGCGGCTTCGGCCGCCGCCCCGGGCGAGTCGGCCGCCCGGACCGCGCGTACCACCGCCGACCGTGCGGCCTCGACCTGGAGCAGCATGTCGGCACAGGTGTGCTTGACCGCCTGGAAGCCGCCGATGGCCCGGCCGAACTGGGTGCGCTCCCGTACATGGGCCACCGTCAGGTCCAACGCGGCCTGTGCGCCGCCGAGTTGCTCGGCGGCCAGGGCCACCAGGGCCACGTCCAGGGCGCGGGTGACGACGTCCGTCCCCTCGCCCCCTGCGGTCAGGGGCCGGGCGCGGGCACCGGAGAAGGAGACCACCGCCTGTCCGCGACTGAGGTCCAGGGTGGGTACCCGGCGGACCGTCACCCCCGGCTCGCGCGGGTCGATGAGGAAGAGGTCCAGGCCGTCGGCCCCGGCCGCGGCGACGACCAGACCTTCGGCGTCGGCACCGTCCAGCACGAACGGAGCGGTGCCGTCCAGCAGTGGGACGCCGCCCCGCCAGGTGACGGCCACCGGTACGGCGTCCGGCCGCCATGCCCCGTCGGGCGCCGCCACCGCCAGGGCGTGCACCTTGCCCTCGGCCAGCTCCGCCAGGGCCTCGTCGGCCGTGCCGCAACCGGCCAGTACCTGCCCGGCGAGCACGGTGGAGGACAGCAGCGGTACCGGCGTCAACGTCCGGCCCAGCTCCTCGCAGACCATGGCGATCTCGGCGAGGCCGCCGATGCCTCCGGCCGCCTCGGGCAGGCCGAGGGCCGCGAGGCCCACCTGCCGGCCGAGGGTGTCCCACAACTTGGCGTCGATGCCCGGGGATTGCTCGGAGAGTCGGCGCACCGCGGCGGTGCCGCCGACGTCCGCGCACACCGTCCGTACGGTCTCGCGCAGGTCGTCCAGTTCGGCATCCGACAAAGCCGTGCCGTCGGTCGCAGTGCTCGTCATCGTGCGCTCCCGCTGTCGTCATGCCGCTCCCGCACGGCGCTGTGCGCCGCCGCCATCCGGGCGACCGGCACGCGGTGCGCGGAACAGGACACGTAGTCGAGGCCCAGACCGTCGCAGAAGGCGATCGACTCCGGGTCGCCGCCGTGCTCGCCGCACACGCCCAGCTTGATGCCGGGGCGTACGCTCCGGGCCCGTTCCACCGCCAGGGCGATCAGGGCGCCAACCCCCCGCGGATCGAGCCGGGCGAACGGGCTGGCCGTCAGGAATCCGCGCTCCATGTAGGAGGCGAGCACCTGGCGCTCGACGTCGTCCCGGGAGAATCCGTAGGTGAGCTGGGTGAGGTCGTTGGTGCCGAACGAGAAGAACTCAGCGTGTTCGGCGAGTTCGCCGGCCAGCAGCGCGGCGCGCGGTGTCTCGATCATCGTGCCGAGCCGGTACGGGACCTCCACGCCGGTGCGTGCGGCGACCGCGTCGGCGGCACCCCGGACGTACGCGGCCGCGGCGGCCAGTTCCTCCGGCAGGCTGACGAGCGGGATCATCACCTCGAGCTCGGGCCTGACCCCGGTGGCGGCGACATCGGCCCAGGCGGTGAAGAGCGCCTCGGCCTGTGCCGGGTAGAGCCGCTCGTGCAGCAGCGCCAGCCGTACTCCGCGCAGCCCGAGCATCGGATTCGCCTCACGCAGTGCGGCGGCCCGCTGCTCCTCGGCGGCGTCGCCGGCCTCCCCGGCGGCGGGCAGGAACTCGTGCAGCGGGGCGTCCAGCAGGCGTACGGTCACCGGCCGGTTGCCGACCGCGGTGAGCAGAGCCGTGAAGTCCTCGTGCTGGGCCTGTTCCAGTGCCAGCAGCGCCTCGTCGCGGGCCGCGGGGTCGGCGGCCAGGATCACCCGGCGGATCAGCGGCAGCCGGTCGCCGAGGAACTGGTGCTCCGTACGGCACAGCCCGACGCCCTCCGCGCCCAGCGCGATGGCGGTGCTCACCTCGGCGGCGGTGTCGGCGTTGGCCCGTACACCCAGTCGGCGCATGCCGTCCGCCCACTCCAGCAGGGTGGACAGTTCGGGCGGGGGTCCGGCGACGCTGACGCTGAGCGTCCCCGCGTAGACGGCGCCGGTGCGGCCGTCCAGCGAGACGGGATCGCCTTCGCGCAGCACCCGCTCCCCGATGTGTACGGTGCCGGCGGCCCGGTCGGCGCGCAGGCCCTCGGCGCCGCACACCGCGGGTTTGCCCGCGCCGCGCGCCACGACCGCGGCATGTGAGGCGATGCCGCCGCTGCCGGTCAGTACGGCGGCCGCGGCCAGCATTCCGGGGACGTCGGCCGGCGAGGTCTCATGGGCCACGAGCACGACCTGTGTGCCGTCCGCGGCCAGTTCGAGGGCACGTTCACTGGACAGGACGATGACGCCGGTCGCGGCCCCCGGGGAGGCGGGCAGCCCCTTCACCAGGAGCTCCTCGCCGCCGGTCAGCCGGAGTTGGGGATGCAGCAGTTCCTGCACCTGCGCGGGGCTGATCCGGCGTACGGCCTCGTCGCGGTCGAGCGCGCCGTCCCCGGCCAGGTCGGCGGCGAGGCACACCGCCGCACGTAGCGGCGGGCGGCTCTGCGCCGAGGCGGCCAGCAGCGCGATCTCGCCGTCGCGCACCTCGAAGTCGACGGTGACCGGGGCGTGCAGATGACGTTCGAGGGTGAGCAGCGAGTGCTCGATCAGGGCGGTACTCCCGCCCAGCTTCTCCAGCGGCTCGCCCGTGCGCGGGGGCGGCGCGCTGCGGCGTACGCCCCGGAAGAAGGAGCCCTGCGGTGAGAAGCGGCCGGTGTCGGGGTGCCGGCTGACCGCCGTGCCGAAGCCGGAGTGGTCCCATGGCCCGATGCGCACGGCCTGGACATGCAGTGCGATGCCCAGCTCCGCGGGGAGCCGCTGGGCCTTGCGGGATCGCCTGGCCCGGGGGGAGGCCCACCGCGCCAGCACCGCCCGAGCGGCCAGCGCGAGCTGCTCGGCCGGGTCGTCCGGGTACGGCCGCTCGGCGTGCCGGGCGACCGTCGACAGCAGTGCGTCGACGCGGGCCCTCGGATCAGGGGCGTCGAGCGACGCGTCGTCGAGCTCCGGTGCGGGCACGTCAAGGGCGTACTCCGCGATCATCCGGGCGGTGGCCGCCCATACCTCGTACAGCACCTCGTCGCGGCCGATGACGGCACGCAGGCCATCGGCGTCGGCCGGGGTGATACCGATGCAGGCGAGTTCCGGCGGCAGCCCGGCGACCTCGGTCGACGCGCTCGCCGACAGACGCAGCAGCAGCGGCCTGGTCCGGTCGCCGATCCGCCGTCCCGACAGCTGCTCGACGAGGTCCAGGGCGGCGCGGGCGGTACCCGGCTCGCACAGCGACGCGGCCGAGCCCGCCGGCACCGTCAGTCCGGGCACCACTGGGAGCCCGAGGGCCACCAGCCGGTCCATGGCGATGCCGTGCGTGCCCAGTTCACCGGCGTCCAGCCCTCGGATCCGTCCCTGGCCGTAGGGCACCAGGGCGTGGCTGGGGGTGTGCGGCTGTGCGGGTATGCCGGAGTGGCGGTCGGTGATGCTCAACCCCGGCTCCTTTGGACCAGTTCCTCTTCGAGTGCCTCGTCCTGCGCCCGGCTGATCCCCAGCACCAGCAGCAGTTCCTGGTGCAGTCTCATCCATACGGTGTGGTACGAGTCGCACAGGGGCGAGGCCAGCCACTGCGCCGCGCCGTCGTCGAAGCGGTCAAGGGCCTCTTCCAGTGCCGTGAGATACCGGCCGCTGCCCGCCGGCAGCCCTTCCAGCCTGCGCAGCACGGGCTGGATGGCCTCGTGCACGTCCTCCAGCGACTCGCGCACCCCGGCGTCGTAGACACTGTCGGTGTGGTCGTTGACCGAACCGTCGGGCCGGCACTGCCAGGCCGTGCACACCTCGCGCAGCGTCCGGTTGACGGGCAGGAAGGCCTCGTACGCCGCGGTGATCTGCTGCTCCTGCGGGGAACCCGCCGGAATCCGGAGGATCTTCGACGCGGCCGCCCTGGCGGGCTCGGTCGGCAGCACCATCGGGCCCTTCACCATGGCCAGCCCGGCGTCGACCAAGGGGCGATGGTCGGACTCGGGCCTGCCGCGCCACATCCCACGCAGAACGAGGTCGACAACGGCTTCGGTGAGGGTCTCGTCGAGAGCGTCCGTAGGGCCCACGGCAGCAGATTGCATCGCCACACCTTTTCCCCGGTGCTGTCGCCCGGTTCGTCAGTTCTGTGTTGCCCGGAGGTTACGCTCAGGCGGAGGTGTTAGTGAAGAGGTAATCAAGAAACACTTTCCGGACTACTTGGCGTGGATGCGCCGTCACCCACCCCGGCACGCACCCGTGGGGCCAGGAACGACGCCATCCGCGCCTGCGCCTCACCGCTGCCCGCCAGGCCGGCGATCAGCCGCGCCTCCTCGGCGAGGTGACGGCTCAGCCCGGCCCCGGCGCCGTCACGCAGCAGGTGCTTCGCGGCGCACAGCGCCTCGCCCGCCCCGTCCGCCAGTTCGGCGGCGGTCCGGTACGCGGCCTCGTCCACTTCGTCGTCCTCGACGGCCCGGGAGACCAGCCCGAACCGTTCGGCGTCGCCGCCCGTGAGGACCCGGTTGGTGAGGACCAGATCCGTCGCCAGACGGGGGCCCACCAGGCGCGGCAGAAGCCAGGTGGCCCCGCAGTCCGGGGTGAGACCCATCGCCGTGTAGGCCAGGCGGAAGCGCGCCGACCGTGCGGCCAGGACAATGTCTCCGACCAGCGCGAGCCCGATCCCGCCGCCCGCCGCCGCGCCGCGCACGGCGGTCACCACGGGCACGGGCAGCCCGTACAGAGCCAGCACCGCCGCGTGCGCGGCGGTCGCCACGGCGTGCACATAGGCGCTCGTCTCCGCACCCCGGCCCGCGAAGGCGCGCAGATCACCGCCCACGCAGAAGTTGGCGCCGGCCGCCCGCAGCAGGACCGCGCCGCCCGGATCGGCGGCCACCTCGGCGGTCGCGTCCCGCAGCGCCTCGGCCGTCGGGAGATCCAGGGCGTTGCTCCGTCCGGGATCCTCCAGCCGCAGCTCGACGACTCCGTCGGGGTGGCGGACGACTCGGACCGGCTGGGTGCTCATAGGGATCTTCTTCCGTCGCCGAGGGCCGCTCGGTGTCGAGTGCTCCTCGGTTCAAGCGCCCTTCAGTGTGCAGCGCCACCCAGCAAGATACTGAAGACGCTGTACAGTTTCTAGGACGCGACGGGCGCCGATGCCCGGACGCCCGTCGGCGGGAGGAACCGTGCCCATCCAGTTCGAGGTAGATCCGCCTGTCGCCCAACTCGCGGCGGCCACCACGGAGTTCGTACGCGAGGTGGTGATCCCGGCCGAGCGCGAGTGCGGCGGGTCCGTGCACGACGCTCCCGGCGCCCTGCGTGAAACCCTGCAGAAAGCCGCACGTGAGGCAGGTGTCTTCGCCCCCCATGTGCCGACGCGGTGGGGCGGGCACGGGCTCGACCTGCGCGGGCAGGCGGTGGTGTTCGAAGCCGCCGGGTACTCCCTGCTGGGCCCGCTGGCGCTGAACTGCGCGGCCCCGGACGAGGGCAACATGCATCTCCTGGAGAAGGTGGCCACCGAGGAGCAGAAGGCGCGCTATCTGGGGCCGCTCGCCGCCGGTGAGTCCCGTTCCTGCTTCGCGATGACCGAACCAGCGCCTGGCGCCGGCGCCGACCCCCGCTCCCTGCGGACGACCGCGACCCGGGTCCCCGGCGGGTGGCGCATCGACGGGCGCAAGTGGTTCATCAGCGGGGCCCAGGGTGCCGCCTTCGCGATCGTCATGGCCCGTACCTCCGGCAGCCCCGGTGACCCGGGCGGCGCGACCATGTTCCTGGTCGACGCCGACACCCCGGGCATGCGCGTCGTCCGGGACATCGAGACCCTGGACGAGGGGCTCTTCGCCGGGCACAGCGAGCTCGCCTTCGAGGAGTGCGTGGTGGGCGAGGACCGGATACTCGGCGCCGTGGACCGCGGCTTCGAGAACGCCCAGGTCCGGCTCGGCCCCGCCCGTATGACCCACTGCATGCGCTGGCTGGGATCCGCCCGTCGCGCCCAGGACATCGCGCTGGAACGGGCGGGCAGCCGCATGGCGTTCGGCTCCGTGCTGGGCGACCTCGGTATGGTGCAGCAGATGCTGGCCGACTCCGAGATCGACATCGAGGCGAGCCGCGCCCTGATCCTGCGCACCGCCTGGGAGCTGGACACCGGCTCGGCCGCCGCCGCGCAGCTCACGTCGGTGTCCAAGACCTTCGTGGCGGAGGCGGTGAACCGGGTGGTCGACCGGTCGGTGCAGATCTGCGGAGCCCTCGGCATTTCGGCCGCCGACGCCCCACTCGCGCGCCTGTTCAGGGAAGTACGGCCGTTCCGGATCTACGACGGCCCGTCGGAAACACACCGGTTCGCCATCGCGCGCCGCGCGGTGAAGCCCTACCGGCTTCCTCGTCCGGAGACCGCTGCCGGCTGAGCGCTCCGCTGGAAGAACGGTGATGCTGTGTCGATATGCGGCTCCGCCGCGTGCGCGGGCCGGTGATGGCTCGCGCCCCGCGGCGGAGCCGCATATGTCACAGCCCCGCGCCCCTTACAGGGCGCGGTACCGCACCGAACTCAACCAAGGCCACTTGGGTTCCCCTCCGGTACGGAGCTCCGGTGCACCCTGCGGTCCGGGGGCCGTGCGTTCAGCAGCAGCGGCTCTGAGGGTGGGTCTCCCGGTGCAGCGTGCGCAGCACCTCGTACTCTCGCCGGGTCGGCACGGGGGCGTTCGGGTGGTGGCCGCGGTGGCGCTCGCAGTAGCGGTCGTAGTCCGCCTCTCCGGTCAGCTCGCGCAGGTACCAGCGCACGGCTCGCGCCCAGCGCCGGACGTTCACGGGCGGGCACCCACCAACGGCTCGGCGGCGTCCTCGGGCACGTCGATGCGGGACTCGACGTACGGCGCCTCGGTCGTCGGGAGCGGAACGGGCGACCGCAGGGCCCGTACGCACACCACCGCCGCGTTGCCGATGACCACCGCGACCAGTACCAGGAACAGGGCGATCAGGACGCCGTCGACCGTGGAGTTGGTGACCACGGTCTGCATCTCGTCGAGGGTCTTGGCGGGCGGCAGGACCTGGCCGGCGTCGATGCCGTCGGCGTACCGCGCGCGCTGGGCGAAGAAGCCCACGCGCGGGTCGTCGGAGAAGATCTTCTGCCAGCCAGCGGTGAAGGTGACGGCGACCACCCAGGCCAGCGGGACGCCGGTGATCCAGGCCCAGCGCACCCGCCCGGACTTGATGAGGACGGTCGTGCAGACGGTGAGGGCGATGGCGGCGAGCAGTTGGTTGGCGATGCCGAACAGCGGGAAGAGCTGGTTGATTCCGCCGAGCGGGTCAGTGGCGCCCGTGTAGAGGAAGTAGCCCCAGGCGGTCACGACGAGTGCGCTGCACAGCCAGATGCCGGGCTTCCAGTTGACCCGGCCGATGGGCTTCCAGACGTTGCCGAGCATGTCCTGGAGCATGAAGCGTCCGACCCGGGTGCCCGCGTCGACCGTCGTCAGGATGAACAGCGCCTCGAACATGATCGCGAAGTGGTACCAGAAGGCCTTCATCGCGGTGCCGCCGAAAACCCCGGAGAAGATCTCCGACATGCCGACCGCGAGGGTCGGCGCCCCGCCGGTGCGGGCGATGAGCGTCTGCTCCTCCACGGCCTTGGCGGCCTGCGCCAACTGGTCGGGGGTGATGGTGAAGCCGAGGCCCGCCACGGCCTGTGAGGCGGACTCGGCCGTCGTCCCGAGGAGTCCCGCGGGTGCGTTCATCGCGTAGTACAGGCCCGGTTCGAGGGTGGCCGCGGCGATCAGGGCCATGATCGCGACGAACGACTCCATGAGCATGGCGCCGTAGCCGATCATCCGGACCTGCGACTCCTTCTGGATCAGCTTCGGGGTGGTCCCCGAGGCGACCAGTGCGTGGAAGCCGGACAGCGCGCCGCAGGCGATGGTGATGAAGAGGAAGGGGAAGAGCGCTCCGGCGAAGACGGGGCCGGCGCCCGAGGAGGCGAAGTCACTCACGGCGTCCGTACGCAGCACGGGCGCGGCCACGACGACCCCGACCGCGAGCAGTGCGATGGTGCCGATCTTCATGAAGGTGGAGAGGTAGTCGCGCGGGGCGAGCAGCATCCACACCGGCAGGACCGAGGCGACGAAGCCGTATCCGACCAGGCAGAAGACCAGGGTCGTCGGGCTGAGCGTGAAGGTGTCCGCCAGCGAGGAGTCCTGGATCCAGCTGCCGCCGATGATCGCGAGCAGCAGCAGGGCGACACCGATCAGGCTGGTCTCGACGACCCTGCCGGGGCGGATGACGTGCATCCAGAAGCCCATGAAGAGGGCGATGGGGATGGTCATGGCGACGGAGAAGGTGCCCCACGGGGAGTGGGCGAGGGCGTTGACCACGACCAGCGCCAGCACACCGAGCAGAATGATCATGATGGCGAACACCGCGATCAGCGCCGCCGCACCGCCCACCTTGCCGATCTCGTCCCGGGCCATCTGCCCGAGCGACTTGCCGTTCCGCCGCATGGACAGGAAGAGCACCACCATGTCCTGCACCGCCCCGGCGAAGATCACTCCGGCGACGATCCACAGGGTGCCGGGGAGGTACCCCATCTGCGCCGCGAGTACCGGCCCCACCAGCGGCCCGGCGCCGGCGATCGCGGCGAAGTGGTGGCCAAGGAGGACCCGTCGGTCGGTCGGCTGGAAGTCGACGCCGTCCTCCAGGCGTTCGGCGGGTGTGGCCCGGCGGTCGTCCGGCTTCAGCACGCGCCGGACGACGTAGCGGGAGTAGAAGCGGTAGGCGATGGCGTACGAGCCGAGGGCGGCCACCACCAGCCAGACCGCGGAGATCTCCTCACCCCGGGCCAGCGCGAGGACGCCCCAGCCGACCGCGCCCGCCAGAGCGACGGCACTCCACAGCAGGATCGACCGTGGGCTCATCCGGGACCGGGTGGACTGCGGATCCTCCGGCGCCGGGAGACTGGATTCGGGCATGACTGTTCGAGGCATGACGGCTCCTCACCTTGACGGTGGTGGGTGATGGCTGGGGTGCGGCGGGCGCGCCCGGATCAGCGGGGGTGACGTACGAACCTGACCGACCCGATCAGGGGTCGCGGCCTTCCTTCCTGGTCAGCGCGTACGCGGCGAGCAGGCACAGCCCGCACCCCGGTACCCAGGCGAGCTGGTACCAGTAGAAGAACGGCGTTCCGGCGAGCCGCGGGCTCGCGCCGGCGTACCAGGGGACCCACAGCAGCCCTGCCGCGGGCGCGAGGAGCAGCACGGCGACCGTGACGCGCCGTAGCCGGTGGTGTCCGGTCCGTGCCATGACCTGTGCTCCTCTCCCGCTCGCTGTGGGTCTGTGCAAGAGTTGCCCACCCACCGGAAGTGGTTGACAGCGGATTTCCAGAAGATTTCCCGCCGGTTTTCTGTCCTCCGAACCACCCGCCCGCGCAACTCTCCGGCGAGGGCTTCAGGCACACCAAGGACGGTGACCCATGGCGGATGGCGCGATGACCGCGACATTCCTCGCTGTGATCGGCGGCGCATCGCTGCTCGCCGTGACCGCCCGCCGCCTGCACCCCAGCGACCGGCTGCCCTCTCTGGAGGGCTGGGCCCTGGCCGACCGGAGCCTCGGCCCCGTGTGGACGTGGCTACTGCTCGGCGGCACGATCTTCACCGCCTACACCTTCACCGCCGTACCGGGACTGGCGTACGGCAACGGCGCGGCCGCCTTCTTCGCGGTGCCGTACACGGTGATCGTCTGTCCGCTCGCCTTCGTGCTGCTGACGCGGCTGTGGACGGTGGCCCGCCACCACGGTTACATCACCGTCGCCGACTTCGTGCGCGGGCGGTACGGTTCGCCGCCACTGGCGCTGGTGGTCGCGCTCACCGGGATCCTCGCGACGATGCCGTATCTGGCCCTGCAACTGCTGGGCATCCGCGCGGTGCTGACCGCCGGGGGCCTCTATCCGCGGGGCGCGGCCGGGGATCTGGTCATGGTCGCGCTCTTCACGGGCCTCGCGGTGGCGACGTACCGGCACGGGCTGCGCGCGCCCGCCGTCATCTCCGCCCTCAAGGCGGTGGCCGTCTTCGTCTCGCTCACCGCCGTCTGCTGGCTGGTCCTGAACCGGCTCGGCGGACCCGGCGCGGTCTTCGACGGGGCGGCGCGGCGGCTCGGCGGAACGGACGTGGCCCACTCACCCCTGCTCCTGTCCCCCGGACAGCAGCCCGCCTACGCCACGCTCGCCCTGGGCTCGGCCCTGGCGCTGCTGATGTACCCGCACGTGCTGACCGCCGGTTTCGCCGCCGACGGCCCGCGCACCGTGCGCAAGGTCTCCGTCGCGCTGCCCGCCTGGACGGGGCTGCTCGCCCTCTTCGGTTTCCTCGGCATCGCGGCCCTGGCGGCGGGCGTGCGGGCGCCGGAGGGGGGTGCCGAGGCCGCCGTGCCGATGCTGGTGGACCGGCTGATGCCGGGGCCGCTGGCCGGGCTGGTGTTCGGCGCGATCACCGTGGGCGCGCTGGTTCCGGCCGCGGTGATGTCGATAGCGGCCGCCACCAGCTTCGTACGGAACGTATACGTCGAGTACGTCCATCCGACGGCCACGCCCAAGCGGCAGGTGCGGGTCGCCAAGGCGGTGTCGCTCACCGCGAAGGTGGGGGCGGTCGCCTTCGTGTTCGGGCTGCGCGACCAGGACGCCGTCAATCTCCAACTACTCGGCGGCGTGTGGATCCTGCAGATCTTCCCGGCCGTGGCCGTCGGGCTGTTCACCGGCCGACTGCATCCGCGGGCGCTGCTGGCCGGGTGGGCCACGGGCATGGCGGCCGGGACCTTCCTGGTGGTGCGGGAAGGGTTCTCGTCCATCGTGCCGTTCGGTCCCGCCGACCAGCCGCTGGAGATCTACGTCGGCCTGGCCGCCCTCCTGCTCAACCTGACCGTCGCCGTGGTCGGCACCGCGGTCCTCGAACGCCTCGGCGTTCCGCGCGGCGCCGACGCGACCGACCTGCCGGCCCGCCTGACCGTCAGGCGACGCCCCGAGACGGGAGCCAACAACCCGTGAGACGCAGACAGCACATGCGCATACCTGTGGTGCCGCCGACGGCTCCGGCCGTCGTCGAGCCGGCCGTCACCGAGCCGCTGATTCCGCAGCCCGCCGCCACGAGCGAGGCCCTCGCCCCCACGGTGAGCGATCCGGCCGAGCTCGAACGGGAGGCCGCTCTCGCCCGCCTCTTCGAGCTGCACTACGCCTCGATGCTGCGACTGGCCGTCCTGCTCGGCGCCGACGACCCCGAGAACGTGGTGGCCGAGGCCTACTACCAGCTCTACCGGAAGTGGCGGCGGCTGCGCGAGACCGAGGCGGCGGAGGCATACCTGCGCTCCACCGTGTGCAATCTGACCCGGATGCGCATACGCCACCTCCAGGTCGCCCGCAAACACGTCGAAAACCCGCCGGACGACGTCGTCGCCTCCGCCGAGAGCACCGCCCTTCTCCACGACGACCAGCGCGTACTGATCAACGCGCTCCAGCAATTGCCCACCCGGCAGCGCGAGGCACTCGTCCTGCGCCACTGGCTCGGCCTCAAGGAGAGCGAGATCGCCGCCGCGATGGGGATCTCCTGCGGGTCCGTCAAGACACACACCGCGCGCGGCATCGCCGCCCTGACCCAGGCGATGGAGGCACGGCGATGAACGACACCAGTCCCGACCGAGCTGACAAGGACCGGCCGGAACACGGCCCTGGGCAACAGGACCGCGCGGAAAGGGACCGTACGGAACGGGAGCTGCGCGCGGCCCTCGAGACGCTGGCCGGCGGAGTGCGAGCCGCCCCCGACGCCTACCGCACGGCCCGCGGCGACTGGCTGCGCCGCGAGAGGCGCCGCCGGCTCGTCCTCGCCGTCCTGATCGCCGTGGTCTTCACCCTCGCCACGCTGATCGGACTGTGGGTCCTCAACCAGGCCCCGTCCGACCCCGGCGTCATCTTCTCGGGCGCCCAGAGCGCAGAGCGGGGCTGGCTTCCGGCGCTCGATCGAGGAGTTGCTGCCGCTCTTCGAGCGTGAGGGCATCGCCCTCGACCTGGAGGCGCACCCGGACGACTTCTGTGAGGAGAACGAGGAGAACACACCCGCAGTCGACCTGGTACGGGCCATCAACAGGCCTGGGTCCCGGCATCCCGTGTCGAGCCGCCGACGGCTCCAGCCGCGACAGGGCGATCGAGAGGGCCGGCCGGATCTGCTCGGTGAGTTCCACGTCCCGGCGGATGTCGCCGGGCACCTCGTAGCGGTCGCCGTGGCGCCCGAGGGCCGACGCTGCCGCCGGCCCTCGGAGTGCCGCTATTCAGTGGTGTCGGCGGCGTCAGCCGTGACCAGACGCAGTTGTGCGTCCGCCCAGTCCGCGTGGTCGGAGTTGATGCCGTCGCCGCCGTCGGTGACGCGCAGCGTCAGGCGCCGCACCCCACTGACGTCGATGTCGAGTGCGCGAGCGGCGTCCGCGGGGGTCATCACCTCGGTCCGTGCGAGCAGTTGCCCGTCACCCACCACTTCGAAGACGACCGTGGCCGTGCCGCCGACCTCGTCGTCGACACCCACGTGAGCCCGGAAACGGTCGTACGCGCCACGGATGTCGACGGACACCTCGGCCGTGGCATGCATACCGAGGCCTTTGTCGTACGCGGTGCCGCGGATGCGCAGGGGACCGCCGTCGCCTCCGGCGCTTTCCCCGTTCGAAGTGTCGCGTTCGACCGGCCCCCAGCCGTTGCGCTCCTCCGCGAACGGCAGATCGCTCACGTAGTCCACTCCCGGCGGTGCGACGAACACCCGTACCGTTCGCTCCTGGCGCAGCGCGGGGACGCCGGCCCTCTCGCCCGGAGCCCAGTAGGAGGCGCTCACCACCACGTCGTGGTAGCCGTACGCCGCGTCGGACGGGACGTGCACGGTGGCGCGTGTGCCGATCGCGGCGCCGGTGGCGAGTTCATCGGCGTGAGCGGTGCCGCCTGTGACCGTCCACCCCTGCGGGGAGCTCACGCGCACGGTGGCGTCGCGCGCCGGACCGAAGTCCTCCACCTGCAAGGTGCCTTCGACATCGACCGTCGTTCCCGGGTCGGCCTCCGCTTTCTGTGGTGTGGCCGACAGGGCGGTCAACGGCATGCGGTCCACGGGCCGGTCGCACGTGGTGCGGCCCGGCAGGGCACGGCAGATTATGGCGGCGAAGCCGCCGCCCGCCGACGTGGGGACCGTCAGGACATCGCGGCGGTCGGCGACCCGGGAGTCGCGGACCAGGCCGTCCGGTCCGTCACGCAGGACCTCCAGCCGCCAGCGGCCGGCGCCGAGGAAGTCCAGCGGTACGCGCCGCGTGGCAGGCCCGTCGGCCGCGGTGACGTCGCCGACGAACCAGCGGTCGCCGTGACGCCGTGCGAGGGTCGCCCCGTCACCGGGGTGCCCGGACAGCAGCCGTGTCTCGTCCCAGACGGTCGGTACCTGCTCGAGGAACCGTTCGAGCTCCGGACGGGACCGGTATGCCTCCACCGAACCGGCGAAGTTCTGGAAGCCGGACTCGTAGACGACCGACAGGGCCAGTTCCGCGGCCTCCGAGGTGTTCCGGGTGCCGAACTGGAATCCCATGGGTGTGTAGTCCATGGATCCCACCACATTGCGGGTGTACGGCAGTGTGGTGATGTCGGCGAGAGACACGTTGCCCTGCTCGGCACCGTAGACCGCCTCCATCGACATGACGTGCGGCCAGGTGCGCTGGATGCCGTGCGGGATGGTCGATCCGTGGAAGTTGACCAGCAGTTCCCGTTCGGCGGTCGCCTCAAGGATGTCGTCGTACCAGCGGAAACGCTCCTGCGCATCCGAATCCATGAAGTCGATCTTCAACCCGGCCGCGCCCCACTCCTCGACCCTGCCCAGGGTCTCCTCGCGTTCGGCGGCCGTGTCCAGATCGGACCAGTGCATCCACACCAGGATCTTCACACCACGCCGCTGCGCGTACTCGATGAGCCGCGGCATCCAGTCCTCGGTCTTCCACCCGTCGTCCACCAGCGTGTACTCCCAGCCGTGGGCGGCGCTGTAGTCGACGAACCGCTGCTGGGTCTCCAGGCTGCGCTGCGCGGCGCCGAAGCCGGCCAGCCAGGACCAGGCGACCTTGCCCGGGCGGATCCACGAGGTGTCCGTCACCCGGGAGTCGGGCGCCAGGTCGTCGGTGAGGGTGGACTCCGTGACGGTGGCCAGGTCACCGATGACGGCGGTGCGCCACGGGGTGGCCAGCGGGCCCGCCGAGGTGATGCGTTCGTCGGCGAGTTCCACCCTGTAGCGGCCGCTTCCGGCGTCGTGTGCGAGACGGCTGCCGGCATAACGACCGTCCACGTCCGACTCCGTGAGCAGGACATAGGACTCGCCGACCCGGAAGAGCGAGGGGTACGCGTAGTCGCCTGCCGCGGCGTCCGCAGCGGTGGTCTCGGTGCGGGGCCGTTCGTAGTTGGGCGTGTACGGCATCAGCCACGCCGCGGCTTCATCCGGCACCTGGAAGGCGGAAGCCTCGCCGAGCACCGTCACCTCGTCGTCGCCGGGCAGGACATAGCGGTAGGCGAACCCGTCGTCCGAGACACGGACGACCAGGTCGAGCCGGGCACCGTCGTCCTTGGCGAAGGAGAACCGCGCCTCGGTCATATGGGCCACACGCCGGCGTTGCTTGCCGGTCGTCGTGGAGTACCGTTCGGTCACTTTCCGTACGGTGTGGCCACGAAGCCGCAGACCGGCGGTCAGGTCGGAGGCATCGGTGGTGATGCCGACCGGGGCGGGTTCCAGCACGGTGGTGCTGCCTCGGCGTACGCCCAGCGACAAGGTGCCTCGTGTGTCGTCGAGTTGCAGATGCGCGGTCAGGGCGTCGCCGGGCTCTCCTGCCCTGTGCGTCACGTTCCACGACGTGGCCGCCGCGCTCCCGGCGGCCGCCGCGACCGGAAGAGTGGGACTTCCCAGTCCCACAGTGGCGCTCACAGCTGCGGCGAGCAACGCCAGCAGTCTGCGTCTGAACCGGTGCGTTCCTGCGTGCACGTAGACCTCCACTCGAGTCCGGCAACGTTGTCAGTTCGCTTTCTCTCAGCCCGCCAGGCAGACCATTCCTTCTGATCTCCTTCCCGGCATCCCACTCCTCAGGGGATTGCTCCTCAGGGGATTGCTCCTCAGGTCACGAAGTGACGGTGAGGGACGTGAGTGCGGTGTGGCCTCCGGCCGGGGCGGTGACCCGGAGTGCCACATAGCGGGCCGTGCTGTCGGTGCGCAGGACTCCCCGCGCCGTCAGTCGTGCCGCGCCCGTGTACGTACGGCCGTCCCTGCTGAACTCCGCCTGCGCTGCCGGAATGCGGCCACCCCGCCACTGTGTGCGGATCTCCGTGATGTGCCGCTCGGCGCCCAGGTCGACGACCATGCGCCCGTCCGGGCCGGGGGTCCACGCGGTGCCTTCGTCTCCGTCCACCGCGGCTTTCGGGTCCGTCATGCCGGGCGGCAACGGTGCGGTCGGGAAAGTGGGACGGCCGAGTGCGAGATCGGCGAGCGGGTACGCCGTGGCGCGCGGCACGGTGACCGTCGTCGTACGACCCGTGCGGACCGTGGCGTCGAGGTTCTTGCCCTGAGCGGAGACGGTGACACGGCAGGAAGGTCCGCCGAGTCGCACCGTGCGGCCGTCGACCACCTCGGCGCGCAGACCGACGGGAATGGCTTTCCCGGAGAGGACCATGCGCGCAGGCAGCAATACGGCGGAAGCGGCGGACAGTTCGGCTCGAAAGTCCGTGCCCGATTCGGTGACGGTCTGGACACCCGCGTACAGGCGGATTCCCTCGGCGGGCGAGCGCGGGATCGTTACCGTGGTGGTCACGGGATCCGAGGAGAGGTTGAACAGGCTCAGGTAGTCGTCGGTGAGAGTGGCCTTCACCTGGGCGGACCGCACCAAGGGGCCCTTCCGGGCGGCTGCGGCGCGGAGCCGCTCGGGCGTCGCGTCCGGGAGTCCCTCGACCAAAACGCCCTCGGCCGGTCCGTCGGAGAGGACGACCGCGTTGCCGTACACCGAGATCGGGTTGGCGCCGCCGCGCACGACGAGACCGGCACGGCCGTCGATGTCCAGCCAGCCGCCGCGGCTGGTGAGGTCCGCCTGCGGCCAGGCGACCAGGTCGGTCCACTTCCGCCCGTCGACCGATCCCTGTATCCGGTACGCGCGGCCCGCCGCGGTCTCCCAGCGCAGGGTCACGCGGTCCACGTCCAGGGCCGCGCCCAGATCGACGGCGAGCCAACTGTCCGCGCGCGGACGGTCCGCACGGGACACCGCCCAACGGGTCGAGCCGTCGCCGTCGACCGCGAGTACGGGCTCCTTGCCCGGGTCGAAGGATGACGCGGAGGCCGTCGCCCCGGCGCCGCGCGCCAGGTCGGCGCCCGCGGCTGAGTCGCGTATCTCGAAGGCGTACAGCGAATAGCCGTAACTGGGGTCGGGGCGTACCCCGAGCATCCGCAGATGACGGAACCGGCCGCGAGGAAAGGTGAATTCGTCGACCCGTGGGCCGGTGGGAGTCGAGGGACCGGCCTGGGCCACGACCGTCGCGCTCCCCTCGGCCGCCCGGTACGTGCGGCTTCCGTCCAGCCCCGGCATCCCGGGCATGTTCAGGTTGCGCACCTCCAGGTGGCCTTCCCCGGCGGCCGTACCGGAGGTCGCGTACACGACGGTCCCGGTCGGGAGCGTGGTGAAGCCCGCGTACCCGGCGTCCAGCGTGAGCAGGCTCGCGCTGCCGTCGAACCCGTCCCGCAGCCGGGAGTACGCGACGACCGACCGTCCGGTGACCTTGGCCCCGGTTCTCGGCAGGAACATCGGCGTCGTACCGCTGAGCGCGAACAGCCAGTCGTCATGGGCCGGTTGCCAGGCGAACTTCACGAAACCGGCTTTGCTGACCACCCCGGCCCACGCGCCGGGCGACTGGTGGGAGACGAGGCCGGGGCCCGGGCCGTGGTCGATGACGCCGCTCGCCTGCTCGAAGAGCTCACGCTGCGACAGGGGTTGCACCGGTGCGCGCCCCGACCGGGCCCGCCACTCGTGGAGCAGATAGCTGATGGCCAGTTCGGCGCGCGCCTCGGGTTCGTACTTGGGTTCACCCGAGAACTTCGCGAGGCGGTACTGCGGCGGGTACGCCTGGTAGGCCTCCAGACGTTCGGCCAGGGCGAGTTCGCAGCGGGCCGCGGCGCGGTCTGAGGCCACCTGTGCGAGGAAGGCGAGCGGGATGACGTCGCGGCCGTAGAGATGTTCGCGGTCGGCGACCATCGGCATCAGCGGCTCGCCCGCGTCGCTCATCACGCCGAGCAGGGTGCGCCACAGCGGCCCGGCGTTGGGCTGTGCGGTGAGCACCTGTGGGAGGGCGCGGCCCGCGACGAGGAAGTGGGCGGCGTTGCGTCCGGAGGTTCGCCAGAGTTCTTCCTGGTAGTGCGGGCCGAACGAGCCGTGGTTCTCGACGATGAACGTGTCGTACAGGTTCTGCGCGGTGTTCTCGCTGACGGCGATCCCGTCCACGCGGGCCGGGTTGGCGAGGTCGGCGGCCGGCAGGCCCGCCTCGTTGCGGCTCCACCGGCCGAAGGCGCCGCGCCATGCCTCGTACCGCGCGTCGTCGCTCGCCCAGGCGAGGCCGGGGGCGAGGGCTTGGGCGTAGATTCCCATCTCCTCCAGCTTGGTGTCGCCCTGGAAACCGCCGTCGAGACCGTGCGGGGTCCAGTCGCCGGAGTCGGGATCGTCTCCCGTGCCCAACCCGGCGGTGTACTGGGCCTGTTCGCGGGCGATGGTGTCGACGTTGCGGCGCGTCACCTCGTCGAGGTCGTCCCACAGCAGCCGGGCCGCCAGGACGAAGTAGGACTGGAAGGTGGTGTCGAAGAACAGTTTCCGGCCCCACTGGGTTCCGCCGGTCAGTCGGTTCGACGCCGCGAAGTGCTTCAGGGTGGCGAGGGTACGGGCGCGCAGGGTGTCCTTGTCGACCCCGGCGTGCTCGGCGTCGTACGGGCCCCGGGTCAGCAGGACGGCGTTGCCGAGCACGACCGCGAAGCCGAAGTCCTTGGCGGTGTAGTGGCCTTGGGCCGCATCCCATTGCTGTTCGGACCAGCGGGTGTGGGTGAGGAGGGCACGGTAGTACGTGTCGGAGACAGGGGTCATTGCCGGATCGGGCGCGGCCGCCGCGCTCCCGGCGGCCGCCACGGCCATGGCCTGCTCTGATCCCAGGACGAGCGGGGAGGCGGTCAGGGCGCCGGAAACGCCGAGCAGCTGAATGAGGTGACGGCGGGTGAACTCCGTGGCTGGCTGCGGCATGTGGCGGCGACCTTTCCGTCGACAACGTTGTCAGAGGGTCGCGGTCATTCTTCGGGTGCGCCATGGGCGCGTCAAGGGTGCTGCCGCTGTTGGCCTTGAGGGGGCAATTGGGTCGTGCAGCCCTGTTGACCGACCCGTCGAGCGCCGCTTAGGTTTCACGGCGGTGAAAGCGCTTGCCGTTGCTGGTGTGTCCCTGATGGCGGCCGGCGGGTCGCACCCCGCGCCGAACCGAAGCGCACCGATCCCCATGACGAGATGGCCCAACTGCGAGAAGCGCCCGACTGCCCTCAACTCTGACAACGATGTCAACAGACGAAGGGTGATGCCCGATCATGTCCCCACTGAGCCGCCGTCTCTTCCTCGGCACGGCCTCGGCCGCCTTCCTGGCAGCAGGCACCGGATCCGCCGCCGCGCTGTCGGAAAGCATCCGGCGCAGAGCGAGAAACTGGACCTTCGAGAACGACTCCCTCAGGGCCACGGTCACCTACGAAGACGGCGGCATCAGCCTCACCGGGCTCCTCAACAAGCGTGCGGGCCGCGACTACTTGGCGGCTCCCTCACTGCTCTTCGCCCACGAACTCGACGGCGCCGACACCGTGCGCGCGGACGACGGAGGGTGGCGTCTGGGAGCGACGACCAGGGAACTCATCACCGTGCGCACGAAGGAGAGGTCCTGGCGGGTCGGGGAGCGCGTCCGCATCCCCCTGCGCAGAACCGGACCCCGACCGTTCCGCGTCACCCTGGTCTTCGAGATCTACGACGGCGACACGGGCCTGCGCTACTTCACCCTCGTGCGCAACGAGGACACGGCCCGCGAACTCACCCTCACCCGCTCCACCGTGATCGACCTGCGGCTGCCGGACGAGCCGCACACCCTCCACTACGTCCCGAACATGAAGTGGTTCAGCACACGGGGGTCGTTGAGCACCGACCCCGTCGGCAGGTCCTGGCCGAAGAAGGCCCTCACCGTGTACGACACCGGGGACGGCTGGAGCATGAGTCCCGAGCTCAACTGGAAGACCCAGCGTGGCAACGGCAACTACCCGACCGACTACATGCTGCCGCCGTTCGCGGGCATCAACGCCTGGCACGAGCAGGACACCGTCTCCGTGGACACCCACCCCGAGGCGCTGCGACTGACGCTGTTCCCGGGTGAGGAGTTCGAGTATCTGGCGGTGAACCTCACGGTCTTCAAGGGCGACGTCGTCGACGGCAAGATGGCCGACGAGCTGCACTTCCGCAAGCGCTTCAAGTACCACCACACGACCACGCTCTTCCACCAGAACGACTGGGACTACCGCGGCGGCCCGGGTCACGAACTGCCCGCCGGCTACTACTACGACACGGTCATCCCGCAGACGAAGCGGGCGGGCCTCGACATGGTCATGCTCGACGACTACTGGAACACCACGCGCGACACCATCGAACCGAGTGACTCGATGAAGAAGTCCATCACCAGCCTGGGCACGCTCTCGAAGACCCTCAAGGACAACGGACTCGGCTTCGGCCTCTGGTTCTCGCTGACGGGAGACGGCCACCTCAAGGGCCGCGACCTCGCCGACCCGGCCCAACTCGCCTACAAGACAGGCCAGATCGAGACGCTACTCAACGACTACGACGTCACTCAGCACATGATCGACCTCACCGAGTACTGGCAGAACGAGCGGACGACCGCCTATTCGCACCCGAGTGACAACGTCTACCGCAAGGCCGTCCTCACCCGGGCCATGCTCAACGACCTGGTGACGAAGAACCCTCAGTACCTGCCCAAGCTCACCAGCGAACTCGACATCGCCCCCACCCAGGGCGACCGCAACAACGGTTTGCTGCACATCGCGTACAACGGCTGGAACACATCCAACGGAGGCGTCACCGGAGAGGACCTGTCGCTGCGCACCGCGCTCACCGCGTTCGGACACCTGCCGATGGCCGCGACGTACATGAACGGCGGCAAGATGACCGGCCGTATGGAGGACTACTACTCCTACATGGCCGTCCGCGCGGTCAAGTTCCCCCAGGATCCCGGCGACGCGACCAAGTGGCCCGACGCGGCGGTGAAGTTGATGGGCATCTTCAACGCCTGGCGCAGGCGACCCGAGATCACCGCCCTGACGGACGGCCAGTTCCTGCCCGTCCATCTGGGCCAGGGCTGGGACACGACGGAGTGGGACAGTGCCAAGGGCCCGTACGTGTGGATGTGGGCGGACGCCTCGCGCCGCACCGCCCTTCTGATGGCGACCGCCGCCGGCACCGCGCAGACCGCCGTCGATGCCAAGGTGCGCTGGCTCAAGGACCGTACGACGTACGCCGTCACGGACATCACCATCGACGACGACGGCACCCAGGCGCACACCGCGAAGGGGCAGTTCACGGGCGAGCGCCTGCGCACCGATGGGCTGCCGGTCGACCTGTCCGAGAACACCTCGAAGGGCAAGGCGTTCTGGCTGGAGGCGACGTAGGCACGGGGCGCACACATCGAGGGTCCGACAGGCCGGCGTGGCCGGACAGGACCGGCCGCGAAGGCGCTCGACCCCGCCGGAATCGAGCGCCTTCCCCCGGCACAGTGCCCGCGTCAGGCGCGGGCCATCGCGATGGAACCGGCCAGGCGCTCCCCCGCCTCATAGATCATGTACGCCACGCCGCCGTCGGTACCGAACGTCGGGGAGGCTGATCGGCCGTTGTCGGGGGCCGCGTTCCGGGAGTTGTAGAAGACACCGAGGTGGGCGCGCTTGCTGAAGTCGTTGCCCACCTCCGTGATCATCAGGTCGCCGCCGCTCGCCTTGTCCTTGTTGTAGACGACGTACGTGCTGTTGTTGCGGTGGAGCAGGTGCGGTCCGCCGATGTTGACGGCGCCGACGTCGGAGTGACGGACCAGCGGCTGCTGGTCGTAGCTCCAGGTGCGCCCGTCGGCCGACCAACCCCAGTGGATGTCACGGTGGTTGGTGGTGTTGTTCAGCATGAACACCATGACGTAGTGGGCGCCGCGGGACGGCAGCTCGTGCGGGAAGACACGGGCGTACGACGTCTCGGTCGTGCCGCTCGGCAGCATCGACGTGGACAGGACGACCTTGTCGTAGGTGAAGTTGATGCCGTCCTTGGACCGGGCCAGTCGCGTCGTCGTGTTCTCTCCGTGGAAGTAGAGCCACATCTCCTTGGCACTCTCGTTCCACATCACGTGGGCGGACGCCACATGGCTGACGGAGTAGTGGGGCTGCCAGTCGTTCGAGACGATCGGGTTGTTCGGATACTCCGTGAAGGGGCCCTCCAGGGAGTCGCCGTAGGCCAGGCAGATGCCGCCGGGCGCGTCGTGCGGCCCGTAGTACAGGTAGTACTTCGCAACGGGACTGGCCAGACGTCCGGCCGTTCCGCGGATGCACGGGAAGATGATCTCGCCCGTCGGGTTGTACTTCAGCTGGGACGGGGTGAGCAGCGTGCGGACGTAGGTGTAGTCGGGGAATCCGCCGGGTGCGGCGGACGCGGCCGGGGCGGAGAGTCCGCCGAGGGTGAGGGCGGCGCCGGTGGCCGCGGTGGTGCGCAGGAACAGACGACGGTCGAAACGCTCATGCATGGTCGGCTCCGAGGAGAGAGGGAACGTCAGAGGTAGGTGGCCGCGGTGACGCACAGCCCGCCGAGGGCGACGGCCCACACGTACGGGAGCGTGCGCACCATGACCTGCTGCGGGGAGACTCCCGCGTACTGGGCGGCCCAGACGGTCTGCGTACTGGTCGGGTCGGCGACGCCGAAGACCTGGTTGTACGACGTGGCCATACCGAGGACGACCGCGGCGGGATAGATGCCCGTGGCGATCAGGACGCCCGCGATCCCGGCACCCAGTCCGAAGACGTTCAGCGGCCCGCGGTAGAGGCACAGCGGCGCGAGCAGCGTGAAGACGATGACGAACAGCACGGCGTTGTGCGGGCTGACCGCCTTCATCAGCGGTTCGAGTGCGTCGACGGCGCCGGGCAGCTTCACCGCGGCGAGCAGGATGCCGATGGCGATGAACAGGGCGATCGGCGGGGCGGCCACCTCGAATCCGCCGTACAGGGTGCGCAGGAGCCGCTTGTTCATGTCCCGGGGCCGGGTGGTGGTGGCCAGGGCGTACAGGACGCCGGCCAACAGGGAGGGGATGATGGCGAGTTCGAAGCCCAGGGCGAGGATCAGGGGTACGGCCGGGGTGAGCAGCGCGTACCAGGGGGCGTCGCCCAGCTTCTCCCGTCGGCTGGGTGAGCGGGGCTTTTCCTGCAGGGACTTGAGCGACCAGGTGTGTTCCACGCCGCGTCGGCGCGACTCGACGAACACGTAGAGGACGGCGGCCACCAGGGCGAACGGGAACAGCTTGACCATGAACCCGCGGACGGTCGGCACGGGCAGTTCCAGAGCCGTGGAGAAGAACTGCCACAAGGGCAGTTCGAAGGGGATGCCCACGGCGATGCCCATGAGGATGGTCCCTGCGGCGGTCACCTTGGGGATGCCCACGGCGATCATGGCAGGGATGCCGATGAGCCCCGCGAGCATCGCGGCGGGCGCGGAACCGGTGACGGTCCCGACGAGGGCGGAGACAGCCAGCACCCCGAGGGCCACGACGACCGGGCGGTCACCGCCGAACTCGACGATCTTGCGGACGAGCGTGGCGGCGACGCCCGTCTCCTCCAGGAGTTTGCCGAGCCACGAACCCAGCACGATGGCGATCATGGTGGCGGCCAGCGTGGGCGCGCCCTCCTGGAGAACTGTGTCGATGACGCTGTTCTTCCCGGTCAGCGGCGCGCCGGCGAGGAAGGCGATGACGACGGCGAGGAGGACGAGCGCGAAGGCCGTGGGCAGTCTGCGGGTGAGCATGGCTGCGACCCCCGCTGCCATGACGAGCAGGATGACGAGACCCATGGTTCATCTCTCCCTTCCGGGCGCGGTCACCGCGGCGGTGAGCGCGGCGGTGAGGAGCAGGGGGCTGCGGCCGAGTCCGCAGACCGTACGGGCACAGGCGTGGGCGGCGATCTCCTCGGCCCCCGCCACATGGCCGAGGACCCGGAATCGGCCGAGCCGCAGGGCGATGTGCCCGACGGCTTCCTTGAGAGCGGCCTTCATCTCCTTGCGGTGCAGCAGTTCGTGTGCGGCCTCATGGGCGAGGGCCGCGGCACGCACGGATCCCACGGGATACCAGGAGCGCCAGCCGAGTTCGTCGATCAGCGTCTCGGCCCGTTCGATGGTGTCGGTGTACAGCTCGACGGTGGCAGGACGCGAGGTGTAGCGGGCGAGCAGCAACTGTTCGAGTCCGTCGCCGCGTTCGACGATCCGGGCGCGGCACGGGCCGGGGTCGAGTGCGGCGCCGAACGCGTCGGCGGCCTGGGCCCATTGGCGCAGTCGGGCACCTTCACGTCCCTCGTGCGTGGGCGTCGCGGCGAGCAGGCGTACCGCGAGATCGAGGTCGTCCGCGGCCGGATCGGCGGCGGGCCCGAGGAGTCCCACCGCCCGTCCCGCGAGGGAGCCGGTCATGACCGCACCTCCAGTACGGCGACCACGGGTTCGTCGGCCGCGCGGTCACGCATCTCGCTGCGGGCCAGGGCGAGCAGGGGCTGCGGGTCGAGGACTCCGGAGAGGTCGGCGATGCGGGAGCCGAGGAGGAGGCGCAGCGCGGGGGCGCGGACGCCCCCGTCGCCGTACGACGTGGCCTCGCGCACCAGGTGGGCGAGGAGTTCGGGGGCGGCAGCCACGGTGGTGGCGGCCACGCGCGCGTCGGAGGCGTGCAGGCGCACCACGCCGTCGGCGTCGACGACGCGTACGGGTCGCCGGGTAGCCCTCATTCGGCGGCGCACCTCGGTGCCGTAGACCGTGTGGGCCGGGGTGCCGGCGAGGACGCGGACTCGGGCGGGGTCGGTCTTGAGGCTGGCGGCCGCTGCGGCGAGGCGTCCGGCGTCGTCGGTGCTGTGTGCGCGGTCCTGGGTCCGCAGTTCGGTGGCGCCGGTGGCGATGGCGCGCACGGTGCTGGTCTGCGGGTCGAAGGTCACCTCGACCTCGACCCCGTCGGCCGCGGCCCCCTGGGCGACGACGGCCTGTTCGGCCTCGGCGCGTACAGCGAGGATCTGCTCCTGGCCGGCACCGGGGATGATGCGCTCGATCTGCTCCCGCACCAGGGCGAGGGCCACGCCGATCGGGCTGATGACCTCGTTGTGCCGGGCGATCCTGCCCTCCATCCCGCTGAGCGCCGCCACGTGCGGAGTGACGGTGGCCGCTCCTCCCCCACCGCCGACGAGCACCGCGGTGTCGGGGTCGAGGCGGTAGTCGCGGACGAGCCCGTCCACCACCTTCCTCACCTGGGTCACGCCCGCGTCGAGGATCCGGCCCGCGGCCGTCGGCACGTCCACGCCCAGGGCAGCGGCGAGGGGGGCGATCGCGGCCCTGGCGACCTCCTGGTCGCAGCGCGCGAAGTCCCCTTCGGGGACGCGGCCGAGGGCGTTGGCGGCGCAGGTCATGGTGATGGCGTACCGGCCGCCCGCCGCGTCCAGGACGGCGTGGTCGCCCGGGTCGTCCGGCATCGGGGCCACCGTGGCGAGAGTCGCGTCGCGCAGGTCGTCGAGGCCGGCGAAACAGGCGTAGGGAAGTCCCGCGATGTGGGCGCTGCGCGGCCCGACGCCTGTGACACGGGCCTGCTCGACGCGCATACGGTCGACGCGGACCATCGAGCCGCCGCCGACCCCGACGGTGCGAACGTCCAGGGCGTTGAGGTACGAGGCCTTGCCGAGCATCGTGGCGTGCCGGACGGCGACCCTGCCACGGCGTACGACGCTGATGTCGGTGGAGGTGCCGCCGGTTTCGAGGAAGACGCCCTCGCTGATCCGCTCCTGCATCAGGGCGCCGGCGACTCCGGCCGCGGGGCCCGACAGCACGGTCAGGAGCGGGCGTCGCCGCATCTCGTCCAGCGCCATGACCCCGCCGTCGCAGCGCATGACCATGAGCGGCGCGGTGACGCCCGCCTTGGTGATGGACGCGTCGACGAGGTCGGCGGTAGTGAGCATGCGCGGCAGGATGGCCGCGTTCACGACGGCGGTGCGGGTCCGCTTGTGCAGCCCGTACAGCGAGGTGATCTCGTGCGCCGCCGTCATCGGAAGCCCGGCCGGCCCGGCCGCCTCCAGTACGGACTGCTCCCCTTCGGGCCGGTCGACGGCGAACGGCTCAGTGGCGACGAGGACTTGGACGCCCGCTCCCGTCAACTCCTCGACCGCGGTACGTACGGCGGTCGCGTCGTCCGGGTCGGCGACGTGGGCGTAGGCGAGCGGAAGCCGCTTGCCGGGGGCGAGTTCGAGCCGGCCCAGCGCGGCAAGGCGGCGGGTCAGGACGGCGGCAGGTCCTGAGCCGATGCCGATCAGGCCGACCGTGGCCACATCGCCCTCCAGCAGGGCGTTGGTGGCCTGGGTCGTGCCGTGCGCCAGGAACGCGATGTCGGCGGGAGCGCGGTCGACCTGTTCGAGCAGCCGGCCGAGCGCCTCGACGATGCCGTGGGCGACTCCGTCCTCGTGATGGTGGCTGGTGGGGACTTTGACCTGGCCCAGCAGGCCCAGTGTCGTGGCGTCCACGGCGACGGCGTCGGTGAAGGTTCCGCCCACGTCGATGCCGACGCGGATGCGGTGATGGGTCATGTCGGAGCACCTCCTTGTGCTGTGAAAGTCGTGCTCGGGCGGTCGCGGGCGGGCCAGGGGAAGCCGGGGCCTTCCAGCTCACGCGCGCGGTTCGGCGTCCGGGGCCGCCGTGTGTGCCGGGGTCAGTAGCCGCGTACGTCGGGCCAGTGGCGCTGCACTCCGTCGTGGTCGAGCCGTCGGGCAAATTCCTCGAACCGCTTGTCCTCGGCCTGGACCTGGTGCGGTTCGACGTCCTCGGCCAGGCAGTGGGCGGCGAGCGCACCGGCGGCCTCGCCGATGTTCCACTCCACCGGGTGGAGCCGGAAGCAGCCGTTGGTGATGTGCGTCGTGCCGATGTTCTTGCCTGCCGGCAGCAGGTTGCGGACCCGTCGCGGCACCAGTGCACCGAGCGGGATCTCGAAGGGCACCGAGCCGATGTCGATGTAGGTGTCACCGCCCGTCGAGGGGTGCAGGTCGATGCGGTAGCCGCCGACTCCGACGGAGTCCCGGTGCTTGGTGCCGCCGTAGGGTCCGACCAGGTCGATCGCCACGTCGTGCTCGGCGACGGTGGTGACGGCCTTGATACGGCGCGACTCGCGGACGTAGGGCGCCTTCGCCAGGCCGTCGGCGGTGCCGGTCACGTCGGGGCGCAGGCGGAGGCCCGGTAACCCGGTGCCGCCGTCCGGGCGGGGCGCCTCGGTCTGCAGCCAGTACAGGACCGACAGGGACAACTGCCGTGCCTCGGCGACCGCTTCGGCTCCGGTCTGCGCTCCGGCCCCGACGAGCGGCTTCAACCAGTAGTCGTTGAGCGGCCAGTTGACGAGGGTGATGTCGGAGTCGAAGGCTCCGGGGCGGTGCATCCTGTGGGCGAGGATGCGGCGGAAGCCCCACAGTTCCTTGTCGCCCGCGTCAGTGCTCTGGTCGGCACTCACCGCGAGTGGGTCGTGGTCCGGGTTGGGGACGAAGGTACGCGACACGGGTTCCAGGGTGCGCGGATCGGGAGCCTCGAAGCCCAGTAGCGGTCCGGGCCAGAAGTCCGGCCGGTACGCGCGCCAGAAGCCGTAGTCCGCCGGACGGTCGACCGTGTGGTCCTCGCCCTCGTGATGGGAGAGCGCGAAGCACACGGTGATGCCCTGCTGGTTGAGCGGCTGGGCCCGGTCCGGGGCGTGCGGCTCGTCGTACTCGGAGCGCGCCTCGGCACCACAGGCGTACTCGACACCCGCGAGGTCCAGGAGTTCACCAGTCTCCGTGGCGTCGAGGACGTACCGGGCCGCGATGGTGACGCGGGCGCCGTCGTGCCGGTGCTCCAGCGTCACGGACCGTACGACATCGTTGTCGGACTCCGCCGCGACGGGCCCGTGGTCGGTGAGGACGGTCAGCCGTCCGGCGGCCCGGTGGGGCGCGAGCATGGCCTCCAGCACGGCCAGTGCCACACGCGGCTCGTGACAGAGTTTGCTCACGCGTCCGGCGCCGGGGTTGAGGTCCGTGAGCGCCAGCGCCTGCGAGCGCATCGGGTACCACTGCCGGTAGAACTGCCGTATGCCCTCACGGAGTTGGCGGTAGGAGGCGGTGGTGCCGAACTGCTCGACCCATGGGTGTTCGTCCGGGGGTACGGCCTGCGAGGTGAGCTGTCCGCCGATCCAGTCGGTCTCCTCGGTGAGCACGACGCTGCGTCCGGCCCGGCAGGCGGCCAGCGCCGCGGCGACGCCGCCGAGTCCGCCGCCCACTATGAGGATGTCCGCTTCGGGTATCACGCTTCTCCTTGCTGGTTGTTCCGGTTCACGGAGGACTCAGTGGATTCAGTGGATTCGGTGAGGGGAGGTCAACGGCGCTCCGGCGGCCTCCCGGTGGTCGCACCTGGCCGGAACACACAAGTGACCAGGGGTTCCTCGGCCTGCTCGTCGACCACGAGTGCGGCCAACAACCGGACCGCGGCCGCGCCCAACTCGTGGCGGGGGATGTCGAAACCGGTGGGTTGCGGACCCTCGACGAGATCGGGCGGAGGGCTGCCAAGGAGAGCGAGGGAGAGGTCATCGGGGCAGGTCAGGCCGGCTTCGTCCACGGCTGTGCGCAGGGCGCGCCAGGCGGCCCCGGTGTCGGTCTCCTCCGCGACGAAGGCGGTGACGCCCTCGGCAAGCCATCGGCCCAGCACCTCGGGTGTGATGTCGCGCTGCGGATCGGCACAGCGGAAGACGGCCTGGGGCCCGCCGGCCAGTCCGACCGCCTCCAGCCCCTCCAGGAAGCCCCGTTGACGGTCCGTCGAGGCCGGCGCGTCATCCTCCTCACGGATCAGGACGACGCGGCGGTGCCCCAGTGACGCCAGGTGCCGGACCACTTCGCTGCTGGCGCTCACATAGTCGGCGCCCACCCAGGACAGTCCTTCCAGCTCTTCGCGACGCCCGAGGTGCACGACCGGGAACCCGTCGGCGACCATCCTCTTCAGCTCGGCGAGCGGGACGTGCCGGCCAAGGAACAGACAACCATCAGCGAGCCGTACCCGGTTCAACGCCTCGGGCCCGGCCGCCCCGGCGCCACCGGAACTCGACCCCGTGAACAGCACCAAGTCGTAGCCGCGCGCGGCGGCTTCTCGCTCCACGCCGACGAGGAAGGGATAGTACGAGTGCTGCACGTCCGTCGGGAAGGTGGCCGTGAAGCTGAAGACGCCGAGCAGGTTGTTGCGGGCCGCCGCCAGGCGCCGCGCCGCAGGATCCGGTGCGTAGCCAAGACTGCGGGCGGCGTCGAGCACCCTCTGACGTGTCTCGTCGGAGATCGCCGAGGCCTGCGCCTTGTCCGACAGCACGAGCGACACCGTGGCCTGGGACACCCCGGCCAGTTGGGCGACCTCCGCCTGCCGCGGTCGTGACGTGCGCCCCGCCACCGTGGGGGTCCGACCACGCCGCGACCGCTTCCTGGGCTGCTCCACCATGCTCCCCACCCGGCCGTTCACGGCCGATGTCCGGGCTGTTGATGCGTATCAGTAATGCGTATCAGTAATGCGCATTAGCACGTACTGTGAGCGCCTTGAGGGCGTCGGTCAAGGCTTCCTGCACGACTTGTTCGGACCTCGGCCAACGACGAGAAGCGGTGCGAGTCGATCCTTCCGGGACACAACGGCCGGTCACGCGGGCGGCGTTCAGCCTCGCCACCGGCCGACTCCGACGCGGACGGGTTGCGGTTGCCGAGCGGTTGAGCAGCGCCGCTCGGCACCCCGTCCGGCGAAAGCGCCGACGGCACGGCAAGGATCAGCTGACCGGCGATATCGCGGCGTGCGCGATCAGGTCCAGACCATTGACGTGTACACCGCTTCCGGTTAGCGTCTGCGCACACGCTTTCAAGGACCAGCCCCTGTGCCCCACCGCAGTGTTCGGCAAGCCTCGGGAGTCTTCCATGCGCGCCAAGCGATCTCTTTCAACCGCACTCCTGCTCACTCTGACAACGATGTCGGCCTTTCTGGTTCAGGCCGCTCCGACGGCTTCGGCGGCCGCCGCGGCGGCGGTTTGCAACAAGTACTGCGACGCGCGGGACCCGGCCCTCAGCAGCCAGGACCGCAAGCCCGTCACCGCGACACTCTTCGGGCGCACGTTCGTGCTGCACTTCGACGACGCCGACGCCATGGGCTGGGCGTCCATGGGCAACGGCAGCCCCGGGGACGAGGTGTGGATGGACCGCTCGTTCGACGGCGGGCGCACCTGGTCCTCGGGCAGCAGGATCGGCGCCACCACGATCCCGGCGGGCCAGAGCGGCTGGCGGACCATGATGTACAACGTCGACGACTGGGCGAACCACGGCGTCGGCGCCCTGCGCGCCTGCGGCAAGGCCGCCAACCGCACCGACATCGTCTGCACACCCTGGGCCCGCTCCACCTGGAACGCCGCCGACCGGCGCACCGCGGCGGCCACCGCGCAGATGCAGTTCTACGACTACAGCACCGGCCTGTTCGACACCACCGGCTGGTGGAACTCCGCCAACGCGCTGCACGCCGTCATCGACAACGCCCGGATCACCGGCATGAAGAGCTACACCTACGCCATCGGCCGCACCTACGACCTGCAGGTCAACGCCCATGCCGGGCAGTTCCGCAACGACTACATCGACGACACCGGATGGTGGGGCCTGACCTGGATCGCGGCCTACGACCTGACCGGCGACCCCCGCTACCTGGCCACAGCCCGGGCCGACGCGGACTACATGGCCTCCTACTGGGACAACACCTGCGGCGGCGGGGTGTGGTGGAGCACCGCGAAAACGGTGAAGAACGCCATCCCCAACTCCCTCTACATCGAGCTCAACGCCGCCCTCCACAACCGCATCCCGGGCGACACCACATACCTTCAGCGCGCGAAGGCGGACTGGACCTGGTTCCAGGGCACCGGCATGATCAACTCCGACCAGACGGTGGGCGACGGCATCAGCCTGAGCACCTGCAAGAACGGCAACAGCACGGTCTGGTCGTACAACCAGGGCCAACTGGTCGGCGGTCTGACCGAGCTGTACAAGGCCACGGGCGACTCCTCCGTACTCACCGCCGCCCGTCGGATCGCCGACGCCAACACCACCTCCAGCAGGCTCAACACCTCGGCCGGCATCCTCAAGGACCCCTGCGAGAGCGGTGACTGCGGCGCCGACGGACCCTCCTTCAAGGGCGCCGACGTACGCGGCCTGGCGAAGCTCAACGCGGTCCTGTCCGACCGCCCCTACACGGCATACCTCAACAAGCAGGCCGCACAGGCCTACGCCTCCGACCGCAACGCGCTCGACCAGTACGGCCTGCGCTGGTACGGCCCCCTGGACAAGACCGACGCCGCCCGCCAGCAGAGTGCCCTCGATCTGATGAACGCCGCCTCCTGACCCCCACCAGCCGCCGCGCCGCCAGAGGAGAAGCTCCATGGCCGTGTCCGTCCGCCGCAGACACCCACCCGCGCGCCGCGGCACGCGAACCCGGTGCCTGAAGCGGCGGGCATCCGCCGCAGCCCTCGCCGCCGGTGCGGTCCTCCTGACGCTCGTGCCGGCAGGACCGGTCTCGGCCCAGACACCCGTCCCTCAGTTACGGGTCATGCCCCTGGGCGACTCAATCACCTGGGGCGTGGGCAGCGCCACCACGTCGTCGTACCGGGCGCCCCTCGCGAGCCTGGTGGCCGGTCAGTCCGCGTACACCGGGCAGTTCGTCGGTTCGCAGAACTCCGGCACGCTGGCCGACCAGTCCAACGAGGGCCACAGCGGATACGTCATCTCCCAGATCCGCGACGGCATCGACGGCTGGATGTCCGCGGCCCGCCCCGACGTGGTGATCCTGCACATCGGCCTCAACGACCTCGACCGGGGCGTCGACGTCCCGAACGCTCCCGCACGGCTGGCCGACCTGGTCGACCGCATCAACGCCGACCGGCCGGGCACCAGCGTCATCATGCTGGGCCTCATCCCGACCACCCCGGACCTGGGCTCGCGGGTGGCGGCGTACAACGCGGCCGCCAAGCAACTGCAGGTCACCCAGCAGGCCGCCGGGAACAACTTCCTCTACGTCGACCCACCCGCCCTGACCTCCGCCCAGTTCGCCGACGACCTGCACCCGAACGACGCCGGCTACCAGCGCATGGCACAGGCCCTCGCCCCTGCCCTCACCGACGTGTTCGACGCCGGATGGACCGCCGGAAGGCGGCAGTTGGGCGCGGGCACCGAGTCCGGCACCACCGGCAAGGTCCGGTGGGCGGACTTCGACGGCGACGGCCGGGCCGACTACCTGGCCCTCGCCTCCACCGGCGCGGTGTCGGTGTGGCTCAACCGCGGTGGTGACGGCCGCGGCGGCTGGTCGCCGCTGGGCCAGGTCGCCTCGGGCCTGACGGCTGACACGCGCCGGATCCGCTTCGCCGACTTCGACGGCGACGGACGAGCCGACTACATCGTCCTCGGCGCCAACGGCGCGGTGACGGTCTACCTCAACCGCGGCGGCGACGGTCACGGCGGCTGGTCCGTCCTCGGTCAGGTCGCCACCGGCCAGACCACCGACCCCAGCCAGGTGAAGTTCGCCGACTTCGACGGCGACGGCCGGACCGACTACGTCCTAGTCGCCTCCACCGGCGCTGTGTCGGTATGGCTCAACCGCGGCGGCGACGGCCACGGCGGCTGGTCACCACTGGGCCGGATCACCACCGGCCTGACCACGGACGCCTCCAAAGTGCGCTTCGCGGACCTCGACGGGGACGACCGCGCCGACTACACGTGGCTGAGTTCCACCGGCGCGGTCTCGGCCTACCTCAACCGGGGCGGTGACGGCCGCGGCGGCTGGCTGGGGCGGGGACAGGTCGCCTCCGGGCTGACCGGTGACGCCACCCGTGTGTCCACGGCCGACTTCACCGGCGACGGCAACGCCGACTACGTCCTCGGGGACAACACGACCAACGCCGCCACCGTCTACGCCTGGCAGGGCGGGGACGGCCACGGCGCCTGGAACGGCCTCGGGCGCGTCGCCGGCGGCGTCGTCATCGGCTGACCGCTCGCTCACAGCCCCGCACCAAGGACCAAGGACCAATAAGGAGAACAATGTGTCCATCTCTGTGACGCGAAGGACGCTGGCCGCCGTGCTGGCAGCCCTGGCCATCAGCCTGGGTATCACCTGGCCGGGCACCGGCAGCCAGGCCCAGGCCGCCGTGCCCACCACCATCCCCCTGACGATCAGCAACAACTCGGGGCGCGGTGACCAGGTCTACGTCTACAACATCGGCACCCTGCTCACCACCGGCCAACAGGGCTGGGCCGACGCGAACGGCACGTTCCACCCCTGGCCCGCCGGCGGCAACCCTCCGACCAACGCGCCCGACGCGTCGATCGCCGGACCGGCCAACGGCCAGACCATGACGCTCCGGATGCCGAAGTTCTCCGGCCGCGTCTATTTCTCCTACGGCCAGAAGCTCGTCTTCAAGCTGACCACCGGCGGCCTCGTGCAGCCCGCCGTGCAGAACCCGTCGGACCCCAACAGGAACATCCTGTTCAACTGGACCGAGTACACCCTCAACGACTCCGGCCTGTGGATCAACAGCACCCAGGTCGACATGTTCTCCGCGCCGTACGCAGTCGGCGTGAAGGCCGCCAACGGCACTGTGAAGAACACCGGCCACCTTAAGCCGGGCGGGTACAACGGCTTCTTCAGTGCGCTGCGCGGTCAGCCGGGCGGCTGGGCGAACCTCATCCAGACCCGTTCCGACGGCACGGTCCTGCGGGCCTTGGCCCCGGGGCACGGCATCGCGGCGGGCGCGCTGCCGGCGAATGTGATGGACGACTACATCAACCGCGTGTGGCAGAAGTACAGCACTTCGACCCTGACGGTCACGCCCTTCGGCGATCAGCCGAACACCAAGTACTACGGGCGGGTCTCCGGCAACGTCATGAACTTCACCAACACCTCCGGCGCCGTCGTCACCACCTTCCAGAAGCCCGACGCAGACAGCATCTTTGGCTGCTACAAGCGTCTGGACGCACCGAACGACCTGGTACGCGGCCCGATCTCCCGCACCCTGTGCGCAGGGTTCAACCGCTCGACGCTACTGACGAACCCCAACCAGCCCGACACCAGCAGCTCCGGCTTCTACGCGGACGTCGTCACCAACCACTACGCCCGCAAGATCCACGCGCAGATGGCCGACGGCAAGGCGTACGCCTTCGCGTTCGACGACGTGGGCAACCACGAGTCGCTCGTGCACGACGGCGATCCGCAGCAGGCGTACATCACCCTCGACCCCTTCAACTGACCCCGGGATCCGGGCCTTCCAGGGCCGGCGAAGCGGCGGTTGCCGCCACCTGGTGTGTCAGGTGGCGGCACGGGTGCTCTCCTCCTCGGCGTGGCGGCGCATGTCCACCAGCAGCTCCTCGCCACGCCCGGTCGGCCCTTGCACCGGCTGTGCTGTACAGCGAGACGGCTCGAGAGCCGTCTGGGGCCGGCCCGCCTGTTGCTCGCGGACTTCGATCCGGCGGTGTGTGACATCTTCGCCCACCGTGCCGCCCGGTGACGCGAGTCGACGGTAATGAGGATTTTCGCAAGGTGTTCGGCCGATGAGCCCCATGCAAGGATGTCGCCCGTGACCGGATCGTCTTCCTCCCCTGTCGCCGACGGCACGCCTCGCAACCACGGCCTGGGTCCCCGTGCCGCTGCCGTGCTGGTGTTCGGGTCCTCGGCCGCAGTCCTGGTGGTCGAGATCGTCGCTTTGCGGCTCCTGGCTCCCTACCTCGGCCTCACCCTCGAGACCAGCACCATGGTGATCGGCATCGCCCTCACCGCGATCGCCGTCGGCTCCTGGCTGGGTGGGCGCATCGCCGACCAGGTCAATCCACGTCGGCTCATAGGCCCCTCGCTCGGGGTGTCGGGAGCGGTCGTGGCGCTCACCCCTGCCGTGCTGCGCACCACCGCGGAGTGGGCAGCACCGCTGCTCTTGTTGATCGCGGCGGGGACCATCCTCGTGCCGGGCGCGCTGCTCTCCGCGGTGACGCCGATCGTGACCAAGTTACGTCTTACCAGCCTCGCCGAGACCGGAACGGTTGTCGGCCGGCTGTCCGGCGTCGGTACCGTCGGCGCCATCGCCGGCACCGTCCTCACCGGCTTCGTCCTCGTGTCGCGGTTGCCGGTCAGCGGCATACTGATCGGCCTCGGAACGCTGCTGGTGGTCGGCGGGGCGCTGGCTGAGTGGCGTACGCGCGGGTGGACCGGCACCCCTGCCCTCACCCTCGTGGTCGTTGCCGGCGGCCTCGCCACCACGGTCGCGCCCGGTGCCTGCGACACGGAGACCAAGTACCACTGCGCACGGGTCGTCGCAGACCCCGACCGGAACGGCGGCCGCACACTCGTGCTGGACGGCTTGCGCCACTCCTACGTCGACACCGACGACCCGACCTTCCTGGAGTTCGAGTATGTGCGCGCCATCGCGTCGGTGGTGGATTCCGCCTTTCCCGAAGGTGAGCCACTTGCCGCCCACCACGTGGGCGGCGGCGGGCTCACCTTTCCCCGTTACCTCGCGGCCACGCGGCCCGGGACGCGCAGTCTTGTGTCCGAGATCGACGGCGGGGTCGTACGCATCAACCGCGAGCAACTCGGTCTGAAATCAGGACGCGGTATCGACGTACGCGTCGAGGACGGCAGGCTCGGCCTGCGACGACTGGACGCCGGCAGCCGTGACCTCGTCGTCGGCGACGCCTTCGGCGGCGTCAGCGTGCCGTGGCACCTCACTACGGTGGAAGCGATGACTGACGTACGGCGGGTGCTCGACGAGGACGGCCTGTACGTCGCCAACCTCATCGACCACGGGGGCATGGACTTCGCGCGTGCCGAAGCAGCCACCCTCAGCGAGACCTTTGAGCACGTCGCCCTCGTCGGCGAACCCGCTGATATCGGCCTCGACCCGACCGCCACCGCCGAGGGCGGCAATATGGTTGTGCTCGCCTCCGACCGGCCAGTCGACGTACGCGCGGCCCAGGAAGCGCTGGACACACGGCGAACCGGGTGGAAGATCGCCACCGGCGACGACCTCACCTCCTGGATCGGCGATGCCCAACTGCTCACCGACGACTACGCACCCGTCGACCAGCTCCTCACCCCCTACAGCCCACGAACCAGTCAGTGACAGGACAGACGTCCAGGGCCTGCTCGTGTGCAGCGCGCAGGCGCGGGCCCTCACCACGTCGAAGCACGTCGGCAGCCGACACCGGTGCGGTCAGGGGGTGGGAATGCCTGCCGGGCGGGCGGGGCGGCCGAAGCGGACCGGGACGCCGGGCGAGTACAGAACGCTCAGCGGCTCACTAGCCGGCCTCGGGAAGCCGGCCGCCGCCATCAGATCCTCGTCGCACTCAACCAGTTCGGCCCGGTGCAGGGGCCAGCTGGGGTGGGCGTTGGGCAGGTACATCGGCCGGCCGAAGAAGGCGCTGTGCATTCCCCAGCGAGCGGTCAGGAAATGCTCCAACTCGGTGGGCTTCTCGATCCGTTCGCCCACCCGGACAGTGATGCGGCTGTGGGCGCCGCGCGGGCCGGGCCAGCGCCGGGAGCTGGTGTAGGTGACGCTGTCGCCGTCAGTACGGATGGCCATGCGGGACCACAGGTAGGGCATCCGGAAGGCGGTCCGCGCCACCGCCACCGGCACGAGACGGGAGGCGTCGAGTGAGCGGAAGACCACACCGCGCCGCCCGTGCGCGTCCACCGAGTAGAGGCGGACATTGGTCTCGGGGAAGCTGCCCAGGTAAGGGACGCCCGGGAGACGGAACCAGCCGACCCTGTGCATCCGGAACGCGACCAGGCCTACGTAGGTGACGCCGTTCAGGGTGTCGGGGACGGCCCCGGGCGGCAGCAGGCTCGCCACGTCGGCCGGGTCCACGGCCCAGTGGAGAAAGGTGAGGTCGAGCCAGGACTGGGTGAGCAGCGGGCGAGTTATCGCCTCCGGCGCGTCAGCCGTTATGGGGTCCGGGGGCGGAGGCGGGGGTGTCGACGGCACCGCGTCATTGTCACAGAACGCCCAGGGAACACAGAACGCCCGGGGCCACAACAGCTTGCCCTGGGCCTGCGAGCGCTCCAGGCCCGCGGACCGGCCAACTGCGCTGCGGACGCGTCGAGTTCGCGGCGATCGAGTCCGTCCCACCCGACGCGCGCCGATGAAGGCGATCCCCCGACCGCTCCCCTCGTCACGGCCCGCGACCACGTCGGCCGGAAGCGGTGAAACCCGGCTCACCCTGCCCCCCATGTCCGGCAGGATCCACGTGTCGCTCGGAGAAGCTGACGTTCATGCGACGCTCGCCGAGGGCTGTCGGACAGCCTCGATACGGCGGCGCACCTGCGATCCGCCGCCCCCGTAGGGGACGGCCGTTCCACGTCGGCCAGTTCCTCGGGCAGGGCGTCGAGTCCGGCAGCACCCGCCAGTCACGGCGGTGCGCGTGTGTTCGCAGTGCCGGAAGCCGGTTCAACCCGCGCGGGCCTTCACAGCGCTGGGGTCGCTTTGGCCAGCAGCGCCTGGGGAGCATGCCGCAGCACGGTGTCGACTGCCGTGTCACCGAGGCGGCGGCGCAACCGCGGGACGAAGTCGCGGCCGAGTACGTCCATCCCCGGCCCGCCGCCGTAGGCGCTGAGCGAGGACTTGCGTCCGACGTCGGTCCCCAGGCAGACGTGGCCCAGCTTGCCCGCCTCGGCGATGCGCTCGATCAGGTCGAGGACGACCGAGTCCGGCCGGTACTTGATCCGCCCGATCGTGTCGTAGACGAGGTGGGCGCCACGGGCGATCAGGTCGAGGTGGACTTCCGGATCGGGATTGCGGTCCGTGTGGGCGAGGAGGACCCGTCCGGCGGGCAAGCCGTGCTTGTCCAGGAGGTCCAGTGCGGCGTGTGCGGCGGTCCCGACCTCGGTGTGGACCGCCACGGCCACGCCCGTCCGCCGAGCCGCCGCCGCTCCCGCGGCGAACCAACGTTCCTCGTGGTGGTCGATCCGGTGGTACGAGGCACCGAGCTTGATGATGCCGGCCTTGTGGGGACTGGGGACGGGGCGGGGGAAGTCCCAGTCGTGGCTGTCCATGCCGACCCGCAGATCGTCCAGGAGTACATCGAGAAGCGTCGCGTCGTCGGCGTGGCGGGCCCAGTGAGCGGCCGGATAGTGCGCGCTGCGGTGGTAGCCGGTCGCGGCGACGACATGGATGGCGCTCGCGCGGGAGACCTCGGCGAGCTGGCTGGGGCGGCGTCCGAGGCCGACCGGTGTCAGGTCGACGACGGTGCGAATGCCGCTTGCCGCCACCCGCAGGAGCTCGGCCGCCGCCTTGTCGGTGTCGAGAAACTCGTCACCCGGGTTGACCGGGGTACGCAGGAAGACGTGCTCATGGGCATCCACCTCACCGAGTTCGGCAGCGGCGACCGGGCCAAGGACCGTCTCGACGACAGGCAATGTTGTTCTCCTTTCGGATGCCCACCTCCGGCGCGGGCGGAGGGGAACCCGGCGCGGCGACCGATGATGGGAGCCAAGTACAGGCTGTCGAAGCCGACATGCCGGCGGTCGGTGCCCAAGTGCCGGCGGCCAGGGCCCAAATGACTAGGCCAGTTCGATGTGGAACACGAAACGGGAACCCGCGTAGCGGGATTCGGTGAGTTCCACGGGTGTGCCGTCCGCGGTGGTGATCAGTCGGCGCTCGACGAAGATGGGCGCGCCGACGGGCAGGTCCAGCAGGGCGGCGTCGTCGTCGGTGGCGATGGCCGCTATCTGCGTTCCGGTCGCGCGGGAGGGGGCGAAACCCTGCTCGGTGAGCGCCTGGTGCAGCGAGCCGTGGGCCAGGTCCTCGCGCAACAGCCAGGCACAGGACGGCGGCAGCACGACGTTCTCGATCGCCATCGGCTGGTCGTCGGCCAGCCGCAGCCGCCGTACATGAACGACGTTGGACTGAGGTGCGAGCCTGAGCGCGGTGGTCTCCTCCTGGGTGCCCACGCGCCGTTCGCTCGCCAGGACGGTCGATGACACGGTCATACCGCGCAGGGCCATCTCCTCCGTGAAGGAGCGCAGTTGGCCCATCTGGCGATGGACCTGCGGTTCCCCCACGAAGGTGCCGACACCGGAGATCCGGTAGATCGCACCCTCGGCGACCAGGCGCTGGGTCGCCTGCCGGACGGTCATCCGGCTGACTTGGAACAGGTCGCACAGTTCCGCGTCGGACTCGATCTGATCGCCGGGGTTCAGCCCCGCGATCCGGCCGCGGATGTGCCGTTCGACTGCTTCATGTCGCGGCATGGGCCGCCGAGCCACAGCGTTCCTCCCTTGTCTATACCGGTATGCCTTTCGCAGCATAGGCCGTCAATCATCATGCGTCCACACTTGGCACACCCTGGTGGGAACCGATGATCAGCCTGCACGAGTGCTTGACGTCGCGCCGGTTGCCGCCTTAGCGTCCGGCATGTCTTACCTGTCTAGACATAGCCGCACAGCACGCCGGACGCTGCTCTGCGGGAGAGCGCCCTGTCTCCGCCCTCGTACCGAGAGGTTTCCGCCCGTGTCATCGTGGATCCGTACCGCAGTCGGGATCGTCGAGCAGCTTGCCGAGTCCCAGGCCGGCGCCATCGAGGCCGCGGCCCAGATCGCCGCCAGGTCGATCGCCGACGACGGCGTCGTCTACACCTTCGGCACCGGTCATTCGCGCATGCCGGTGGAGGAGATCTTTCCCCGCTACGGCTCCTACCCCGGTTTCCAGCCGCTGGTGGAACTCTCGATGACGTTCCACACCCAGGTGGTGGGGGCCAACGGACAGCGGCAGGCGATGTTCATCGAGCGCGTCGAGGGACTCGCCGACCAGATCCTGGCCAACTTCCGGCTGCGCCCCTGCGACAGCATGTTCATCTTCAGCGTCAGCGGGCTCAACGCCGTCCCCATCGAGATGGCGATGGGCGCGAAGAAGGCGGGTCTGCCGGTCATCGCGGCCACGTCGCTGCAGGAGACGAACGCCGCCGAACCGCGGCATCCGAGCGGATCCCGGCTCGCCGACCACGCCGATGTCGTGATCGACCTGGGCTCGCCGGTCGGCGACGCCATCAGCCGCGTCGCCGGCCTGGACGTCCCGGTCGGCCCGGTGAGTACCTTCACCGCGATCGCCGTGGTCAACGAGATCAAGGTCCGGGTGGCCGAACTCCTGGCCGAGCGGGGCGCCATGCCGCCGGTCATCACCAGTTCCCGCCTGGTCGGCGCGGACCGCAGCAACGAGCTGTTCGAGGGCGCTTACCTCGAGTTCGCCCGACGCTCCGCCGCCGCTCTGCGCACCGCGGACGGTACACGGTGAAGCGCCTGCTGGTGGCCGGCGCCCAGGGCGGAATCGGCGCTGCGTGCGTCAATGCCGCGCGGGCCGCCGGTGCCCAGGTCTTCGAGGCCGACCGCGATACGTACGACATCACCGTGTCCGCGGGGGCCGACGCGGCGGTGGCGCGAGCAGCCGAGGCCCTGGACGGTCTCGACGGCATCGTGCACGCGGTGGGCATGTCCGGCCGGCGTCTCGGCGACGGGCCGATTGACGAGTGCAGCGACGAGGCGTGGCGCGAAGTGCACCGGGTCGATCTCGACTCTGTTTTCTACCTGTTGCGCGCCGGCATCCGGCAACTGTCCGGCTCGGGCGGGTCGATCGTCGTCGTCGGCTCGGCTCTGGCGAGCACGCTCGATAAGGACTTCCTCACCGCGGCCTACGCCACCGCGAAGGGCGCCCTCGTTCCCTTGGTGCGCTCGGCCGCGTTCACCGGAGCGCCCAAGGGTGTCCGCGTCAACATCGTCGCGGCCGGCCTGGTGGACACCCCGATGGCCGCGCGCGCCATGGCCAATCCGGCGATCCAGGACCGAATGCCGCGGCTTATGCCACTCGGCGCGCGGGCCTGCAGCCCCGAAGAGATCGCCGACACCGCCATGTGGCTGCTGTCGGACGCCTCCTCCCGCACGACCGGCGCGGTCGTCCCCGTAGACGGAGGGTGGCACCTGAGGTGAACGGCACACGCATCAGCCAGGCGGAGGCCGCGCGTTATCCGCTGCTGTGGGACGGCGATGTCGTGGTCGTCGGCGGCGGATCGGCGGGCTCCGCGGCAGCCGTCGCGGCCTCACGGCGGGGCGCTTCCACCCTGCTCGTGGAGGGCGCCGCTCACCTGGGCGGCACCGCGGCGAGCGTGCTGGACACCTTCTACGGCTTCTACGCGCCGGGCACGGGTGATCGCGTCGTCGGCGGCGTCGGCTGGGAGGTGTGCCAGGCGCTCACCGATCGCAAGTCGGCCTTCGAACGCCCCAACACATACGGTGCGGGCACCGGCATCACCTACGACCCCGAGACGCTCAAGCTGGTCTGGGACGAACTCACCGGTGCTGCCGGCGTGCGGGTCCTGTTCCACGCTCGTGCGTCACGGGTGGTGATGGAGGATCAGAGCGTTGTCGGGGTGGTCGTCGAGACGGTCGCCGGCCCCGGACACGTACGCGCCAGGGTCGTCGTCGATGCCAGCGGTGACGCCGACATCGCGTGGCGTGCGGGGGCGGCGCTGGAACGGCCCGCCGAGGACCGCGTCGTGCAACCGCTCACCCAGACGTTCCGGCTCGCCGGCGTCGACGCGGCGGCGACACCCACGGCGGAGCTGCACCGCCTGATGGCTCTGCACGCGGACTCAGGAGCGTACGAGCTGCCCCGCCGCGAAGGTTCCGTCCACCGGACCACCGAACCCGGCGTCGTCCACACCAACGTGACGCGCGTGAGCGGCGTCGACCCGACCGATCCGTGGCAGCTTTCGGCAGCCGAGCAGGAAGGGCGCCGCCAGGTCGTCGAGTACACACGGTTCCTCGTCGAGCAGGTGCCGGGGTACGAACAGGCGTTCCTCATCGCGTCCGCGCCCCGCATCGGCGTACGGGAGAGCCGCCGCCTGATCGGCGAGTACGTCCTGGGCAGGGAAGACGTCCTCAGCGCGCGTCAGTTCGAGGACGCCATCGCGCGCTGCGGCGCTCCGATCGAGGACCATGCCGCCGGACACAGGACGATCTGGCAGTACGTCGGTTCCGGTGACGAGACGCCCACCGGCCGCACTTACGGTGTTCCCTACCGATGCCTGCTGCCCCGCGGCGTCGACGGTCTACTGGTCGCGGGCCGGTGCCTGTCGGCCACCCATGACGCCCACGCCTCCGTCCGCTCCATCGGACAGTGCATGGCGATGGGGCAGGCCGCAGGGACCGCGGCGGCGCTGACGGTCTCCGCCGGATGCCGGCCCCGCGATGCGGACATCGCCGAACTGCGTGAGCAACTCGCAGCCGACGGCGCCCTGATCTCACCCGACTGACCCGCTTCGCTGCACAAAGGCTAGACAGGTCGTGTATTGGACGCCGGATCCACTCAAGAGCTGGTCGCGTCGACTCAATCAGCCAGAATTTCCGATTCTTTACGTCTCAACTGATTGACTGGACGATTTGCGCGGCCTAGCTTCCCGTTAAGTCTATACAGGTAGTACTGATCCTGATCAGGAGATCGCATGGTCGTGACCAGGGGCGGTCCTCGCCCCGAAGGGCCCGCCCTGGGGGTGGACATCGGGGGAACGAACATCAAGTGGGTGCATCGTGCCGGCGCGGCCGTCGTCGCGCGGGGCATGCTGCCCACCCCCGCCGCCGGCCCCGCGCAGGTCGCCGCCACCATCGCCGAGATCGCGGACGCGCGCACCGTCGAGGCCATCGGCGTAGCACTGCCCGGTCACTTGAGCCCGGACCTGCGCTCCACCACCACCATCCCGAACCTCGACGGCGACTGGCAGGGCTTTCCGCTGGCGGACACGCTCGAGCGCGCGACCGCGAAGCCCGTCCTGCTGATGAATGACGCACGCGCGTTCGCCTCCGCGGAGCTCGCTCTGGGCTCCGCGCGCGGTCACACCGACGTGCTGTTCATGACCATGGGCACGGGAATAGGCGGTGCGATCGCCCTGGACGGCACCGTCCTGCGCGGACCCGGCGACAGGATCGGCGAAATCGGTCACGTGACAGCCGAGCCCGGCGGTCACCCTTGCGGATGCGGGGCCCGCGGCTGTCTGGAAACGGTGGCGGGCGGCCGGGCACTCGCGGCCCTCTGGACCCGGGCCCTCGCCTCTCGCGGCAGCGGGAACCAGGACCGGTCGGCGACACCCGAAGACCTGGTCCGGGCCGCCCGGTCGGGCGACACCACGGCCCGGGAGATCCTCGATGCCGTCGCTTTGGCCGTGGGCACGGTACTGGGGAGTGTGATGGCCCAACTCGGCATCTCGACCGTTGTCGTCGGCGGTGGCGTCGCACCTGCCTTCGACGTGATGCGACCGACCGTCGAACTGGCACTGCGCGACCGTCGGCCACTGATCGGCCCGGTGACACTCCTGGCCGCCGGACTCGGCCCGTACGCCGGCGCGACCGGGGCGGCGCTGAGCGCCACCGCGCAGCCCCTCGCCGCCCCTTCGACGCTGCCTCAGTTATCCGTGATCTGACGGCCTTCCGCACCTGTCGGTGGGCGTCGCGCCCGGCGAACGGCCTTCGTCCCCGCACCCACCGGAGAGCGTAACGACTGGCGAATCGCCTTTCGTCCCACCCAGCGAGCGGTCACCTCCAACGACCCGGTTCCGCCCGCCGAAGGATTCCGTACCCGCGGCTCCCTCGCCCCGGCTTGCCAACCCACCCTCCAAAGCGCCATTCAACGCGCCTTCCGTGGCGCAGAATCCGGCGCCCTGTCCGCCGGCCGCCGTTTTCTCCCCGCGCGGCGGCCGGTCTCCATCACGCCCAGCCCAGGACGGTTTCCCGATGATCGACGCGTTCGTCGACGACGGCTCGGTACAGAACGAACCGCGCCCCTCTGAGCGGTCCCAGCACACCGAGCGACAACAGTGGTGGCGCAGCGCCGTCATCTACGAGGTGTACGTCCGCAGCTTCCTCGACAGCACCGGGGACGGCATCGGCGACCTCGCCGGTGTCCGCGCGGGTCTTCCCTACCTCAAGCGACTCGGTGTCGACGGCATCTGGCTCAACCCGTTCTACCCCTCGCCGCAGTACGACCACGGCTACGACGTCGCCGACTACTGCGATGTGGACCCGGTCTACGGAGACCTGGCGGAGTTCGGCGGCCTGGTGGACGACGCGCACCGCCTCGGGTTCAAGGTGCTCATCGACATCGTCCCCAACCACTGCTCCAGCAAGCACCCGTGGTTCCTCCAGGCCCTGGCCGAAGGCCCGGACAGCGGCCCCGCCAGATCCCGCTTCCACTTCGCCGAGGGCCGTGGTGCGGGCGGTGAACTGCCGCCCAACAACTGGCATTCCATGTTCGGCGGACCCGCCTGGACCCGGGTCACCGACCCCGATGGCACGCCGGGCCAGTGGTACCTGCACCTGTTCGGGCCGGAGCAGCCCGACCTGAACTGGCGCAACCCCGAGGTCGGCCGCTACTTCGAGCAGGTGCTTCGGTTCTGGCTGGACCGCGGCGTCGACGGCTTCCGTATCGACGTGGCCACCGGCCTCTTCAAGCATCCCGAACTGCCGGACTCCCCGGACCCCGCGGCCGACGCGCGGGCCCGCGACACGGTCAACCCCCTGGCGTGGAACCAGCCCGAGACGCACGGGGTCTGGCGCACCTGGCGCGCCATCTGCGAGGAGCACACCGCCCGGGACGGCATCGACCGGCTGCTCGTCGGAGAGGTGTCGGTACGCACCCCGGCCGAACAGGCCGCCTACGTTCGCCCGGACGAGCTCCACCAGGCGTTCTTCTTCCATATGCTGACGGCTCCTTGGGACGCCCCCACGTTCCGCCGGGTCATCCTGGACGCTCTGCGGGACATCGCCGACACCGGTTCGACCATCACCTGGGTGCTCAACAATCACGATCAGGTCCGCACCGTCACCCGGTACGCGGCCGCCGCCCGCGCTCGCGCCGCGGCGCTGCTGATGCTCTCCCTGCCCGGCGCCGCCTACATCTACCAGGGCGAGGAGCTCGGCCTGCCGGAGGTCGTCGACCTGCCGGACGAGGTGCTCACCGACCCGATCTTCCACCGCAGCGGCAGCCGCGTGGGAATACGCGACGGCTGCCGCGTGCCACTGCCGTGGTCGGGACACATGTCCCCGTTCGGTTTCACCTCGGGTGAGGGCGTCGTCAAGCCGTGGCTGCCACAGCCCGCCTGGTTCGCCGCGCACACCACTGAACGGCTCATGGCCGACCCCGGTTCCTTCTGGCACCTGTACCACGACGCCCTCCGGTTGCGCGCGAGCCTGCCCTCGCTCGGCAACGGAACGCTGCGCTGGCTGGAGTCGCCACCGCAGGTCCTGGCATTCGTCCGCGGCGACGGGCTGGTGTGCGCCGTCAACTTCGGCGACGCCCCTTGTCCCGCCCCGGTCCCGGGCACGCCGCTGCTGGCGAGCGGTCCCTGCCCACCCGGGACCCTGCCCGGCAGCACCGCCGCCTGGTGGGCGGCCGACGGCCTCACGGGCTGACCCGCTGTCCCCCTATTCCCCCGCTGGATGGGCGTGCCTCGCCACATGGTCCGTCCATCGCCACACGTTTCGTCCGTTCTTCACAAAGGAGTGACCCAATGAATGGCAGAGCGGCAGCACTGACGGCCGTCGCCGTCCTGGTGATGGGGGCCGCCGGGTGCGGCTCCTCGGACAAGGACGCCTCCAGCACCCCGGCGACCACCGAAGCCAAAGACGCCTCCTCGCTGAACCTGCCCAAGCTCGACGGGCAGGACCTACAGGTGGCCGGCGTCTGGACGGGCCCCGAGCAGAAGAACTTCCTCAAGGTCCTGGCCCGCTTCGACGAGCTGACGGGAGCGAACACCACCTTCGTGCCCACCGGCGACAATGTGTCGACCTTCGTCGGCAGCAAGATCCAGGGCGGCTCTCCGCCGGACGTGGCTCTGCTGCCACAGCCCGGCGTGCTCCAGCAGTTCGCCAAGTCCGGCTGGCTCAAGCCGCTCCAGCCGGACGTGACCAAGGAACTGGACAAGAACTACAGCCAGGCCTGGCGCGACCTCGGCACGTACAAGGACAACCAGTACGGCGTGTTCTTCAAGGTCACCAACAAGTCCCTGTTCTGGTACAACACCGCGGTCTGGGAGGAGGCCGGACTGACCGACACCCCCACTACCTGGGAGCAGTTGCTCAAGGACGGTCAGACCCTCTCCGACTCCGGCACTCCCCCGTTCTCCATAGGCGGAGCCGACGGCTGGCTCGTCACCGACTGGTTCGAGAACATCTACCTCAGCCAGGCCGGCCCGGACATGTACGACAAGTTGACGACGCATGAGATCAAGTGGACCGACCCATCGGTGACCAAGGCGCTCACCACACTGGGCGAACTCTTCGGCAGGCCGGATCTGTTGGCCGGAGGCACTCGGGGCACGCTGCAGACCGACTTCCCCACGTCGGTCGGCCAGGTCTTCTCCAACCCGCCCAAGGCCGCACTGGTCTACGAGGGCGAGTTCATCGCGACCAACATCACCCAGGAGACCACGGCCAAGGTCGGCACCGACGCCAAGGTCTTCCCCTTCCCGACCGTGGACGGCGGTAAGGCACCGGTGCTGAGCAGCGGCGACGTCGCGGTCGCGCTCAAGGACGGCGAAGGCGCGCGGGCGCTCATGCGCTTCCTGGCCTCCCCGGAGGCGGGAGAGATCGCCGTGCAGCAGGGCGGTTTCCTGTCACCGAACACGGCAGTCGGCTTCTCCAACTACCGCGACGACACTGTGCGGGGCATCGCGGAGAACCTGATCAAGGCCGGCGACAACATCCGGTTCGACATGTCCGATCAGGCACCGGCCGCGTTCGGCGGAACCAAGGGTCAGGGAGAGTGGAAGGACCTGCAGGACTTCCTCGCCAAGCCGTCCGACGTCGCCGGAGCGCAGAAGCAGCTCGAAGCGGACGCCGCGAAGGCGTTCGCCAAGGCGGGCTGAGGCAGTCGTCATGTCACAGACCCTTTCCCCTCCGTCCCCCGCCGCCCCCGCGGCGGCGGGGGCACCCGCCCGCCGCACGAGGACGCCCCGCAGCCGTGGATGGATCGCGGCGTTCTTCCTGCTGCCCACGCTGATCCTGCTCGGCGCACTCGTGGTGTATCCGATCGTGTGGTCGGTGATACGCAGCCTCTTCGGCCCCGACGGCTTCACCGACTTCGTCGGGCTGTCCAACTACACCGGCGTCTTCACCGACCACCAGACCCTCATCGCCATCAAGAACAACGCGATCTGGGTCGTGGTCGCACCCGTCGCGGCCACCGGCCTCGGCCTGATCTTCGCCGTGCTCACCGAGCGGATCCGCTGGGGCACCGCCTTCAAACTGGTCGTCTTCATGCCGATGGCCATCTCCATGCTGGCCGCCGGCATCATCTTCCGGCTGGTCTACGACGAGAGCCCCGACAAGGGCGTGGCCAACGCGGTGGTGACCGGCGTCCACGACACCTTCTTCAAGGCATCGGCATACCCCGGAGCCCACCCCAGAGTGGCAGGCCCCGGCAGCACCTTGACCGGCCCGGTCGGCGGCCCCTACACCGGCAAGTCCACCAACCCCGGTGACGGTCCGGCCGCACTGGCTCTGGTCGGAGTGCAGCCCAGAACCCTGACCGACGCGAAGCAGGCCGCCGCGCCGGGTTCGTGCCCCTCGGGCGCCTTGTGCGGCACGGTCTGGCTGGACTTCCAGCCAGGCGGCAGCACTCCCGGGAAGATCGACCGGGGTGAGAAGGCGCTGGCCGGCGTCCGGGTCGAGGCTGTGCGTGACGGGCGCGTGATCGCCACGGCGACCGCCGCCAAGGACGGCACCTTCACCCTGCCCGCGTCCCGGATCGGCGCCTCACCGGTGCAACTGCGCCTGCCCGAGACGAACTTCACCTCCCAGTACCGGGGTGTCAACTGGCTCGGTCCGACCCTGGTCACCTGGTCGATCATCGGCGCCTACGTCTGGATGTGGACCGGCTTCGCCATGGTCCTCATCGCGGCCGGACTGGCCGGCATCCCCCGGGAACTGCTGGAGGCGGCACGAGTCGACGGCGCGAGAGAGTGGCAGGTCTTCCGCCGCATCACGGTGCCGCTCCTGGCGCCGGTGCTGGGCGTGGTCCTGGTCACGCTGGTGATCAACGTACTGAAGATCTTCGACCTGGTGTACGTCATCGCGCCCGGCGGCAGCCAGCAGGACGCCAACGTACTGGCCCTGCAGCTCTACCTGTCCTCGTTCGGCGGCGGCAACGACCAGGGCACCGGCAGCGCGCTCGCCGTGCTCCTGCTCGCCCTGGTCGCGCCGGCCATGTTCCTCAACATCAAGCGGTTCCGAAAGGAGAAGTCACGGTGACAACCCTTCAGACCGCCGAGCCCGCCCGGACCGACACAGCCACCCCAACTGCCTCCGGTCGTGCGGGACCGGGCGCCGCGGTGCGCGTGGCACGTCGGCTCGCCGGCGGATCCACCCGGCTGGTCCTGCTGGTGATCGCCCTGTTCTGGCTGCTGCCCACCGTCGGCCTGCTGCTTTCCTCGCTGCGCGGGCCACTGGACATCCAGGCCTCCGGCTGGTGGACGGTCCTGACCAAGCCGGCGCAGCTGACCCTGCACAACTACACCAACCTGCTGGACGACTCGGCGATCACGCATTCGTTCCTGAACAGTCTGCTGATCACTGTCCCTGCCACGCTGCTGGTCGTGGTCATCGGCTCGCTCGCCGGGTACGTCTTCGCGTGGGTCGAATTCCCGGGCCGGGACTGGGTCTTCCTGCTCATCGTCGGCCTGCTCGTGGTGCCGCTGCAGGTCGCGCTGGTGCCCATCACCAGCCTGTTCGGGAAGCTCGGGATCTTCGGCAGCATCGTCAGTGTCGTCCTCTTCCACGTCGCTTTCGGCCTGCCGTTCGCGATCTTCCTGCTTCGGAACTTCTTCGCGGGGATCCCGCGCGAACTCCTGGAGGCTGCCCGTCTCGACGGGGCGGGCGAGTTGTGGCTCTTCATGCGGGTGGTGGTTCCGCTGGGCGGGCCCGCGATAGCCTCGCTCGGCATCTTCCAGTTCCTGTGGGTCTGGAACGACATGCTCGTCGCGCTCATCTTCGCCGACCCGGGCTCGGCCCCGCTCACCGTGGCCCTGCAACAGCAGACCCGGGTGTTCGGCACCAATATCGACGTCCTGTCCTCCGGCGCCTTCCTCTCCATGATCATCCCGCTGGCGGTCTTCTTCGCCTTCCAGCGGCAGTTCGTCAACGGCGTCATGGCAGGAGCGCTGAAGTAGCCGACCGCTCTCGCGTCCCCGGGCCCATCCCCGATGGGCCCGGACACGCCACGGCGGATTCGGAGCCCGTCGCACCCCGGAACCCGGCATGGTCAGCCCTCTGTCGAGAGATCGCGGTCCGGGTCGAGGTCGACGACGACGCCGAAGTGGTCGCTGAGCCAGACACCGTCTGTTGGCTTGTCGAACGCCGACGACGCCCCTTCGATGCGACACCGGGCATCGGGGTGGGCGTCCCATGAGCCGACGAGCACGTAGTCGATGCGGCGGCGATGGCCGGGCTGGCGGACTACCTGGTCCATGCCCTTCGCCGCGTTCGGGTTCTCGGTGGTCCAGGTGTGGCCGGGGCCATCGCCGGCGACCTCCCACGCGTCGTGGTAGCAGACGCTGCGCCCCGCCAGCGATCCGCGGCCTGTCAGGTAACGGATGCTCGTCGTGTCCGGCGCGGCGTTGAGGTCGCCGGCGATGATCGTGGGCAGCCGGGTGCGATGGCGGGCGTCAAGGTCGGTCACCGCGAGCACCTGCCGTTCACGGGCTGCCTCGGCGCTCAGCCGCCAGGCGGTCGTGGTGGCGATGAACAACAGCTCGCCCGCGCCGGGGATCGCGACCGAGGCGGCCAGCGTGGCCCACGGAACGTCCGGCGCGTCGGCGCCGCACATGTCCAGCGCGTCGACGACTCGGTGCGGCCACCGGGTGGCCACCGCGCAGCCCCCGTACCGCTCGCCTCCCGGCAGGGTCTCAGCGAGGACCTGATTCCGGTGCGTGCCGTGCAGCCCCGTCCCGTCCATGAGCTCGGACAGCTGGTCCCGCTCCGGGATGTGCACGACTTCCTGAAGCGAGACGAGATCCGGATCCAAGCGACGCAGCTCACGATTGATGAGCTCAGTTCGGCGGGGATCGCCTTCCGTGTTCCAGACGTTGAACGTCACGACCCTCACGTGCATGACACCTCCCGACATCCGGGCCTACCGTGGTCCGTCTGCCCCCTCAGGGCACGGGCACAACCTCCCGCGGCAGAATCGCGTCAGCGTTCCCGTCAGCCCAGCCGCCTCGACGCTCGCTGCAGCAGCGTCCGCAGCAGGGCCGTCTCCTCGGCGCCGAGGGCGGTCACGATGTGCTCCTGCTCGCGTTCGACCACCGCGGTCCAACGCGTCAGCGCCTCGCTGCCCCGCTCGGACGCGAACACCAGCACGCGTCGCCGGTCCGCGTCGTCCACCCGGCGCAGGACGAGGTTGAGGGACACCATACGGTCGACGACCTTGGTCAGGGTCGGTGCCGAGAGCAGGGCGAACTCGGCGACCTCGGTCATCGCATGGCCGGCGCCGTCGCCGAGGAACGACAGCACGCGCCACTCCTCGAGCGTCGCCCCCTCCGCCTTCAGCGACTCACCGAGCCTTTGGACGACGCTCCGCTCCACGAGCGTGAGGGCTCGCGCGAGGTCGAGATCGGCTACGGCCGCCGGGGTCGTCGTGGTCATCGCCCTGCCAAGAGTCGTCGTGGTCGTGGGGGGTGCACTGCGGCGATCGTGGTCGTGCGGGTTCGCACGGCAGACGGGTCGCGTGAAGTGGTTCCACGATACAGTCATTTCCTTATCGCCGTGAAATATTCTCGTAGCAACCAATCGCTACTGTGAGCACCTATGATCGAGAAGGCGTCTGTCCGGCTCGGCTCTCCGGCGGGCCGGACCCGGGACGCACTGGATGTCGCCCTTGTGATCCCGCTCCAGGGCCCGGCCGGGATCTTCGGCCCGTCCTGCGAGTGCTGTGCCCAGCTCGCGGCCGAGGAGGTCAACGCCGAGTCGGGCGTGCTGGGCAAGGAGCTGCGACTGGTACTCGTCGACGGCGGGGCGCCGCCCGAGCAGGTGGCGACCGAGATCGACGCGCTGATCTCCGGCGGCGTCGTCGACGCGGTGGCCGGCTGGCACATCTCCGCCGTCCGCGAGGTCGTCGCCCCGCGCATCGACGGCCGAGTGCCGTACGTCTACACCGCGCTGTACGAAGGCGGCGAGCGGTCCCCCGGCGTGTTCCTCACCGGCGAGACCCCGAACCGCCAACTGCGGCCCGCACTCCGCTGGTTCGCCGGCGAACTCGGCATCCGGCGCTGGACGATCGTCGGCGACGACTACGTCTGGCCCCGCGCCTCCGCCCGCGCCGCCCACCGCTATCTGCGCGAACTCGGCGGCGAGGTCTGCGACGAGATGTACGTGCCCCTCGGCACCAAGGACTTCGGCCCGGTGCTGGCCCGAGTCGCGGCCAGCGACTGCGAGGCCGTCCTCATGCTGCTGATCGGCGACGACGCCGTGCTCTTCAACCGCGCCTTCACCGCGGCCGGACTCGACCGCGACCGCATCCGGTTCAGTTCGCTGATCGAGGAGAACGTCCTGCTGGCGACGGGGCCGGAGAACACCCGGGGCCTGATGACCTCGGCCGGCTACTTCGAGGACCTGCCGACCGCGTACGGCCTGGACTTCGCCGCCGCGTACGGACGCCGGTTCGGGCCCCAGGCGCCGGTACTCAACAGCCTCGGCGAGTCCTGCTACGAGGGCGTGCGCATGCTCACCGAGCTGCTGCGCCGGGCGGGCGACGTGGACGTGGCCCGGATCCAGGCGACCGCCGAGGGCCTCGAGTACGAGACCCCGCGTGGCACCGTCCAGATACGGGACCGCCATCTGAGGCAGCGCGTGTTCCTCGCGGCGGCCGACGGGCTGCAGTGGGACGTGCTCCAGCAGTTGCCGTAGTAGCCGGCCTCGACGCCGACCTCGTTCTCGATGGCGGCAGTCCTTTTTACACGCACGTTACAAGCCCCCCTCTTGCCCAATTGCTTCGACTGGAAATAGTTTTTTCCCGAAGCTTTTGGAAGGTTGGTTGTCCATGGCTACCTATCAATACCGCTGCGCCGGCTGCGGCCCCTTCGACGTGATCCGTCCGATCGGCCGCGCCCTGCCCGAAGAACCCTGCGAAACGTGCGGCGACCAGGCCCGCCGGGTCTTCACCGCCCCGATGCTCACCCGAACCCCCGCTCCCCTGGTGCACGCCCTGCGCACCCAGGAGGCCAGCGCCCACGAACCGCGCGTCGTCACCCAGGTGCCCCCGGCCCGCCGCCGACCGGCTCCGGCCGCGGATCCCCGGCACGCCCAACTGCCCAGGCCCTGAGCCCTGTTACCGCCAGCAAGCCCTGAGCTGCGTTGCCCAAGCCCCACCACGAAAGGCAGCCCCATGCCCGAAGTCGTCTTCAGCGTCGACCAGGCCATGTCCATGCGCGACCAGAAGGTCCCCGGTCACAACCGCTGGCACCCCGACATCCCGCCCGCTGTCAGCGTGAAGCCGGGCTCGGAGTTCCGCGTCGAGTGCCGGGACTGGACCGACAACCAGATCGGCAACAACGACTCGGCCAACGACGTCCGCGACGTCGACCTCACCCACGCCCACATGCTCAGCGGCCCGATCGCCGTGGAAGGGGCCGAGCCCGGCGACCTGCTCGTCGTCGACATCCTCGACCTGGGTCCCATACCCCAGTCGGAAGGCGAGGGCTCCGGGCAGGGCTGGGGCTACACCGGTGTCTTCGCCAAGGACAACGGCGGCGGCTTCCTCACCGACCGCTTCCCCGACTCGTACAAGGCGGTCTGGGACTTCCACGGCCAGCAGGCCACCTCCCGCCACATCCCCGGCGTCCGCTACACCGGCATCACCCACCCCGGCCTCTTCGGCACCGCGCCCTCCGCCGAGTTGCTGGCCCGCTGGAACGCCCGCGAGCAGGCCCTCATCGACACCGACCCGCACCGGGTGCCGGCGCTCGCCCTGCCTCCGATCGCCGACAACGCACTGGCCGGGACGGCGACCGGCGAGGCCGCCTCCCGTATCGCCGCCGAAGGCGCCCGTACGGTCCCGGCCCGCGAGAACGGCGGCAACCACGACATCAAGAACTTCACCCGCGGCTCGCGCGTCTTCTACCCCGTTCTCGTCCCCGGCGCCCTGCTCTCCGGCGGCGACCTGCACTTCAGCCAGGGCGACGGCGAGATCACCTTCTGCGGCGCGATCGAGATGGGCGGCTTCATCGACCTGCACGTCGATCTGATCAAGGGCGGCATGGAGAAGTACGGGGTCACGACGAACCCGATCTTCATGCCGGGCAACGTCGAGCCCCGCTACAGCGAGTTCATCTCGTTCGTCGGCATCTCCGTCGACCACCAGACCGACACCAACCACTACCTCGACGCGACGATGGCGTACCGCAACGCCTGCCTCAACGCCGTCGAGTACCTCACGTCCTTCGGCTACAGCGGCGAGCAGGCCTACCTCCTGCTCGGCTCGGCACCGATCGAGGGCCGGCTCAGCGGCGTCGTGGACATCCCCAACGCGTGCAGCACCCTCTACCTCCCCACGGCGATCTTCGACTTCGACATCCGGCCGACGGCCGAAGGTCCGAGGAAAGCCGACCGCGGCCAGTGCGCCGTGACGTCCTGAAGCCCTGCGGGACCCGCGAGACCTGGGAGATCTTCCAAGCTTTGGAAGACCCGAGAGACCTGAAGTCCTGAAAGTTCTGAAAGGCAACGCCATGAGCGACCATCTCACCTTCCAGCTGGGCGACTTCACCACCCAGAGCGGCGCCACCCTGCGCGGCGCCCACCTGGCCTACACGACGTACGGCGAGCTCAACGCCGACAAGTCCAACGCGATCGTCTACCCCACCTGGTACTCCGGGCGGCACTGGGACAACGAGTGGCTCATCGGCTCCGGCATGGCCCTCGATCCGGAGCAGTACTTCATCATCGTCCCGAACATGCTCGGCAACGGCCTGTCCACCTCGCCGAGCAACACCCCGCCGCCGTACGACCGCGCCCGCTTCCCGGACATCACCGTGTACGACCAGATCGCAGCCCAACACAAGCTGGTCACCGAGGAGTTCGGCATCGAGCGGATCGCGCTCGTGACGGGCTGGTCGATGGGCGCCGGGCAGACCTACCAGTGGGCCGTCAGTCATCCGGAGATGGTCGAGCGGATCGCCCCCTTCTGCGGCTCGCCGCGCACGAGCCTCCACAACAAGGTCTTCCTGGAGGGCGTCAAGGCCGCGCTGACCGCTGACGCCGTCTTCAACGGCGGCTGGTACGACGAGAATTGGCCGACCACCGGGCTGCGCGCGGCCGCCCGGGTGTACGCGGGGTGGGGCTTCTCGCAGGCGTTCTACTGGGAGAAGGAGTACGAGAAGCTCGGGTACACCTCCCTGGAGGATTTCCTCATCGGCTTCTGGGAGGGCTTCTTCCTCGACGGCCGCGACCCCAACAACCTGCTCACCATGCTCCGGACCTGGCAGAACGGCGATGTCGGGCTCACCCCGGGCTTCGACGGCGACACGGAGGCGGCGCTGGGCTCCATCCGCGCGACGGCACTCGTCATGCCCGCCGAGAAGGACCTCTACTTCCCGCCGGAGGACGAGGCCTGGGCCGTCAGCCACATACCGGGCGCCGAACACCGCGTGATCCCCGGCATCTGGGGCCACTTCGCCGGCGGCGGCAGCAACCCCGAGGACACCGAGTTCATCGACACGGGTCTGAAGGAACTGCTGGCCAAGCCGGGCGGGTTGGCGTAGCCATGCGCACCGGACGCATCACACTGCCGCACGAGGTCAGCGCCTCGATCGTCGCGTTCGCCACGGTCTTCCTGCTCATGAGCCCGCTCAACATGCCGACCTGGGCCATCTTCGTCACCTGGGCCGGAACGTTCCTCCAGGGCGGCCCGAGCCTGGCCAACGCGATCGCCATGGTCACCGCCACCACCACGGGAGCGGGCTTCGGGGTGGTGGCCGTACTGCTCAACCGGGAGACCGGCACGATGTTCGGCACCGGAGCGTTCGCCCAGACCCTCGCCCTGGCTGTGGTGATCTTCTTCGTCAACGGAACGCTGCTGGCGACCGGCCGACTGCGACCGTTCGCCCTCATCCCCGGCATGTTCTTCGGCTTCGCGTCGGTCTTCGCCACGTACTTCGGCGGATTCGGCTACGACGCCGGTCATCTGGGCGCCGCCTTCGTCAGCGCGGCCGCGATGTGCGCCCTCGGCCCGCTCTGCGCCACCCTCGGGCTACAGCTGATGTTCGCCCCACCGGCCACCACGCCCGAACCGGCGAAGCAGCACGAGACCGAGGAGGTCACACGCTCGGCCAGCGAGGCACCCGCCTGACACAGTTGCTCGCGGGGGCGCAGCGTGGGGGGTGGGCCGGCGTCGGCCCACCCCCGGCCCGGGCCGGGGTCAGGGGCGAGCGGTGCCGGCTGCCCGGTCGAGGACCGCCTCCGCCTCGCTCACTCTCCGGCGGACGATCTCGCGGGCCGGCAGGATGTCGTGGACGAGTGCCGTCGACTGTTCCGGTACGCCGCGACATGTCACGGCTCACTCAGGCGTCCGGCGCGGCGCACAGCAGGTCGAGGGTGAGGGCGGCGGTCCAGGAGAAGTTGTGGGTGCCGCGGCCGTCGCCGGTGGTCGGGTCGACGTACTCGGAGAACTGTGAGCTTCCCGCCGTCGTGAGGAAGGCGGCGCGGAGGTGGTCGGCCTGCCTGACGCGGCCGTGCACGCGCAGACCGCGTTCGATGAGCCAGGCGGTGTTGAACCAGGCCGGGCCACGCCAGTACCGGGTGCGGTCGAAGGCGTGGCCCGTCAGGTCGTAACTGGGAATGAGCGCTGTGGACTCGGCGTGGAAGTGCGGCCCGTTCAGGGAGTGCGTGAGTCGCTCGACGATGTGGTCCGGTAGGCCCGGGACGAGGAGGGGAACGAGTCCCGCCACGCTGAGCTCCGGGATGAGCTGGTCGTCCGCCAGGTCACGTACGAGGAACAGTCCCGTGTCCTCGTCCCACAAGCGCGTCACGAGGGCTCGGGTGAGGTCGGCGGCGCGTGCCTCGTGGGGAGCGGGGTCGGCGCCCAGTTGGTCGGCGATCCGGGCGAGCGCCTGCTCGCTGACGGTCAGGAGGGCGTTGAAGCAGGGGTCTTCGACGGCGAAGTGGTGGCGGCCGGCGTCGTCGTAGCCGGCGGCGCGGTAGTCGGCGGCCAGTTGGACGTAGCGGCCGTAGTCGAGGTCTGTGGGCCGGTCCGCGGGGTGACCGTGGTTGAGGTCGGCCCGGTGGAAGGTTTCTGGGGCTGCGGGCGTGACGCGGGTCAGCGGCTTGTCCCAGCAGGGGCTGTTGTCCATGCCGGGTTCCCATGGGTGTACGACAGCCGCGAGGCCGGCGCCTGCCAGGTCGCGCCGGGTCAGCAGATAGTGGTGCCAGGCGGCGAGTTGGGGGTAGACGCGGGCCAGGAACTGACGGCGCCGGGATTCCGCCGGGTCGGCCAGGTGGACGAGCCAGGCCGCCAGGGCGTGGACGGGCGGTTGCACGATGCCCGACGTCTGGGCGACCGCCGGTGCTCCGGCGTGCTTGCCGGCGCTGGAGGACTGCCAGAAGTCGGGGCTGGGGAAGTAGGCGTCGAAAGGCAGAGCGGGATTGAAGACGATGTGGGGAATGCGGCCGTCTGCCCACTGGGCCGCCAGCAGCGATTCGAGCTCGCGCTGTGCGCGGCGTGCCGAGAGATGTCGCAGGCCGATGGCGATGAAGGCGGAGTCCCAGCTCCATTGGTGCGGATAGAGCGTGCGGGAGGGAACGGTGGAGGTGCCGGTCCAGTTGTCGATGAGGACCCGCGCCGCACCGCGGCGCAGTGTCAGGTGGGCTGAGGTGGCGGTGGGTGCGGGCACGGACAGGTCGAGAACCTCCCTCACGCGCCGGACCTCTCGAGGGGGCCGGGGATGCGGCGCACGGCGTCGACGGGCTCGACGGGCTCGACGGGCTCGACAGGTTCGCCCGTCGGCCGGCATTCCGCGACCAGGTAGCCGTCGTGGCCGGTGGTTTCAATGATCAGGTCGGCGACTTGTTCCAGGCGGTTGGCCATGTGGTCCTCGGAGCGGTTGAGCGGCTCGGTCAGGAGGGTGACGCCTTCGCTGCGGGCGTGCTCGCGCAGTTCGGCGTTGCGGGCGCCGAACAAGTGCGGCATGTCCCCGCGCACGGTCGGCATGACCTCGCCGTCCTTGAGCGCCCGTTTGAGTTCGGGCAGACCCGAGGCGGGGTGTAAGTCTTCCGTGGCTCGCAGTTCGGTGGCGTCGTAGCCGGCATTCTCGGCGAACTCCCACTTCGTCCGCAGGCTTTCGCCGGGTAGGGGTTGTCCTTGTGCGGCGGTCTTGAGCATCGCGGGCCTTTCAGAATTCCAGGACGGACTGGGAGGGCGTCGGCAGAGGCGTTCGCTGCTGAAGTGGCGCGACGGCCCGGCGGCGGGCCCCTTCCGGGGGGCAGGTCGCCGGTCTGCGAGCAGATGAGCTGGACCCTGTTGCGGTGGAATTCCTCGCCGAGGCGCAGGCCAGTACCGGTGCCGGTCGCTGGCGCAGGTGCCACGGATGTCGTTGGCGCGGTCGGCTCCCGAGCCCGCGGTGGCCGCGCGGCTGCCTCGGTCTACGTCGTCGGCTCGCGCGTCGGCCGATCACGCGCTCCATGGCGACGATGCCCTCGGTATCGAGGGTGCGCGTCGGACAGGAGTCCGCGCCGCGGTATGCCGTGAGCTCGGCGCCGACCGCGATCCCCGAAGAGTGGGTGCGCACGTCCAGGTGTCCGAGGGGGAGCCCGGCCCGGATGTGTCCTGCCACCTCCATGTGGCGTGCGGCTGTGCGTCGGACGGCGCGTTCCACGGAAGACTCCGGAGGAGTTGCGGACATCAGTTGCGTCGACAATATCGGCAACTTATGTCTTGTCAACCAGCAAAACTAGTGCTGTGATGCGTGGCCAACAGACGTAAGTCGGCGATGAGGACATGCGATGCGCACGAGGATGCGGCGGTCGAGGACGACCGCGGCCGTCGTCACAGCAGCCCTTGCGATCGGGCCGCTCACCAGCTGTTCCAGCAGCACCGGCCCCGGCAAACCGGACCGCGAGATCACCGTCTGGTCCCAGGAGGACCTGCCCGACCGGGTCGCGGCGACCCGGAAGATCATCGCCGCGTTCGAGAAGGAGACCGGGATCAAGGTCAACTTCGTGGGCGTCCACGAAACCCAGGTGCCGCAGCTGATCATGTCCGCCGCGGCCTCCGGGAACCTCCCGGACGTCATCGGCGCGGCGACCCTGAGCCAGACATGGCAGATGTACACCAACGATCTGCTCAACACCGAGATCCCGAGCGAAATCATCGGCGAACTCGGCCGCGACACCTTCAACACCAACGCCCTCGACCTGACCTCCGACGGCAGCACCAGCCTCGTCGTCCCGTCCGACGCATGGCTGCAGGTGCTGGTCTACCGCAAGGACCAGTTCGACGAGGCAGGCCTGAGTGCACCCGGCACCTACGCCGCCGCGCTCAAGGCGGCAAAGGAGCTCAACACGAAGGGCCATGACGGCATGTCCGCCGCCACCGACCCCGGTGACGTCTTCACCTCCCAGAGCTTCGAGAACCTCGCCCTGGCCAACGACTGCCAGCTCGTGGACAACCGCCACGACGTCGCCCTCGACTCCCCGCAGTGCGCCGCCGCCTTCAGCACGTACGACAAGCTCGCGCGCGCCTATGGCGCCCCTGGGACCCAGACCGTCGACTCCACCCGTGCCACCTACTTCTCGGGCCGCTCCTCCATGATCATCTGGTCCTCGTTCCTACTGGACGAGCTGGCGGGTCTGCGTAAGGACGCCCTGCCGAGCTGTCCGCAGTGCGAGCGGGATCCCCAGTACCTCTCCGACAACAGCGGAATCGTCACCGCGCTCAAGGGACCCGACGCCGCCGAGCCGGCCCAGTTCGGTGAGGTCACCTCGTGGCTGACCACCAGGACCGCCGAAACAGCGGCCTCCCGCGAGTTCATCGAGTACATGATGGGCACCGGTTACGAGCCCTGGTTCGGCATGGCTCCCGAAGGCAAGATCCCCGTCCGCGAGGGCACGGCCGCGCAGCCGGAGAAGTATCTCGACGCCTGGCGTCACAGCGACCTCGGCGTCGACACCCGCAAGCCCCTGGACCAGGTCTACCCCGGCGAGTTGCTGGACCAGCTCGCGGACGGCGTCACGAATATGCGCCGCTGGGGCATCGCCCAGGGCGAAGGGGCCCTCGTCGGCGCCACCAACGGCGAACTGCCCGTCCCGAAGGCCATCTCCGACATGACCAGCGGGCAGACCTCCCCCGCCGAGGCCGCCCGCGAAGCCGACGACGAAGTCACCGCTCTGAGGACATCCCTGCAATAGCCGCCTGCCGCACCGTCACTGAGATCTTCCAATCACTGAGGTCTTCCAATGACAACAGCCCCCTCGGGCGCGACGCAGCGCCCCCGCCCGCCGAGTCCGTCCGACCGCACGCCGGACACCCGCACCAGGCCCCGCCCGCCGATGACCGCGACCCGACGCGCCAACCGCGCGGGACTCGCTTTCGTCTCCCCCACCTTCATCGTCGTACTGGTGGTCGTGGTCCTGCCCATCCTGTGGACGGTGCTGCTCGCCTTCCAGGACGCCAAGCTCATCGACATCCAGGGCATGGGCCTGTTCGGCAACTGGTCACTCGACAACTTCAGCACGGTCTTCGGCTCCGCCGGCTTCTGGCCGAGCCTCACCACGACCCTCCTGTACACCGTGGGCGCCACCCTCGGATCCGTCCTGCTGGGTCTCATCGCCGCACTCGCCCTACGCCGGCCCTTCCGGGGCCGCGGGATCCTGCGGGCGGCGATGCTCCTGCCCTACGTCGCGCCGGTCGTGGCCATGGCGTTCGTCTGGGAAGTCGCCCTCAGCCCGCAGTACGGCATCGTCAACGACTGGGGCCGACGGCTGTTCGGCTGGGACGACCCCATCGCCTTCCTCTCCACCCGCGCGTACGAAGTGAGCCTGCTCGGCCTGCACTTCGACATCCCGCTCGCCCTGCTGACCGTGATCGCCTTCGAGTGCTGGCGCTACTTCCCGTTCGCCTTCCTCTTCGTCCTCGCCCGCCTCCAGGCCGTACCCGACGGTCTCGAGGAGGCCGCGAAGGTCGACGGCGCGACCCCGACTCAACGCTTCCGGTACATCCTGCTGCCCCAACTGATGCCCGTGATCGCCCTGTTGTGCGTCCTGCGCTTCATCATGACCTTCAACAAGTTCGACGACGTCTACCTGCTGACCGGAGGCGGCGCCGGCACAGACGTCGCCGCCGTACGGGTCTACGACTTCCTCACCGCCCGCTACGACGTGGGAGCCGCGGCCGCACAAGCCCTCGTACTGGCCGTCTCCCTCATGATCCTTCTGGGCTTCTACTTCAAGTTCTTCGGCAACAGGGTGCAGGAGGAATCGTGACGCGGGACGCGGCGCCGAAGGTGGCCATGACGCGGGCCCAGTTCGAGGAGCGGCTGTTCGGCGTGCTGCGCCGACTCGTCATCGCGTTCCTCGCGCTGATCACCTTGCTGCCCTTCTACTACATGCTGCTTCTGTCGGTGAAGCCCATCGACGCCCTGCTGCTCGACCCCGGCTCCCTGTGGGTGGCGGCGAAGGACTTCACCCTGTCCACCTACGAGAACGTGCTGCGGTCCACCGAGGACGGCGGACAGGGATTCCTCAAGCTCCTGCTCAACTCCGCCCTGGTCTCCCTCGGCACGGTCGCGCTGACGCTGCTGGCCGCCGTCCCCGGCGCGTACGCCATCGGCCGCCTGAAGTTCTTCGGCAGCCGCCAGGTCAGCGCGCTGTTCCTCGCCGTCTATCTCTTTCCGGCCACGCTGCTGGCCGTCCCGCTGTTCGTCCTGTTCGCCAGACTGGGGCTCTCCTCCAGCCTGGTGGGCCTCGCCATCGTCTACGTCGCCCAGACCGTGCCGGTGTCGATCTACATGCTGAGGAACTACCTCGCCACCATCCCCCACTCCGTCGAGGAAGCGGCCGCCCTTGACGGCTGCACCCGCCTGCAGACCGTCCGCAAGGTGATCCTGCCGCTCGCCGTGCCCTCACTCATGGCGACCGGCCTGTACGTCTTCATGATCGCCTGGAACGAGTTCCTCTTCGCGCTCCTCTTCCTCGCCGCCGATCCCGACAAGTGGACCGTCTCCCTCGGCCTCGCCCAGCTGGCGGGCGGCATCGAAGTCCCCAAGACCGTCCTGATGGCCGGATCCGTCGTACTGACCATCCCCGTGGTACTTCTGTTCTTCGCCGCCGAACGCCTGCTCGTCGAAGGCCTCACCAGCGGCGCCGACAAGAGCTGAACAGTGGGGTAGCACATCATGACGCCGAACCAGGCCAGCCCGGGTGCCCTGCTCCACCTGATCCGCAGCGGCCGCGCCAACACCCGTACGGACCTGCAGCGCGCCACCGGCCTGTCCCGTTCCACCGTGGGACAGCGCCTCGACCTGCTCAACCGCGCCGGCTGGCTCCGGCACGCCAGCGGCACCTCCACCGGCGGCCGGCCCTCCGACCAGATCGCCTTCGACGCCACGCACGCCGCAGTGATCGCCATCGACCTCGAGACCCGGCACGCCCGCGCCGCCGTCCTCGACCTCGCCGGCGCCATACTCGCCGAGCACATCGCCCCGCTGCACATCGGCGACGGCCCCGACCAGGTCCTCGACCAGCTCGCCGGCTGGTTTCCCGACCTGATCACCGCCGCCGGAATCAAGCCGGAACGCATCTGCGGGATCGGCCTGTCCGTCCCCGGCCCCGTCGAGTGGGAGACCGGCCGCGTGATCCAACCGCCGATCATGCCCGGCTGGGACCAGTACCCGATCCGCGAGCGCATGGAGGACGTCTACGCCCGCCACGTGGGACGCAGCCTGGAGGACGGACCCGTCCCCGTCTTCGTCGACAACGACGCCAACCTGATGGCGCTGGCCGAATTCCACGCCAGCCATCGCGACTGCTCCGCCTTCGTCCTGGTCAAGGTCGCCACCGGCATCGGCGCAGGTGTCGTCGTCGGTGGCGACGTCTACCGCGGCATCGACGGAGGGGCCGGCGACATCGGCCACATCCGCCTCCACGACAGACCCGACGCCCTGTGCATGTGCGGCTCCCAGGGCTGTCTGGCAGCCGTGGCCAGCGGCGGCGCCCTCGCCGATCAACTGTCGAAACTCGGCATCGACACCGCTTCCGGCTCCGACGTGAAACGCCTGCTCGCCGAGGGCCATCCCGATGCCATCCGACTGGCCAGGGAGGCCGGGCGGCGTGCCGGGGAAGTCCTCGTCACCGTCGTCACCCTCCTCAACCCCGGAGTACTCATGCTCGCCGGTGACCTGTCCGGCGTCCCCTTCATGACCGGCGTACGCGAGCTCCTCTACCAACGCGCCATGCCCCGCACCACGGCCAACCTGCAGATCGTCACCTCTCGCCTCGGCGACCACGCGGGCCTCATCGGAGCCGCGGCCATGGTCGTCGACTTCCTGTACTCCCCCGCCCGCGCCGACGCCCGCCTCGACCACGGCACGCACTGACCAGGGCCCTGGGGTTCACTCAGGTGTAGGCGTCCAGGACTTCGGTGATCCTGCCGAGCATGTCTTCGTTGTCGCCGAAATGCGCCAGCACACTGAGGAGTTCACGCAGGTGGAGGATGGGCAGCCGATCGCGCCAGCCGTCGCGTACTGACCGCCCCGCTTTGCCATATGCACGCCAGGACCGCGCGCGTCACCGCTGGAGCAGGTGGCCTGACCAGGACGGGCCGGGGTCGGTCAGGTCGTGGCCTTGGCCGGGCCACAGGGCCATTCCCGATCAGGGCGCGTCGAACAGGGCGCTGACCGATTCGCCGTTGTGGATGCGCCGGACCGCCTCGGCCAGGGCCGGCGCGATGGAGAGGATCCGTAGCTTGTCCGTGTGGTCGCCGGCCGGGACGGGCACGGTGTTCGTGCAGACGATCTCGAGCACGTCGGGCTGGTCCGACAGCCGCTTGAGCGCACCCGCCGCGAACAGCCCATGGGTGCAGGCGAGACGGATCGAGCGAGCTCCCAACTCACGCAGGCGGTCCAGGAGTTCCAGCACGGTGCTGCCCTTGGCGATCTCGTCGTCCAAGACGATCACGTCACGGCCGGCGATCTCTCCGATGACGGAACTGATGGTGACCCGGTCATCGGCGAACCGCTGTTTCGCGCCTGCGGCCACCTGCGCGCCCAGCAGGCGGGCGAAGGCCGCGGCCTCCTTGGCGTTGCCCAGGTCCGGGGAGACGACCGTGGTTCTGGACAGGTCATGGCCCCGGAAGTGTTCGGCCAGTTCACGCAGCGCGTGCAAGTGATCGACCGGGACGGAGAAGAATCCATGCACCTGAGGCGAATGCAGCGTCATCGCCAGCACCCGGCTGGCTCCGGAAGCCACCAGCAGGTCGGCCACCAGGCGCCCACCGATGGAGATCCGCGGCGCGTCCTTCTTGTCCGAACGGGCGTAGGCATAGTGCGGCATCACGACGGTGATGCGGCCCGCCGACGCGCCACGCGCCGCGTCGCACATCAGCAGCAGTTCCACGAGGTTTTCTTGTACGGGCGTGACCAGCGGCTGGATCAGGAAGACGTCACGCTCACGGCAGTTGGCCTGCAACTGGACTTCCAGGCAGTCGTTCGCGAAGCGGGCGACGCGTGCCGGGCTGAGCGGAACCCCCAGATGAGCGCAGACCTCGGCGGCCAACGAGGGATGAGCACTACCGCTGAACACGGCGATATCCCGCACGAACCGCTCCTCGCTGTGATCGACTCCTCCATGCCAGCCACATGCTAGTGGGCCCAGCGGCAGGAAACCGAAGCGGTGCAGCCGCTCCGCCGGCCGGCTCGGACGAGACGAGACACGAGTGCGACGCTGATCAGTGCTCCCCTGCTCTTCCCCTGCTCTTCCCCGCAGCAGGATGGGCCCTGGGCCTAGAACGAGATCTGGCGCCGGGTGTCGACCCCGGCGCCGTACGTCGGATCCCGCCCGGGGATGTGTACCTCGTGGCGGGTCGCGCGGGCATGGTAGAGGCGTAGTACGGCATCGCCGCTGAGTTCGTGCGGCTCAAACCGCGTGGCGCCCGGATCGACTCGCTCGAACGCCTCGGTGCAGCGCTGCGGCAGCTCGTCCTCGGCGACGACCGACGCGTCGGCGGAAACGTACACCGCTCGTCCCTCACCGATCGGTGCTGTCGAGTCGAAGACGACGATGGCGACATCCGGTCGGGCGGCGATGTTCATGGAGTGGCGGGCAGAGGGCGAGGACACCCAGTAGAAGTCGCGGTAGCCGACGTGGGTGAAATAAACGGGCGACAGCCGCGGCCGGTGGTCGGGCTCGGTGGTACCGAGCGTGAGATACCGGTTCGCGTCGATGACGTGCCGTGCCATCTCGCCGAGGTCGCTCGGCTGGTGCATCGTGCGACTCCCCCCGCTCGCCCGCCTGGATCGCTCATCCTCGCACGGTCCCCAACGCCTCACACCTCCGCCGGACCGCATCCAGAACCGCTGTCCGGAACGCACAGCCGACCGGTTCCCCGGCTGCAAAGCGTGGGTACCCCCAGATTTATGCCGCTCCATTCAGGGAAGTGGCTCGGCGGAGGGCGGGAGCGGCGACTGATAGCCACCGCTGGGCAGCATCCGTACCTCCCCCGCCGGGCTGATCTCGGCACGGAGGATGCCGGTGGGATCGCAGTACACCGGGTTTCCACCCGGCCCCAGGCTATCGGTCCGGGCGACGACCACCTCGTCCGTCATGGTGGCGCTGGTACCTCCTCGCCCATAGGCGAAGGTCAGCCGGTAGCGGTCGGGTGTTTGCATGACGACCTCCCACACATGGGACACGAATGCAGGCAAATAGACCCTTCCCCATAATGCGGCCATATCATCCCAACAGCAGCATTCGCTGACCGCGGCACGCGGCCACACCGCGTCGATCCCCGCACCGGTCGCCCCCGCCACGCGGCTCGGACCGCCACCGGTCACGACACAGGGCACCCTCGCCTCTTGGCGCCGGGCAGTGTAGACATGGCACATGGTCCGTCTATTGGGTCGATCCTGGGCTCAGTCGACCCGCCTCCACAACGCTCTGCACGCCCAGCGCGGGCGTGACAGCTCTCGTCGCGCGCGCGAACAGGGAGCACGGCAGACACCGCGCAGACCGCTCGATCAGCAAGGCCGGCACGAGGGCGGGCCCGAAAAGGGGCCCGCGAAACGGCTGTGGTCGGCGCTGAGCGGGCGCAGCGTCGCGGGCCAGGTGTTCGTGTTCCAAGTGGTGATCGTGCTGCTGCTGGTCGTCGCCGCGGTGGGGGCGCTGGTGCTGCAGGTACGTCACGACAGCACGCAGGAGGCACGCAACCGTTCTCTCGCCGTCGCCGAGACGTTCGCCAACGCTCCGGGCACCCGCGAGGCGCTGAGCAGCCCCGACCCCACGGCTGTGCTGCAACCGCGGGCCGAGGCCGCCCGCAAGCAGTCCGAGGTCGACTTCATCGTCGTGATGAACACCGACGGGATCCGCTACACCCACCCCAAGCCGGACCGGATCGGCAAGGAGTTCGTCGGCAACCTCGGACCCGCGCTGGCCGGCCGGCAGGTCACCGAGGAGATCACGGGAACCATCGGACCGCTGGTGCAGGCCGTGGTGCCCATCAAGGCCCCCGACGGCTCGGTCGTGGGCCTGGTGTCGGCCGGCATCACGACCGCGAACGTGGGCGGTGTCTCGGACCGGCAGCTGCCGCTCCTCCTGGCCGCGGCGGCCGCCGCGCTCACCCTGGCCACGGCCGGGACGGCGCTCGTGAGCAGGCGGCTGCTGCGCCAGACGCGCGGCCTGGGCCCGTACGAGATGACCCGGATGTACGAGCACCACGACGCGGTGCTGCACGCCGTCCGGGAGGGCGTGATCATCATCAGCGGCGACGGACGGCTGCTGCTCGTCAACGACGAGGCGCACCGGCTGCTCGATCTGCCCGAAGACGCCGAGGGGCGCCAGGTCCTCGGACTCGGCCTCGACCCGGACACCGCCGACCTGCTGGCCTCGGGGCGCGTCGCCACGGACGAGGTGCACCTGGTCGGAGACCGGCTGCTGGCGATCAACCAACGGCCCACGGATCTCCGGGGCGGCCCGCCCGGCAGCGTCGCGACGCTCCGCGACTCGACCGAGTTGCGTGCGCTGTCCGGCAGGGCGGAGGTGGCACGGGAACACCTCAAGCTGCTGTACGACGCCGGGGTGGGTATCGGTACGACTCTGGATGTGACCCGTACCGCCGAGGAACTGGCGGAGGTGGCCGTCCCGCGGCTCGCGGACTTCGTCACCGTGGATCTGGCCGACGCCGTGCTGCACGGCGAGGAGCCGGAAGCCGTCACCCAGCTGCGTCGCACGGCGTTCAGCGGGATCCGGAAGGACGCCCCGCTCTACCCGGTGGGTGAGCGGATCGGATTCGTCGCCTCCTCGCCGCAGGCGCGCAGCCTGAGCTCCGGCCAGGCCGTGATCGAGCCCGCCCTCGCGGAGGCTCCCGGGTGGCTCGCGCAGGATCCCGAGCGCACCGTGCAGGTCGTGGACTTCGGAATCCACTCGCTGATCACCGTTCCACTGCGAGCGGGGCACCTGATGATGGGCGTGGTCAATTTCTGGCGCTCCGAGAAGCCCGAGCCCTTCGACGAGGAGGAACTGGCCCTCGCCGAGGAACTGGTCGCCCGGGCCGCGGTGTCCATCGACAACGCGCGCCGGTACACGCGCGAGCACACCATGGCCGTGACGCTGCAGCGCAGTCTGCTGCCGCGCAACCTGCCCGAGCAGGGCGCCCTGGACATCGCCTACCGATACCTGCCCGCGCAGGCGGGCGTGGGCGGAGACTGGTTCGACGTACTGCCGCTGTCCGGTGCCCGTGTCGCGGTCGTCGTGGGCGACGTCGTCGGCCACGGGCTGCACGCCGCGGCCACGATGGGGCGGCTGCGTACCGCGGTCCACAACTTCTCCGCTCTGGACCTGCCGCCCGACGAGCTTCTCGGGCTCCTCGACGAGCTGGTCGGCCGCATCGACCAGGACGAGGCGGCGGAGGACAGCGGCGCCGCGATCACCGGCGCCACCTGCCTGTACGCCATCTACGACCCGGTCTCCCGGCAGTGCACCGTCGCCCGCGCCGGTCACCCGCCGCCGGCCGTGGTCCGCCCCGACGGCAGCGTCGAGTTCCCCGACGTGCCTGCCGGTCCGCCGCTCGGGCTGGGCGGCCTCCCGTTCGAGACGGCCGAGCTCAAGGTGGAGGAGGGCAGCAGGCTGGTGCTGTACACGGACGGGCTCGTCGAGGACCGGGAACGGGACATCGACGTCGGCCTGGAGCTGCTGCGCACCGCTCTGACCGGGGCCGATCGGTCACCGGAGGACACCTGTCGGACCGTTCTCGACGCCCTGCTTCCGGCCCGGCCGAGCGACGACATCGCCCTGATCGTCGCCGGTACGCGGGCGCTGGGTGCCGACAGCATCGCCGACTGGGAGGTGCCGTCCGACCCGGCCGCCGTCGGCGAGGTGCGCGCCTCGGTCACGCGGCAGCTGGCGGAGTGGGGACTGGACGAGATGGCGTTCGCCACGGAGTTGATTCTCAGCGAACTGGTCACCAACGCGATCCGTTACGGCAGCGGCCCCATCCTGGTCCGTGTGCTGCGCGACCGAAGTCTGATCTGCGAGGTCTTCGACAGCAGCAGTACCTCACCCCACCTGCGTTACGCGGCCACCACGGACGAGGGCGGACGCGGCCTGTTCCTCGTCGCGCAGCTCGCCGAACGCTGGGGCACCCGCTACACCCCGGCCGGCAAGGTCATCTGGGCCGAACAGCCGCTGCCCTGAGACGTCCTGAGGCGGCCTCAGGAACCGTGAGCCCGACCCCGACGCCTCAAGGTGCGACCGCTCAAGGTGCGTTCAGCCCTGGGAGGGAGGCTCCTCCCGCGTGTCCGGATCCCGCCCCGGCGGGTCGGGCCCCGGCGGGTCGGGATCCGCCGGGGCGGGATCCGCCGGGGCGGGATCCGCCGGGGCGGGAACCGACTTCCCGACCTCCGCCGCGCTCTCCGGTTCGTCCTCGCCGGGTACGAGGGGCAGGGCGTCTCCGCCTTTGAGGCGCTCCAGGTCGGCGGGGCGTACCTGGATGACGAGCACGGCGACCAGTGCGGCCACGATGGCGAATATGGCGGCGACGACGAACGCGCTCGATATGCCCGAGGTCAGCACCTGGTCGCTCCAGGGCTCCGGGAGCTGCCCGGTCCTGCGGAACTCCAGCCGCTGGGCCGGGGTCGCCTCCGCCAGGAACCGGGGGACCTGGTCGGTGGCCTCGTTGCGACTGGCCGTACCGAAGACGGTGACCAGCACGGACAGGCCGAGCGAACCGCCCACCTGCTGGGTGGCGTTGAGGATCCCGGAGGCCGCTCCCGCCTCATGCGGCGCGACACCCGACACCGCCATCAGCGTCAGCGACACGAAATTCAGACCCATGCCGAAGCTGAAGATCAGCAGGGGACCGAGAATGCTGCCCGCATACGTGCTGTCGACTTCGGTCAGGGTCAGCCAGCCGAGTCCGACGGCGGCCAGGATCGCGCCCACCGCCATGAAGGGTTTCGGGCCCCACCTGGGCAGCAGTTGCGAAGCGAATCCCGCGCCCATCGCGATGACCACGCTCACCGGAAGGAACGCGAGACCGGTCCTCAGCGGACTGAAGTCCAGGATGTTCTGCACGAAGAGCGTCAGGAAGAAGAACATCCCGAAGATCGCCGCGGCCAGGCTCAGCATGATCGCGTAGGCGCCCGCGCGGTTGCGGTCGCGGAACATCCAGAGCGGAGTGATGGGCTGTTTCGACCGGCGCTCGATGGTGATGAACACGACGAGCAGCACGACAGCCGCTCCGAAGGCCGCGAGAGTCACCCCGTCGCTCCAGCCGTCCTCCGCGGCACGGATGAATCCGTAGACGAGCGACACCATGCCCACAGTGGCTGTGAGCGCTCCGAAGACGTCGAAGTGGCCCGGCCGGCGCTCGGACTCCCGGATGTAGCGGGGCGTCGCGAGCGCGATGAGCAGGCCGATGGGCACGTTGACGTAGAAGACCCAGCGCCAGTCGAGCCACTCCACGAGGAGCCCGCCCGCGAGCAGCCCGATCGCGCCGCCGCCGGCCGAGACGGCGGCGAACACGCCGAACGCCCTGTTCCGCTCGGGCCCTTCGCGGAACGTCGTGGTGATCAGCGACAGGGCGGTCGGGGAGGCGATGGCGCCGCCGACGCCCTGCAGCGCGCGTGCCGCGAGCAACTGCCAGGCTTCCTGCGAGAGTCCGCCGAGCAGGGAGGCCAACACGAAGAGCAGGATGCCGAAGATGAAGACTCTGCGACGGCCGAGGATGTCCCCCAGCCGCCCGCCGAGCAGGAGCAGGCCACCGAAGGTCAGCGTGTAGGCGTTGACCACCCAGGACAGGTTCTCGGTCGAGAAGTCGAGCGAGGTCTGGATGTGCGGCAGGGCGATGTTCACGATGGTGATGTCGAGGACCACCATCAGCTGGCACGACGCGATGACGAGGAGTGCGATACCGCTGCCTCGGCCCCGCTCCGGGGATTCGGCAGTGCTCGAAGGTGTCCCTTGAGCGCGCGTCATGGGATTGCCCGGTGTGTCAGGTCGGCTGTGAACCTGGACGTCCAGTATATCGACCGTCATGTCGACCGTAGTCCTGAGTGTCCGGCCCCACCAATCGATCACCCGGCCAGGGCACTCCGCTGTTCGTAACCGACGAGCCGTACGCACACGGTGAGCCCCTCGATGGCCTGTTCGAGCTCCTTGAGGCTCGGATAGCTCGGCGCGATACGGATCGTGGCGTCGCGCGGGTCGTCCCCGTACGGGTGGGTGGCGCCGGCCGGGGTCAGCACGATGCCCGCCTCGGCGGCCCGGCGTACGACCTCCTTGGCGCAGCCGTCCGGCACTTCGAGGTTGACGAAGTAACCGCCCTTGGGGTCGGTCCAGCGAGCGAGGCCGGTGTCGCCGAGTTCTGCTTCAAGGATCCGGGCCACCGCCTCGAACTTCGGCCTGAGCAGGGCGCGCTGGCGCTCCATGTGGGCCCGCACCCCGTCCGCGTTCCGCAGGAACAGCACGTGCCGCAGCTGGTTGACCTTGTCCGGACCGATCGACCGCTTGGCGTTGTTACCCAGGAGCCACTTCATGTTCGCGGGCGAAGAGCCGAAGAAGGCGACGCCCGCGCCCGCCGCGGTGATCTTCGAAGTGGAGCCGAACACGAAGGTGCGGTCCGGGTTCCCGGCGTCCGCGGAGGCCGCGAGCAGATCGGCGATCTCGACGGGCTCGTCGGTGAGGTGGTGGGCGGCGTACGCGTTGTCCCAGAAGATCCGGAAGTCGGGAGCGGCGGTCCGCATCGAGGCGAGCCGCGCCACGGTCTCGTCGCTGTAGCAGACGCCGTCCGGGTTGCTGTACTTCGGGACGCACCAGATGCCCTTGACGGCCGCGTCCTCGGCGACGTGCCGTTCGACGACGTCCATGTCGGGCCCTTCGGCCGTCATCGGCACCGGAATCATCTCGATCCCGAACCGCTCGCAGAGGGCGAAGTGCCGGTCGTAGCCCGGCACCGGGCACAGAAACGCGATCCGCTCCTGGTCCACCCAGCGTGACTCGGCCCCCGGCAGCACGCTGAGCAGGGCGTGCACCAGGCAGTCGTGCATCAGCTCGAGGCTGGAGTTGCCACCCGCGAGGAGCTGCCCGGACGGCACCTGGAGCAGCTCGGCGAAGATCTCCCGGAGTTCCAACAGTCCTTGCAGGCCACCGTAGTTGCGTACGTCCGTGCCGTCGGCGGAGGTGTACCGCCCGCCCGGCAGGCTCAGCAGGTCCTCGGAGAGGTCGAGCTGCTCGGGCGCCGGCTTGCCCCGCGTGAGATCGAGCGTGAGCCCGCGCTCCACAAGGGTCTGGTACTCCTGCCGGGCCCGCTCACAGGGCTCGCTCAGGGCGTCGGCGCTCAGCTCGGTGGTCATGGTGTTTCCTCTCACGGCCGGTGGCGCGGCTCGGGCCGGCGCCGGGGCTTGGGACTGCCCGCAGAGGATATAGACCGACGTGCCCGCCCGGCCCGGCGAGGTCAGCCGTTGGGGAGGATCACGGCACGGCCGTTGATCTTGCCGGCGTGGAGCCGTTCGTAGGCGAGGGGAGCCTCGTCCAGCGTGAACGTCTCGGTGTGGACGGAGACGGCGCCGGACCGCGCCAGCGCCAGGACCTCGATGAGCTCGCCGCGACTGCCCCAGTACGGAGCGTTGACCGACACCTCGAAGGGCAGGTGACCGAAGCCGACGGGCAGTGCCCCGCCGCCGATGCCGACGATGGACACCTCGCCCTCCACGGCCGCGACGGCCCCGGCGGTCTTGACCGTGGGCTCCGCGCCGACGAAGTCGAACACCGCCTCCGCGCCGATGCCGCCGGTGAGCTCGCGGACCCTTGCCGCGGCCCGCGCGTCGGACAGGACGGTCTCGTGGGCGCCGACCTCGCGCGCGAGCAGCAGCTTCTCCTCGCTCACGTCGAGGGCGATCACCCGGGCCGAAGTCATCGCCCGCAGCAACTGGATGGCGACGTGCCCCAGCCCTCCCGCGCCGATGACCACGGCGGTCGACCCGGGCAGCAGCTTGGGCAGCGAGCGCTTGATCGCGTGGTACGGCGTCAGTCCGGCGTCGGTGAGCGGAACCGTGGCGACCGGGTCGAGTCCGTCGATCGGGACGAGGTGCCGGGGATCGTCCACGAGCTGGTACTCGGCCATCGAACCCGGTGCCCCGAGGCCGGGCGGATGGATGCCCAGTTCGGCGGCGCGCAGGCAGTAGTTCTCCTTGCCCTCGGCGCACTTGGCACAGGTGCCGCAGCCCCAGGGCCCGTACACCGCGACCGCGTCGCCCTCCTTCAGGCCTCTCACGCCCGCGCCGAGCGCGGCCACCGTGCCGACGCCCTCATGGCCGAGGGTGAGCGGCAGAGGGTACGGAAACCCCTCGGCGGGCCAGCTCATCACCGCGATGTCGGAATGGCACACACCTGCGGCGGTGACCTTCAACAGGACCTGACCGGGACCGGGTTCGGGATCAGGGACCGTCACCACCTCGGGAGCGGCGCCAACGGTGTGGTATTGCAGTGCCTTCATGTCGGGGCTCCTTGGTCTGTCGATGCGATGTGTCGGGGGATCAGAGGGCGGTGTAGGCGCCGTCCACCAAGTGGTAGCTGCCGTACACGAAGGAGGCGCGCTCGGAGAGAAGGAAGACGATCATCTCGGCGACCTCCTCGGCCCGGCCCAGGCGCCCCGCCGGGTGCAGCCCGGCCAGGGCTGCGTGCGCGGCCGGGTCCATCTCCCCGAGCAGGGGCGTCTCGATGAAGCCGGGACCCACCGCGTTGATACGGATGCCCTTGGGGGCGTACTCGGCGGCGGCTGCCTTGGTCAGGCCCACCACGCCGTGCTTCGCGGCGACGTAGGCGGACGAGCCCGCCGCGGCGACCGACCCCATGATGGAGGAGACGTTCACGATCGCGCCGCCCGCGCCCGCCGCCTCGATGGCCGGGAGCTCGTAGCGCATCGAGTGGAAGACACCGTCGAGGTTCGTGCGCATGACGCGGTTGTAGACGTCGATGTCGTACTCACCTGTGGGGGCGATCTCTCCGCTCACACCCGCGTTGTTCACGGCCAGGTGGAGGGCGCCGAACATGTCGACGCTGGACCGCACAGCCGCTTCGACGGACTCCGGGCGCGTCACGTCCACCTGGACCGCGGCCGCCTCGATGCCCGTCCCCTTCAGCGCGGCAACGGCCTTCTCCGCTCCCTCGGGGTTGTGGTCGGCGATGACGACGTTCGCGCCGCCGGCGCCGAGGCGACGGGCGGTGGCCAGACCGATGCCGGACGCGGCCCCGGTGACGAGTGCGGTCCTGCCGGAGAACTCGGTGGAGTAGTCGGTGTGGGGGGTGGCGGCCATGGTGCTCTTCACTCTCTGGTGGCGGTGTGTGAGGCCGCCGAGGCGGCCTCTCCGGTCAGGGCGTCGTAGGCCCGCTCCACCAGGTGGGCGAGGTCCGCGGTTCCCGAGTCGTCGTGTGTGTCGCGCGCCCAGATCCGCAGCGCGGCGGTGAGGGCTCCGGCCGCGGCGCCGACGACGACAGCCGGACGCAGGTCCTGGTCGTCCTCGATGCCGAGCCGGTCGGCGATGATGCGGGTCGACTCCTCCTGGGCGTCGACCCGTATGCGTTCGTACGCGGCGAACAAGGCGGGCTCGGCATCCACCAGGGCGAGCAGCCGGCGCATCCGTGGGCGCACGTGCCAGGCCGGGTTCTCCCGGTCGGCCAGCCAGTCGCGCACGGCCCTGCGGTAGGCGAGCAGCGGCGGTTCATCGGCCGGGCGGGCGCGGAGCAGGGCGTTGATGCGGGCTCCGTCGCCGCGGGTGAATTCCAGGGCCGCGTCCTCCTTGCCGACGAAGTACCGGCTGAAGGTGCGGCGCGTGACGTCCGCCCGCTCCGCGATCGACTCCACCGTGACGGCCGCCAGGCCGCGCTCCAGGATCAGGTCGAGCGCGGCGGCCGCGAGCGCGCCGCGCGTCTGCCTCGCCTTGCGCTGTCTGCGGTCCTCCGCTGCGGCGCTGGGCGGGGCGGGCGCGGGTTGTGTGGTCTTGGTGTCTTCGACCGCCTTCATGTCCTCGACACTACACCCAGGAATGTCCCAGTGAGACATGTGACCCGCCGGGACATCTGTCCCTCCGGGACAGCGCGGACGAGGTCGGCACCGGCCGTCAGGACGGTTCTGTGGCGCGTACCCGGGCCAGCACGTCGCGGATCATGTCGGCGCTGATCGTGAAGTGATCCCGGGCGATCTCCTCCGCCTGTTCGGGCTCACCCGCCGCGATGGCCTCGTACAGGGCCTTGTGGCCACCGCTGGCCCGGTGGAAGTGGGTCCGCTCGCCCTCGCCCCACGGTTCGACCGGGAAGCCGAGGCTGATGCGGGTCAGCAGGTCCCTGCTGAGCATGCTGATCTGCGGATTGTGGGTGGCCTCGCAGATGCTCCGGTGGAACGCGCTGTCGGCGGCCTGTTCCTCACGGGGTGTCCGGGCGGACAGGTGGGCGGTCAGGGCCTCGCGCATGGGATCGAGGTCCTCGGATCGCCGGCGGCGGGCGGCCGTGGCGGCCACCATGCCCTCCACGAGCCCTCGCAGGTCGAAGAGTTGCTCCAACTGCTCCCATCGGGGCAGCAGCGTGCGGCGGACCGCGGCCGCGGAGGACTCGCTCCAGCTGTCACGGACGAAGGCGCCCCCGTTGCGGCCGCGGCGGATCTCGATGACTCCCACGGCCTGGAGACGTCCGATGGCCTCGCGCACGGTGGGGCGGCTCACCCGCAGCAGCTGGGTGAGCTCGCGTTCGACCGGCAGCCGCTCCCCCGGCAGGAAATCCCCGACGGCGATCGCGGTGAGCAGCCGGTCGGAGACCTCGTCGACCGCCGAGGCCACCCGTACCGGGCGCAGTTCCGATGAGGGAGCGCCACCGAGGAGGACACGGTCGAGCACCCGGGAGAGCTCGTCCTCCGGGCCGATCGTCGGCTCGGTCGGCTGTCCTGGCTCAGGTGGCTGGGCTGCGAGCGTCAGCTCTCCTCCTCGGGTCGGTCACGGATACCGGACACGTAAACACGCAGTTACGTATGCCGATGCTCTCGTAAAAGGTCTTGTGCACTGACCTTTTACCCAATCAGTATGTCAGCCATCCGTCACACCCACCCCGTTTCAGACAGGGGCTGGCCGATTCCGGCCAGTCTGGAAGGCTCGAAGTGGCGATCCCCGAACCGAACCACACCGGGACCATCGACTTCAACGGATGGTCCACCTGGTACCGGATGACGGGCGAGCCGGGCAGGACACCTCTGGTGGTCCTGCACGGCGGACCCGGCGCCGGTCACGACTACACACTGCGCATCGCGAACATCGCCCAGCAGGGTCGCCCCGTGGTGCACTACGACCAGCTCGGCATCGGGCTGTCCACCCATCTGCCCGGCAACGGTGCCGACTTCTGGACCGTCCAGCTGTTCCTCGACGAACTCGACAATCTCCTCAAGGCGTTGGGGATCGCCGACGCCTACCACATCCTCGGCCAGTCCTGGGGCGGCATGCTCGCCGCCGAGCACGCCGTACGCCGCCCGGCTGGACTGCGCGGCCTGGTCATCGCCAACTCGCCCGCGTCCATGGAGCTTTGGCTGTCGGGCGCGGCCGAGCTGCGGTCCGCTCTCCCGCCCGAGGTCCAGCGGACCCTGCTCGCCCACGAGGCGGCCGGGACCACCGACCACCCGGAGTACCTGGCGGCCGAGCAGGTCTACAACGAGCGTCATGTCTGCCGAGTGGTCCCGACCCCGTCCGAGGTCCAGGCCACCTGGGACAACATCGCGGCCGACCCGACCGTCTACCACACGATGAACGGGCCGAACGAGTTCCATGTCGTCGGAACCCTCAAGGACTGGTCGGTCATCGACCGGCTGCACCTGATCGACGTGCCGACCCTGCTGGTGTCCGGCCGCCACGACGAGGCGACTCCCGCCACTCTCAAACCCTTCGCCGATCGCATCCCCGACGTGCGCTGGCACATGTTCGAGCACTCCAGCCACATGCCGCACGTCGAGGAGGAGGACCTCTACCTCCAGGTCGTCGGCGCGTTCCTCGACTCCACCGACTGATCCACCCGAGCCACCTGAGCAATCTGCTCCACCGACGGGAGTTCCTTGGATGTCCCGCTCCACCAGGTCTCGCACGACCGCGTCCCGCGCCTCCAGACGGACCGCCTTCGCCGCCGCCACGACCGCCCTCGCCCTGACCGCGGTCGCCTGCTCGTCCTCCGACGACGGCACGGCCTCCGACCCGACCGCGTCCTCCTCCGGATCGGGGTCGTCCGCCTTCCAGCCTGAGCACAAGGGCGGCACCCTGCGCCTGGTCGCCAAGTCGGCCGCGGGCAGCTTCGACCCGCAGGTGAACTACACCCTCCAGTACTGGCAGCTGTACCAGTCGATGTACGACGGTCTGCTGTCGTTCAAGAAGACCGGCGGCCAGCAGTCGTTCACCGTCGTACCGGATCTGGCCGCGGCCCTGCCCAAGGTGAGCAACGGCGGCAAGACGTACACCTTCACGCTGCGCAAGGGCATCAAGTTCTCCACCGGGAAGGCCGTGACCACCGACGACGTGGTGGCGTCCTTCCAGCGCATCTTCAAGGTCTCCTCCCCCACCGCGGGTACGTTCTACAACGGCATCGTCGGAGCGGACGCCTGCATCAAGAAGCCCGCCGACTGCACACTCGACAAGGGCGTCGTCGGTGACGCCTCGGCCGGAACGGTGACCATCAACCTCACCGCCCCGGACCCGGAACTCTCCTTCAAGCTGGCGGTCCCGCACGCCAGCGTGGTGCCGAAGGACTCGCCGGCCAAGGACGCCGGCACCAAGCCGCTGCCGACGACCGGCCCGTACATGGCGGCCTCGTACGACCCCAACCGGGCGCTGAAGCTGGTGCGCAACCCGCACTTCAAGGAGTGGTCACGGGACGGCCAGCCCCAGGGTTACCCCGACAAGATCGACTACACCTTCGGCCAGACCGTCGAGTCCGAGGTGACCGCCGTCCAGAACGGCCAGGCCGACTGGATGTACGACCCGCCGCCCGCCGACCGCCTGAACGAGATCGGCACCAAGTACGCCGACCAGGCGCACGTCAACCCGCTGACCGCGCTGTGGTACCTGACGCTCAACGTCAACCAGGCGCCGTTCGACAACAAGTTGGCGCGCCAAGCCATCAACTGGGCCGTGGACCGCGAGGCCGTGGTCCGGCTGTACGGCGGCAAGAACCTCGCCAGCTCCGCGTGCACCATCCTGCCGCCGGGCTTCCCCGCGCACGTCGACACCTGTGACTACACCAAGGGCGGCGGGAAGACCTGGTCGGCCCCGGATCTGGCCAAGGCCAAGGCGCTGGTCAAGGAGTCCGGCACGGCGGGGCAGGAAGTCGGCATCGTGGTGAGCGACGACGAGGTCAACAAGTCGATCGGCCAGTACCTGCAGAGCCTGCTCAACCAGCTCGGCTACAAGGCCACGCTCAAACCGCTGTCGGGGAACATCCAGTTCACCTACATCCAGAACACCAAGAACAAGGTGCAGCTCGCCCTGACGTCCTGGTACCAGGACTACCCGGCGGCCTCCAACTACCTCAACGTGCTGCTGTCCTGCGCCTCGTTCCACCCCGGCAGCGACTCCAGCATCAACATCTCCGGCTTCTGCGACAAGACCATCGACGCGAAGATGAAGACCGCGCTGAAGACCGGACAGACCGACCAGAAGAGCGCCGACCAGCAGTGGGGCACCATCGACCAGGACATCATGAAGGAGTCCCCGGTCGTCCCGGTGATCAACCCGAAGATCATCGACTTCACGTCGAAGCGGGTCGGCAACTACCAGTTCAGCAAGCAGTTCTACATGCTCGTCGGGCAGTTGTGGGTGAAGTGAACCGCTCCGTGCCCCCGCCGCCCACCGCCGAGGCCCGGCGCTCGCCGGGCCCCTGGCGGACCGCCGCCGCCGACCTGTCGCACAACAGGTCGGCGGTGGCCGCGGCCATCGTCCTGGTCGTCGTCATCGCGGTGTGCCTGTGCGCGCCGCTGTACGCCAACCACCTCGCCGACACCGACCCGTTCCAGTCCCATGTCTCCGGCACCACGGTCGTCGACGGCAAGACCGTCCCGGTCCTCACCCCGAGCAGCACGGGCCTCGGTCTCGGCGTCACGCCCATCGGCCCCACCTGGGACACGGCCCACTACTTCCTCGGCTCCGACAACCAGGGCCGCGACGTCATGGCACGCCTGCTGTACGGCGGCCGTACCAGCCTGTTCATCGGCGTCACCGCGGCCCTGCTGACCGTCGTCATCGGCACGGCCGTGGGAGTCCTCGCGGGTTACGCGGGCGGTGTCGTGGACGCCGTCATCTCACGGATCCTGGACGTGATCTGGGCGTTCCCGGTGTACCTGCTGGCCATCTGCCTGTCGGTCGTGCTGCTCACCAACGGGCTGCGCCTCGGGCCGGTCACCGTGGACGCGGGGAGTCTCTGGCTCCCCATCGTGATCATCGCGGCGATCTACGTCCCGTACATCGCCCGTCCGATGCGCGGCCACGTACTGGTCCTGCGCAACAAGGAGTTCATCCAGGCGGCCATCGGCTCCGGCGCACCCGCCCTGCGCGTCATGCGCCGGGAGGTGCTGCCGAACGTGCTGCCCACCGCGATCGTCTTCCTGCCGCTGATGACCGCGCTGGCCATGCTCACCGAGTCGGCGCTGTCCTTCCTGTCCGTCGGTGTCCAGCCGCCGGACGCCAGTTGGGGCACGATCATCGAGGACGGCCTGGGGCTGCTCTACACCCGGCCCACCGTGACGATCGCCCCGGGACTGCTGATCGCGCTGACCACGGTGGCACTCAACGTCCTGGGCGACGGAGTGCGCGACGCGCTCGACCCGGGTGCCCGGCTGCGCGGAGGGGTGTGACGGATGCTGTACTTCGCCCTCCGACGCTTCTTCTCGGCGCTGTTCGTCATGTTCGCGATCAGCGTGCTGGTGTTCCTGATCTTCTTCGCGACGCCCGGCGTGGATCCCGCCGCGCGCATCGCCGGGCGTAACGCCGACCCGGCCACGCTCGCCCAGGTGCGGCACTCCTTCGGCCTCGACCGGCCCATGCCCGTCCGGTATCTGCTGATGATGCGACACCTGCTGATCGACCGGGACCTGGAGTCGTTCGTCAACCGCGGCACCCGCGTCATCCCGCAGATCGTGCAGGCGATGCCCGTGACGCTGTCGCTCGTGGTGGGAGCGGCGATCATCTGGATGGCCGTCGGCATCCTCATGGGCACGGCCGCGGCGACCCTGCGCGGCACGGCCGTCGACCCGCTCATCATGCTGGTCGGAGTGGTCGGCGTGTCGCTGCCTGCCTACTGGCTCGGCGAAGTCGTCAACCTCATCACCCAGAACCGGCTGCACGACTCGCTGTTCTCCTGGGTACCACCGCCCGGGTACGTCGGACTGAGCCAGGACCCCGGCCAATGGGCGCTGCACATGCTCTTCCCGTGGCTGACCCTGTCGCTGCTGTACGCCGGGATCTACGCCCGGCTGCTGCGCGGCGAGGTCGTCACCGCGCTCAACGAGGACTACGTGCGCACCGCGCGGGCCAAGGGCCTCTCCGAGCGGCGCATCCTCATCCGGCACGCGCTGCGCTGCTCGCTGATCCCGATCGTCTCGCTGTTCGGCCTTGACTTCGGCGCGCTCGTGGGCGGCGCCGCGCTGCTCACCGAGGTGGTCTTCGGACTGCCCGGCGTCGGCAAACTCACCTATGACGCCCTGCAGAACCTGGACCTGCCCGTGATCATGGGAACCGTCCTCTACGCGGCGTTCTTCGTGGTCCTCGCCAACGCACTGGTGGACATCCTGTACGCGCGACTCGACCCGAGGGCCCGCCATGCCTGATCAGTCACCTGAGCCGTCCGAGCCGTCTCAGCCGCTGCTGGACGTACGGAACCTGCGGGTGTCCTTCCGTACCCGACGCGGCCAGGTCACGGCCGTCGACGGCCTCTCCCTGTCGGTGGCGCCCGGCGAAATCCTCGGTGTCGTCGGCGAGTCGGGCTCCGGCAAGAGCGTGTCGATGCTGGCCGTGCTGCGGCTGCTGACCAACCCGAACGTGACCGTCACCGGCGAGGTCCTCTTCCGCGGCCGCGACCTGCTCACCCTCCCCGACAAGCAGATGCGTGCGATACGGGGCCGGGAGATCGCCATGGTCTTCCAGGACCCGATGACCGCGCTCACCCCCGTCTACACCGTGGGCTGGCAGATCGCCGAGCAGATACGGGCCCACGAGCCGGTGTCCAAGAAGGCGGCACACGCCCGCGCGGTGGAGCTGCTGTCCGACGTCGGCATCCCGGACGCGGCCTCGCGGGTGAACGCCTACCCGCACGAGTTCTCCGGCGGCATGCGCCAGCGCGCGGTCATCGCGATGGCCCTCGCCTGCGGCCCCGCACTGCTGATCGCCGACGAACCGACCACAGCGCTCGACGTGATGATCCAGGCGCAGATCCTCGACCTGATGCGGGATCTCAACGCGCGCGGCTCGGCCGTCGTGCTCATCACGCACGACATGGGCGTGGTCTCCGAGATCGCCGACCGGGTCCTGGTCATGTACGGCGGCCGGGTGGCCGAAGAGGGCCCGCGCCAGGCGGTGTTCCACGGCCCACGCCACCCGTACACCTGGGGACTGCTCGACTCGGTGCCCCGCGTGGGCGGACCCCGGCTGCGGCGGCTGCCCACCATCGCGGGCATGCCCGTCTCGCCGGACGACCTTCCGGAAGGGTGCGCGTTCGCGCCGCGCTGTCCGGCGCGTCACGCCCGGTGCGACGAACGCCCGGAACTCTCCGCGGGCGCCGGTGACACCACGCACCGCGACGCCTGCTGGCTGCCACCGCACGACCGCGCGTCGCTGCGCCTTACGACACGGGCGGCGGCAGGCGGCGGTGGCGGACCCACGGTCGTCAGGGCGGAGAAGGCTCAACAAGCGGACAGGGAGGCGGCATCGTGACGACACAGAACCTCGTGGCGGCGGACAACCGGGCCCGGCCGAGCGGCGACGTGCTGCTGCGCGCCACGGACGTCGCCAAGCACTACCCCCTGCGCGCCGATTCGCTCACCACGCGCCGGAAAGTGCTGCGAGCCGTGGACGGAGTCTCGCTGGAGGTACGCGCCGGGGAGACGCTCGGCATCGTCGGCGAGTCGGGCTGCGGCAAGTCCACCCTCGGCCGCTGTCTGGTCAGACTCACCGACATCACCAGCGGCCGGGTCGAGTTCGACGGCCAGGACATCACCACGCTGTCCGCGCGCCGTCTGCGCCCCGTACGCCCGGGTATGCAGCTGGTCTTCCAGGACCCGCAGGCCTCCCTCAACCCCCGCCGCCGCGCCGGGGACATCGTGGCCGAGCCGCTGCTCATCCACCGGTACGGGGACGCCGCAGCGGTCCGGCGCCGCGTCGCCGAACTCTTCGACGTGGTGGGGCTGGCCTCGGCGCACCTGGACCGCTACCCGCACGAGTTCTCCGGCGGCCAGCGCCAGCGCATCGGCATCGCCCGGGCCCTGGCCACCGACCCGAAGCTGATCGTCGCCGACGAACCGGTGTCCGCGCTCGACGTGTCGATCCAGGCCCAGGTGCTGAACCTGTTCGCCGATCTCCAGGACGAGTTCGGGCTCACGTACGTCTTCATCGCCCACGACCTGGGCGTGGTCCGCCACGTCTCGGACCGGATCGCCGTCATGTACCTCGGCGAGATCGTCGAACTCGCCGAGACCGAGGCGCTGTACGCGGCCCCCGCGCACCCCTATACGGAAGCGCTGATGTCGGCGGTCCCGGAGATCGACGACGGAACCGCCACCACCAACGGGAGTGCGGGCACCCCGCGCCGGGAACGCATCATCCTCACCGGCGACGTGCCCAACCCCGCGTCCAAGCCGACCGGTTGCACGTTCCACACCCGCTGCCCGTACGCCCGCGAGCGCTGCGCGGTGGAACGTCCCCCGCTCACGCGGATGGCCTCGGGCCGCCAGGCCGCTTGTCACTACCCGTTGGTCGACGCCGTATCGGGCTGATCATTCGGGAGACGGCAACTCCCTGAAGCGCGCGGCCAGTTCGCTGCGGGAGTGGATGCCGAGCTTGGTGTAGATGTGCGTCAGGTGGTACTGCACGGTCTTGACGGAGATGTACAGCTCCAGCGCCGTCCGCTTGTTGGTCGCTCCAGCGGCGACGAGCTGGGCCACGGCCTGTTCCTGGGGCGTGAGTTGGGACAGGCCGGGGGCGAGACGGGTGGTGTGCAGGCCGCCCGCCTTGAGTTCGCGGTCGCACCGCTCCACGTACGTGCGGGCGCCGAGGGCGAGGTAGGCGTCGCGCGCGTTGTTGAGGACGGTGTCGGCCTCGCGGCGCTTGCCGGCGCGGCGCGGGGTCTGGCCGTAGGCGAAGTTCACGCGGGCGCGGTCGTAGGACAGCGGCAGCTGTTCGAGATGCGTGAGGGCCTGCTCGAAGTCCTTGCGGGCGATGTCGATGTCGCCGCGTGCGGCGGTGAGCCGTCCACGGGCCAGGCCGAGCCGGGCCATGGCGGAGCGGTGACGGCGGCGTGTGGCCAGCTCCTCGTACGGGGTGAAAGGTGTCGGCCTCGTCGAGGCGGCCGGTCATCACCAGGGCGTTCGCGTACACGTCCGGCCAGGGGAGGAAGCCCCCGGTAGCCGGCGAAGCGGGCCACCTTGGTCAGGTTGTGCGAGCCGTCGGTGTTGAACTGCTCGGGATAGCCGGCCTCCCGCGAGTCCTTGACCTTCAGCAGCTTGCCGCTGTTGCTGAACGTCCAGCCGTGGAACGGGCAGGTGAACGTGGTGCGGTTGTCGGTCTTCCGGCGGCGGAGCATCGCGCCGCGGTGGCTGCACGCGTTGATCAGGCAGTGCAGTTCGCCCTGCTTGTCGCGGGAGATGACGACGGGCTGGCGGCCGATGCAGGTCGTGAAGTAGTCCCCGCTCTCCGGGATCTGGCTCTCGTGCGCGAGAGAGGTCCAGTTCCCCTCGAAGATGTGCTTCATCTCCAGCTCGAACAGCTCCTCGTCGGTGAAGACGCTGCGGCGCACCCGGTACACACCGCTGTCCGGGTCCTCCACGAGAGCGTCTTCGAGGATGGTCCGCGCACGGCTGCGGGCTTCAGCCATGGTCCGTCCCTCCGGTTCGTGTCCTGAGTCGTGTCCGCCGCCGGTCCGTCCGGTCGGCAACGGCTTGCTGCGGCTGCTTTTCAGCACCATGGCATCGCGATGAAAGGTCGGGCCCCAGGCATTTCACCAGGGTTGACCCAGGGGGTACTGATATCCCCGTCGTCTCAATAGGCTGCAACCAAGTATTTGTGGTGTATGGGACTGGCTCCCTACGCTTGGGCGCATTCGAGGGCCCCGAAACGAGAAGGGGGTAGCCCGGTGGAACTCAGGCACCTTCGGTATTTCGTGGCCGTCGCCGAAACACGCCATTTCGGAAAGGCCGCCGAACGCCTGCACATGGCCCAGCCCCCGCTCTCCCAGGCGATCCGCCGCCTGGAGAAGGAACTGGGCGTGGAGCTGTTCACCCGCACGACCCGGCAGGTCGCCCTGACCGGCGCCGGCGAAGTGTTCCACACCGATGTGGAGCGCATCCTCAAGGCCGTCGACGAAGCGGTGACCAGGGTCGGGCGCTTCTCCTCGGGTGCGGAGGGGGTGCTGCGGATCGGCCTGACGGGATCCGCCTCGTACCGCCAGCTGCCCGTCCTGGCCCGGCTGGTGAACCACGAGATGCCGCACGTGATGCTGGAGGTGCACACAGAGATGCTCACGCCCGCCCAGGAAGCGGGGCTGATCGAGCGACGTCTCGACGTCGGCGTGCTGCGCCCGCCGGTACGGCAGGAGGGGATCGCCCACCGGCCCATCGCCGCCGAGCCGCTGGTCGTGGCCGTCCCGGAGCAGCACTGGCTCGCCGAGGCGGACTCCGTCCGCGTGGAGCAGCTGCGGCACGAGAACTTCATCATGTACGCCGCCACGCTCGGCTCCGTCGTCAACGACGCGGTGGTACGCAGCTGTCTCGCCTCCGACTTCTACCCGCACCGCGCGTACGAGGTCACCGAGACCTCGGCCGCCCTGGCACTGGTCGCCGCGGGACTCGGCGTCGCCGTGCTCCCGGACTCGATCCGCTCCGCGCCCCGCGAGGGAGTGCTCTGCAAGGAGATCGAGGACGCGCTGTCCGTACGGCTCGACCTGGCCTGGCGGGAGGACGACGACTCACCGCTGCTGCGGAATCTCCTGAAGGTACTGGAGCAGAACGACATGTTTCCCGACGGACTTTCCGACGGACTTTCCGAAGGGCTTTGAGGAGTGGCATGAAGATCGTCAAGGTGGAGGCGATTCCCTTCGCCATTCCGTACAGGAAGCCGCTGAAGTTCGCGAGCGGAGAGGTGCACACCGCCGAGCACGTACTGGTGCGGGTGCACACGGACGAGGGCCTGACCGGGTTCGCCGAGGCGCCGCCCCGGCCCTACACCTACGGCGAGACCCAGGAATCGATCATCGCGGTGATCGACAAGATCTTCGCGCCGCAGATCCTGGGACTGACGGCCCTGGAACGGGAGGCGGTCCACGAGAAGCTCGACCGGACCGTCGGCAACCCGACCGCCAAGGCCGCTGTCGACATGGCGTTGTGGGACATCCTCGGCCAGGCCGCGGGCATGCCGGTGTCCGGGCTGCTCGGCGGCTACACCGACCGCATGCGGGTGAGCCACATGGTGGGTTTCGCGCCCACCGAGCAGATGGTCGCCGAGGCGGAACGGATCCGGGACACGTACGGCATCACCACCTTCAAGGTGAAGGTCGGCAGGCAGCCCTATACGGACGACGTCCAAGCCTGCCGTGCGCTGCGCGAGGCCCTCGGTCCGGACGCAGAGCTCTACATCGACGGCAACCGCGGCTGGAGCGCGTCCGACTCGGCGCGCGCCCTGCGTGAGATGGCCGAGCTCGGCCTGACCTTCGCCGAGGAACTCTGTCCGGCCGACGACGTGTTGGGGCGGCGCTGGCTGGTCGCCCGGAGCCCCATCCCCTTCATCGCCGACGAGAGCGCCACCCGGGCGGCCGAGGTGACCCGCGAACTCCTCGGCGGATCCGCCACGGCCATCAGCATCAAGACCGCCCGCACCGGTTTCACCGCCTCCCAGCGTGTCCTGCACGAGTGCGAGGGACTCGGCGTCGAGGTGGTGATGGGCAATCAGATCGACGGCCAGATAGGCACGTTGTGCACGGTCACCTTCGGAGCCGCCCACCGCACCGCCTCCCTGCACGCCGGCGAACTCTCGAACTTCCTCGACATGACCGACGACCTCCTCACCGAGCCGCTCACCATAGAGGACGGCACCCTCCGCATCCGCGAAGGCGCCGGACTCGGCATCGACATCGACCCCGACAAGCTGGCCCGCTACCGCCAGGACCACTGACGGACGCCACCTGCCGGCAGACGACACGCAGAGCTCACCGACCGACAGAACTCACACAGAACGCGCCGACACAACTCACCGGCACAACTCAATGGCACAACTCAAGGATCGGGAACGGGACATGACCGACATCATCACCGAACAGGCCACTGCCGCAGCCTCCGGCGCCGCCGCCACCGAGCGGTTCCGCACCAGGCAGCACTCGGGCGCCACCGACGTGGACGCCAAGCGCGTGGACACCCTCGCCACCGAACTGATCACCGCCGTCCACGACATCGTCCGCCGCCACAAGGTCACCTACGCCGAGTACGACGTGCTCAAGGCATGGCTGATCCAGGTCGGCCAGGACGGCGAGTGGCCGCTCTTCCTGGACGTGTGGATCGAGCACGTCGTCGAGGAGGTCGCGAGCGAGAACCGCGAGGGCAGCAAGGGCACCATCGAGGGCCCGTACTACGTCCCCGACTCCCCGAACCTGTCCGCGGAGGCGACCTTGCCGATGCGGGACGGCGAGGAGGGCACACCACTGCTCTTCCAGGGCCAGGTGACGAGCGTGGACGGCACACCACTGTCCGGCGCCACGATCGAGATCTGGCACGCCGACAACGACGGCTACTACGCGCAGTTCGCCCCCGGCCTGCCCGAGTGGAACCTGCGCGGCACGGTCACCGTCGACGACCGGGGCCACTTCCGGATCCACACCATCGAGCCCGCGCCCTACCAGATCCCCACCGACGGCTCCTGCGGCCGGCTCATCGCCGCCGCCGGCTGGCACGCGTGGCGCCCCGCGCATCTCCACCTGAAGGTGTCGGCGCCAGGCCACCAACTCATCACCACACAGCTGTACTTCAAGGGTGGCAGCCACGTCGAGGACGACATCGCGTCCGCGGTGAAGCCCGAGCTCATCCTCGATCCCGGTCCGGCCGCGGACGGCAACGGCCACGAGGTCACGTACGACTTCGTCCTCGACAAGGCGTGACGCACGGTGCTGTTCGCGGTACGGATGGACGTCGACATTCCGCGCGGCCTCGACCCCGAGGTCCGCGCGGACCTGGTGGCCCGGGAAAAGGCGTACTGCCATGAGCTGCAGAAGTCGGGTACCTGGGTCCACATCTGGCGATGCGTCGGGCAGTACGCGAACCTCAGCGTCTTCGACGTCGAGGACAACGAGGAACTCCACCGTGTGCTGTGGAACCTGCCCCTCTTCCCGTTCATGAAGATCGACGTGACTGCTCTGGCCCAGCATCCCTCCGACCTGGCGGCCGGCGAGCTCCTGGCGTGATGGACAAGGTGGTTGCCACGGCCGGCGAGGCGGTGGCCGATGTGCCGGTGTCGCGGTTGACGATCGCCGAAGTCGAGGAACTCGTCGAGACGGGTGGAATCGACCCGAACGCGGTACATCTGCCCGGCATCTTCGTGCAGCGCGTCATCGCCCTCACCCCGCAGCAGGCCGTGGACAAGCAGATCGAGAAGCGGACGGTGCGCGAGTAATGGCCCGGAGCAGGCGCCGTACTGCGCTACTACGCCGGCCTGGCGCGCGAGGCCGCCTTCGATGAGACGAGGCCCGGGCTGTTCGGCGGCTCGACCCAGGTCCCTCGGCTCCCGGTCGGCGTCGTCGGCCCTCGGCGCGCTGCTTTGCCATAGCCGTGCTGAGCGACCAGGTCCCCACACATCGCCGGCCTCCGGCGGAGTGCCTTTCCGGTCGTCGAACAGCAGGTGGCCGGCCCCGATCAGCGTGGGCGCGAGGGTGTCGACGTCGGCCTCGGCCGCGACGCGGCCCAGTTCGCGTTCGGCGGTCACGTACGCGGCGATCATGGCCGAAGCTTCCGTCACCGCGACGCGAACCGGCACGCCTGACCCGACTTGACGGTCTTGTCCACTACTCGCCCAAAAGCAGCAGGGGCAGCACGCCCCACTCCGCACCCTCGAACTGGTCGCAAGCCGGCTGCCGCAAACCGGCTTGAGATATCAACTCACCTCGTTAGTATCTCAGTTGTCCGACCTCGAACCTCTTACCGAGGGAGTCTGGCAATGACCAACGCGCTCATCGTCGGCGATCTGCAGTCCGGAATCACCCGCGACTACCCGTTCACACGCAAGCTCCTTCCAGTGATCTCCGAGGTCCTCCCCACCGCACGGGCGGCCGGGGTACTCATCGTGTTCATCCGCACCGAGCTTCGCGTCAACGGCCTCGACGTCGCCCCGAGCAATGCCGTGATCAGCGCCTGCCACGCGGCCGGAGACATCTACCATCAGGGCTCACCCGGTACGGAAGTGGACCCGGCACTCAAGATCGCCGACGGCGATGTGATCGTGACCAAGCGGCGCGGAAGTGCTTTCACCGGGACCGAGCTGGACATGATTCTCCGCGGCCGAGGCGTGGACTCGCTGGCGGTGGCGGGTGTGGCCACGAGCGCGATGGTGGCCGCGACTGTCTATGACGCCTTTGACCGGGACTACCGACTGACGGTCATCGCCGATGCTTGCGCCGATCCGGAACCGGACGTACACGACTTCTTCGTCGATTCCGTTTTCCCCGGCCGAGGCGTCGATGTGACGACGGCGCGTAGTTGGGCGGCAGGGCTGCGCGATCCGCGCGAAGCGGCGGCATCCTCCGGAGGGCAGGAGCACGGCGAGACGGGTGAGCCGGCCAGTGAGGTATAGGCCCGATCTGCTCCGGGAACACCCGGAGACCAGCAGCATGATGCAGCGGGCATACCGAACCCTGAAGCGGCAAGTGATCGAGCTGGAACGCCCTCCCGGAGCCGGCTTCACCGAACTGGAGGTCGCGCGCTCGCTCGGCCTCAGCAAAACCCCCGTTCGCGAGGCGCTCGCCAGGCTCCATCGCGAGGGTTTGGTGACTCCCATGCCGCGAGCGGGATACATCGTCTCGCCGGTCACTCTCCATGACGCCGCCGATCTGTGCGACATGCGCGTCCTGCTGCAATCAGAGGCCGCCTTCCTCTGTGCTCGCCGGCGGCTCGCGCCTGAATCACTCGAGCGTCTTCAGGAACTGGCCCTCGACGAGGAGTACGACGAGCTGAGCGGGCCAGGCTTCGAAGAGCGAATCCGTGTCAACTATGAATTCGAGACCATCATTGCCAATGGGTCCGGAAATGCTCGCCTGGCACTGTCGGTCGTCAACATGCTCGACGAGATCGAGCGCATCGCGCGACTGGTGATGCGGCTCGCCCCGCCGTCGACCCATCCTGGCCGAAGTCAACAGCGACTGGCCATCGTCGATGCCATCGTCGCGGGCGACCCCGACGGGGCGCGGGAGGCGATGAGGACGCGCGGCGTCTCCGCCCGCGGGGAGATCCTCGACACCCTGTCATCCAGCCCGGCCGTCAGCAACGCACCCATCCTGCTGTAACCCGAGTCGGACCCGACGAACGCCGACGGGACGAACACGTCAAGATCTCCAACCTCGCGCTTCGGGGCGGCCTGCCCTCAGCGCCGCGGCGGCGCCGTCGTACCCCGTACCTCGAGGGCCGGCGCGGTGAGGACGACCTCGCCGGGGCGGGCCGGGTCGGCGATACGGTCGAGCAGGCACTGCGCGGCACGGCGGCCGACATCGTGCCCGGCGTTGTCCACGGTGGTGAGCCACAGGTGACGCAGGCGCGCGAGGTACGTGTTGTCGTAGCCGACGAGGGAGAGGTCGCGCGGCACCTGGAGGCCGAGTTCCTCGGCGGCCGACAGTGCGCCGACGCAGGCGATGTCGTTGAACGCGAAGACGGCGGTGGGCCGTTCCCGGGCGCTGAGCAGGCGGACGGTGGCCCGGTAGCCGCCCTCCTCGGTCAGGTCGCCCTGCTCCACGATCGCCGTCCCGGCCAGACCGTGCTCGCGCATGACCGACTCGAAGCTGCGGCGGCGCAGTTCGCCGACCATCCCCTGGCCCGCGATGTGGGCGATGCGCCGGTGGCCGAGGCCGATGAGGTGCTCGGTGGCAAGGCGGGCGCCCTGTTCGTCGTCGTTGGCGACGATGTCCACGCCGGGCAGCACGGGCTCGCGGGCACCCGCGACGACGGTGGGCACCTGCCCGGACGCCGTGCGCAGCGACTCGGGATCCGGCAGCGTACCGACGGCGATCAGGCCGTCGACCCGCAGGTCCGTGAAGGTGCGGGTGAGGTCCTCGCCCATGCGCCGGTTGAGGTGGCCGTCGGCGAGCAGCATGTGCAGTCCGTGGGCGTGCAGCAGGGAGTTCAGGCCGTCGAGCAGTTCCACGAACCAGGGGTTGCGCATGTCGTTCAACAGCACGCCCACGGTGCGGGTGCGCCGTTCGCTGAGGCTGCGTGCGGCCGCGTTGGGCCGGTAGCCGAGTTCCTCGACGGCGGCCAGCACGGCCTGCCGCTTCTCCGGGCGCACCTGGTCGGAGCCGCGCAGCACGAGGGAGACCAGCGACTTCGACACTCCGGCCCGTTCGGCGACGTCGCGGATCGTCGGGGGTCTCATGATCTGGACCGTTCCATAGGGCAGCGAGCTTGTCAAAGGGGTTCAGAGAGGGTTGACACGTGCCGGAACGGAGTTCAGTGTGGGCCGGGATGTTTATGGACCGGTCCAAGGAAGGGCAGTCATGGTGAGTACGCTCGGCGTCGCCGTCGTGGGATTCGGCTGGATGGGACGGGTGCACACCCAGGCGTACGTCCGCGTGCCGCACCATTTCCCGCAGTTGACCGTACGGCCCGAGCTGATCGCCGTCGCCGACGAGGTGCCCGGCCGGGCCGAGGAGGCCGCGGGGCAGTACGGCTTCGCCACCGCGGTCCGCGACTGGCGGGAGGTCGCCGCCGATCCCCGGATCCAGGCGGTGAGCGTCGCCGCTCCGAACTTCCTGCACCGCGAGATCGGCGTCGCCATGGCGGAGGCGGGCAAGCACATCTGGATCGAGAAGCCGGTCGGCCTCACCGCCGAGGACGCGCGGGCCGTCGCCGACGCCGTCGCCAAGGCGGGCGTCCAGGGCGCGGTCGGCTTCAACTACCGCAACGCGCCTGCCGTCTCGGCCGCCCGCGAGCTGATCGCCTCCGGCGAGATCGGCACCGTCACGCACGTCCGCATCCGCCTCTTCAGCGACTACGCCGCCCACCCCGAGGGTGCCCTGACCTGGCGGTACGAGCGTGAGCGCGGGGGCCCCGGAGTGCTGGGCGACCTCGCCTCGCACGGCGTCGACCTGGCCCGCCACCTGCTCGGCGAGATCGCGTCGCTGGCCGCCGACACCGCCGTCTTCGTCCCCGAGCGGGCCCGGCCCACCGCTGCCACCGCCGGCCACACCCGCTCCACGGGCGGCGCGCTGGGCCCCGTGGAGAACGAGGACTACGTCTCCTGCCTGCTGCGCTTCGCATCCGGCGCACGCGGCGTGCTGGAGGCCTGCCGCGTCTCGGTGGGCGAGCAGAACAACTACGGCTTCGAGATCCACGGCACCAAGGGCGCGGTCTTCTGGGACTTCCGCCGCATGGGCGAACTGGGCGTCAGCCGCGGCACGTCGTACCAGGACCAGCCCGTCAGCACGCTGTACGTCGGCCCGGGCCACGGCGAGTACGCCGCGTTCCAGCCGGGCTCGGCCAACGCCATGGGCTACGACGACCTCAAGGTCATCGAGGCGCACAACTTCCTGCGCTCCGTCGCCGAGGGCACTCCGCACGGTGCCACTCTGGACGACGCCGTCCACAGTGCGGCCGCGCTGGACGCCATAGCCCGCTCCGCCGAGAACGGGACGTGGGCGAGCCCGGCGGACCGGTGAGCGTGCACACCACAACCGACCACGCCCGAGAGATCGTCAGTAGGATGGCCCGCTCATGGACGCGAGCGCGGTAGCCCAGATGATCGCTGTTCCCCCGGGGCAGGTAAACCTGTCGGACCGGCGGACGAAGCGCGGTTGGTCGGTCGAGCTCGCTCCCTACCGGCTCGCGGCGTTCCCGGTCACCCAGGCGTTGTACGCACAGATCACCGGCCGGCGGCCGAGCTCCGCCGATGGGGACCAGTTGCCCGTGGAGGGCGTTTCCTGGTGGGACGCGGTCCGGTTCTGCAACGCGCTGTCCGAGCGGGACGGATTCACGCCCGCCTACCACCTCCGTGTCCACGACAACGACGACAACGGCGATTACGGCGACGACGACGGCATCGAGTGGGACGCGTCCGCCGACGGGTACCGGCTGCCGACCGAAGCCGAGTGGGAGTACGCCTGCCGTGCCGGTACGGCAGGACCTCGCTACGGACCGCTCGACGAGATCGCCTGGTTTCGCGGCAACTCGCAGGAGCGGATCCACGACGTCGGCGGCAAGCGGCCCAACCCGTGGGGTCTTCACGACATGCTCGGCAACGTCTGGGACTGGTGCTGGGACATCTATGACGCCGAGGTCTACGGCGCCTACCGGGTGCTGCGCGGCGGCGGCTGGTTCGACGAGCACTGGAGTTGCCGGGCCTCCGCTCGACGCCGGAGCCATCCGAGCTTCCAGGTCGACGACGTGGGGTTCCGCCTCGCACGTTCCACCCGATGACACCTCACACAACGTTCACATTTGTTGACTCTTCGCATTGTCGTGCACCAAGATCTCAAACGGATCGGTGATCGCGCCCCCTGCGAGGAGCGTGGATTCACCCGTGCCCGGAACGTGTTGACCGCGGCCCACCGAGCCGCGCCACCGCCGGCACCTGGTCCTCTCCGACACCCTCATTCCAAGGAGTCAGTTTTGCTGCGCCACAAAACCGCGCTGCGCTTCGTCGCGCCCGCCGCCGTCCTCACGCTCACCCTCAGCGCGTGCGGCGGCGGGGGCGACAACGCCGACGCGGACGCGAAGAAGTCCTCCAAGCCGAAGGCCAGGGCATCTCAGGCGAAGGCGGCCTCCGGAGGCGAGCTGGCCACCGGGGAGAGCGCCACCGGGAAGGTCGAGGAGGAGGACGGCACGGTCACCTACGAGATCACCGCGCAGAAGGTGGACCTCGGCACCGAGGCCGAAGCGGCGAAGCTGGTCCAGGACAAGGCGGAGGCCAAGGGGTTGGTGCTCGCGGTCGCCCACGTGAAGTACACGCACAAGGCCGGCCCGGCACTGACGAGCGACTCCGACGCGGGTGACGGTACGACCATCTGGGCCGACGGAACGAGGGGGGCGCTGCTCATCGGCGCCTCCGACGACGCGCCCGGCTGCGAAGACCCGTACGACGTCGAAAGCTGGAAGTCGGGCGAGACCCACACCTTCTGCGAGTCGTACCTGGTCCCCGCGAACGCGAAGTCCGTGGAGGTCCACTGGTCGGAGGAGGACGGAGAGCCGTACATCTGGAAGTTCCCCAGCAAGTAAGGCCTTTGACCGGTGAGGGGAGCGGAGCGGTCGTCTCCGGTCCCGCCTGACGCAACCGGTCCGGGTCCCCGAAGGGGCGACTCTTCGGGCGGCCCGCCGGCGGCGGGCAAGCAGGGCCTCAGGCCGAGGAGCCGCCCCTCGGCCCGTCGAGCACGGACCTCAACGCACCCAGAACCGCGGTCGCCGCACCGCACACGTGGCCAACGCCACCCAAAGCGCGCGATTGCACCCAGGGTCGAGGTGGGCAGTGATCACGGTGTCACTCACCGTGAAGGGACAACCGCCGTGACTACCGCAGCGCCTCTCCCCATACCCAAGGCGGCGGGATCCCTCCCGCTGCTCGGCCACGCGATACCGCTCATGCGCGACAACCTTGCCTTCATCGCCTCCCTCCGTGACTACGGACCCCTCGTCGAGATCAGGCTCCAGCCCCAGCAGCCGACGATCGTCGTCAACGAACCCGCGCTGATCCGCGCCATGCTGGTCGACCTCGCACCCACCCTCGACAAGGGCCGCTTCTTCGAGAAGATGGGCCAGTTGCTCGGTGACAGCGTGGTCACCGTCGCCGGTTCCGAGCACGTCCGCAAGCGCCGCCAGCTCCAGCCCGCCTTCCGCCACACCGAGATCGCCCGGTACGTCGACCTGATGCGCGAGCAGGTCACCACCACCACGAGCGGCTGGGCACCGGGCCAGATCCTCGACGTACGCGAGGTGATGGTCAAACTCTCCCTTGACATGCTCGCGGCGACAGTTTTCTCCGGGAGCATCGACGAGCAGGCCTTCCACCAGCTGCGCCGCGACCTGTCGGTGGTCATGAACGGCGTCGGCACCCGGATCATGCTCCCCGACTGGGCGGAACGGCTGCCGCTGCCCGCCAACCGGCGCTTCAACACGGCCCGGGACGCCGTCCGCGCCACCATCGGCGACGCGGTCGACGAGCTGCGCGGCAACGGCCGCGACACCGGCGACATGCTCTCCCTGCTCCTCCAGGCACAGGACGAGGAATCCGGGCAGCAGCTGACGCCGCACCAAATCTGCTCCGAGATCCTCACCCTCGCGGTGGCCGGCACCGAGACCACCGCGTCCGTACTGTCCTGGGTGCTGTACGAGCTCGCCCGCGCCCCGGACATCGACGAGCGCGTCCAGGCCGAACTCGACGACGTGCTCGGCGAGCGGCCCGTCACCTTCGAGGACCTGACTCACCTGCCCTATCTGGGCCGCGTCATCACCGAGGCCCTCCGACTGCACCACACCGGATGGCTCGTCACCCGCCGTACGCTCCAGCCGACCCGCATCGGGCAGTGGGAGATCCCGGTCGGCACCGAGCTGGCGTACTGCCAGCACGCCCTGCACCGCGACCCCGAACTCTTCCCCGATCCCCTGACGTTCGACCCCGACCGCTGGCTGGACGAGAGCCTACAACCGCTCTCCGACGGTGCGTTCCTGCCTTTCGGCGCCGGCAAGCACAAATGCATCGGGGACCGCTTCGCGCAATCCGAACTCACCACGGCGATCGCCACGTTGACCCGGTCCTGGCGGCTCGAACTGATCGCGGGCCAGACCGTCCGCCCGGTGGCCCGGGCCACCGTACGACCCAGCACCCTCAAGATGGCCGCCCGCCCCCGCGAACGGACACGCCAGGCGGTCACCGAAGCCTGACTCCGCTGACATTTCAAGCGGTCGTCGAACCCTGGCTCCGCCTACGCACCACCTGGTGCGGCACCCCGCATGACGATGCGCCCTGGAGTCGTCCAGGGCGCCTCGGGCCTCGGCGACCGCCCGCGGGAACTCGCCCACGTGCAATGAGCGGAGCCAACTGACACCCGTTCACCCTTTCGGGCGAGAGCCTCGGGCTGACAGACTTCGGAGGGTGCGCGACTTCGACATGATTGTCATCGGATCCGGACCGGGCGGCCAGAAGGCCGCCATCGCCGCGGCCAAGCTCGGCCGCCGGGTCGCCGTCGTCGACCGCCCCGACATGGTCGGAGGGGTCTCCATCCACACCGGGACCATCCCCTCCAAGACCCTACGCGAGGCGGTCCTCTATCTCACCGGTCTCACCCAGCGCGATCTGTACGGCCAGAGCTACCGCCTCAAGGAGGAAATCACCGTCGCCGACCTGACCGCGCGCACCCAGCACGTGGTCGGCCGCGAGGTCGACGTCATCCGCAACCAACTCTCCCGCAACCACGTGTCCCTCTTCGGCGGCACCGGCCGCTTCATCGACGACCACACCGTCGCCCTGCGGGAAGTGACCGGCCACGACCGGCTGTTGAGCGCCGAGAACATCGTCATCGCCACGGGCACCCGCCCGGCCAGGCCCGCGACCGTCGAGTTCGACGAGCAGACGATCCTGGACTCCGACAACGTTCTCAACCTGCAGCGGGTGCCGCGCTCCATGGTCATCGTCGGGGCCGGCGTGATCGGCATGGAGTACGCCTCCATGTTCGCCGCCCTCGGCAGCAAGATCACCGTGGTCGAACAGCGGGCCGGGATGCTCGACTTCTGCGACATCGAGGTGATCGAGTCGCTCAAGTACCACCTGCGGGACCTGGCCGTCACCTTCCGCTTCGGCGAGACCGTCGCCGCGGTCGAGCGTCATCCCCGGGGCACCCTCACCATCCTGGAGAGCGGCAAGAAGATCCCCGCCGACGCCGTCATGTATTCCGCGGGCCGACAGGGCCTCACCGACGACCTCGACCTGGACAAGGCCGGTCTGTCCGCCGACAAGCGCGGCCGGATCAAGGTCGACGAGCACTACCGCACCGAAGTGCCGCACATCTACGCCGTCGGCGACGTCATCGGCTTCCCGGCGCTCGCCGCGACATCGATGGAGCAGGGTCGCACGGCGGCATATCACGCGTGCGGCGAGCCGGTGAACCGGATGCACGACCTCCAACCGATCGGTATCTACACCATCCCGGAGATCAGCTTCATCGGGAAGACCGAGGACCAACTCACCGAGGACCGCGTGCCGTTCGAGGTCGGCATCTCCCGCTACCGCGAACTGGCCCGCGGCCAGATCATCGGCGACTCGCACGGCATGCTCAAGCTGCTGGTCTCCCCCGACGACCGCAAACTGCTCGGCGTGCACTGCTTCGGCACCGGGGCCACCGAGCTGATCCACATCGGGCAGTCCGTGATGGGGTGCGGCGGCACGGTCGACTACCTCGTCGACGCGGTGTTCAACTACCCGACGCTCGCGGAGTCCTACAAGGTCGCCGCCCTGGACGCGACCAACAAGATCCGGCAGATCGACCGGCTCAGGGACTGACCCCGAACCGGGGAGGAGGCAAGGGCCCCGGCGCGCGCCATCAGGGCGTCGCCGGGTCTCATCGACGCACCGCCGCCGAGCCGTGCGCAGGTGTCGCCGGTCAAGCGCATAAGCTCGACGGGTGGCCAAGTACTTCGACGTTCACCCCGACAACCCTCAGCAGCGCACCATCACCCAGGTCGCCGACTCGATCCGCGAGGGTGCGCTCGTCGTGTATCCCACGGACTCCTGTTTCGCGCTGGGATGCCAGCTGGGCAGCCGTGACGGTATCGACCGGATCCGTTCGATCCGGAATCTCGACGACCGCCATCACTTCACCCTCGTGTGCCAGAACTTCGCGCAGCTGGGGCAGTTCGTGCACATCGACAAGGATGTGTTCCGCGCCATCAAGGCGTCGACGCCCGGCAGTTACACCTTCATCCTCCCCGCGACCAAGGAGGTGCCGCGCAAGCTCCTCCATCCGAAGAAGAAGACCGTCGGAGTCCGCATCCCCGACCACACGGTCGCCCAGGCCCTGCTCGCCGAACTCGGCGAGCCGCTCCTCTCCAGCACCCTGCTCCTGCCGGACGAGGACGAACCGATGACCCAGGGCTGGGAGATCAAGGAGCGGCTCGACTACGCGGTCGACGCCGTGATCGACTCCGGAGACTGCGGCACCGAGCCGACCACGGTCATCGACTTCTCCAGCGGCGAGGCCGAGATCGTACGCAAGGGGGCGGGCGACACCGCACGGTTCGAGTGATCCGGACTCAGTGGGCGTGAGGCTTGTCGGCGACGCGACCGAAGTGGCCCTTCTCGATGACCCCGTGGACGCCGACCGTGCGGTCCACGACCTGGGACACCTCGAAGTCGGCGGCCGCGGACAGGTACGCGTACGCCACCGCGCGGTCCATGGCGAGGTCGTGCTCGATGAAGTCCAGCGCGTTGACGACAGCGCGTCGCATTTCATGGGTACGTACTCCTGTGGTCGCGTGGTGTGTTCGGGCCCGGAGGAGGTTCACGCCCTTGGGCCCGGGATCCCGGCGACGACGTCGATCTCGATCGCGGCGCCCACGGCGAGGCCGGAGACGCCGACGCACGTGCGGCTCGGCAGGGGGCCGTTGAACCAGGTCTCGTAGGCGGCGTTGACGAGGTCGAAGTCGTCGAAGGACGTCAGGTAGACGCGGACCATCAGCGCGTCGTCGAGTGTGAGGCCGAACTGCCTGAGTACGGCCCGCAGATTGCGGCGTACCTGCTCGGCCTGGGCGGCGACGTCGCCCTCCACCAGCAGGCCCGTCGCCGGATCCGTGGGCATCTGGCCGGTCACGAAGACCAACGAGCCGAAGCGGGTCGCGTGGGCGAAGGGGCCGACCTGGGGCGGGACTCCGGTCTCGGCTGGGAAGACGAAGGTCTCCTTCCGTGCCGCAAGGCCCGCCGGGTCGTCAGCTGTGGCCGTCATGCGCTGTCCCCTCCCTGGGCGGAAGGTCCGACCAAGTGCGACCACAGCCTATGAACGCCCCGCCGTCACATCGGGCACAGAACACAAACGTCATGGCGTCCTTACCCGGAGGTGACACCCCATGGCCGGCCTTCACGTCGGCTGAGCCGCGGGAGCGGGTGCCTCCCCGGGCGCGACGCCACTACCGGGTGAGAACGCCCGTCCCGCTGAACGGTCCTTCCAACGCCGCCCACTGCAGCAGCATGATGGTCTTCGCGTCGGCGATCTCGCCGGTGCGGATCATGCCGAGGGCCCGGCGGAAGGGCAGTTCGACGATCTCGATGTCCTCGCCCTCCTCGTCCAGTCCGCCGCCCTCGTGGGTACGGGTGGACGGCCCGTAGGAGGCGGCGAAGAAACTCACCCGCTCGGTGACCGATCCCGGGCTCATGTAGACGTCGAAGACACGCTGGACCTCGCCGACGGTGTGCCCGGTCTCCTCGATGACCTCGCGTCGTACGGCGACCTCCGGATGCTCGTCCTCCTCGTCCAGGAGTCCGCCCGGGGTCTCGACGAGCATGCCGTCCGGGTGTCCGTTCACGTACACGGGATAGCGGAACTGCCGGGTCAGCAGCACGGTTTCGCGGTCCGCGTCGTACAGCAGGATGGTGGCCCCGTTGCCGCGGTCGTGCGTCTCACGTTCCTGGGTGCTCCAGGTGCCGTCGGCGTGCTGGATGTCGAACGTCGTGGTGCGTTCCACATACCAGTGGCAGGAGAGCAGTTTCACGTCCCGCACCTTGACCCGGGGGTTGCCCGTCAGGTCGCGGCCGGTCTGATCCAGTCCGGTACGGCCCCGGCTGTCGGGGGTGTCGATGCCCGCGGTCATCGTGTACGGGCCGAGCAGGAGCAGCAGCTGGGGACTGGTGGGAAGTTGGAGACAAAGGTGGAGATGGAACCAGTGTTCATGCCTGCTTCTATCATCCCGGTCCGGCCCGTGTCAGGCCCGCTCTTGCCTCTCCGGCCTGCACCGGGTCCAAGGGACCTACGACCGGCGGCGAGGCTTACCGCGCTTGGTGCCCTTCGCGCTCTTCGCTCCCTTGGGGCCGCCGGAGCCGCTCCGGGATCCCTTGCCGGAGGTCTTGCCGGCGGCAGGCTTCCGCTGGGCGCCGCTCTTCTCGGGGCGCTTGCCCTTCGACTGATCTTGGGTCTGGGCCTGGTCCGGAGAGCGGCCTCGTGAGCTGTTGACGGTCCGTCCGCGCACGATCCCGATGAAGTCCTCCACCAGGTCGGTGGTCCTGTTCTCGGGCCACGACAGCGCGACGCGGGACTCGGGGGCGTCCGTGACCGGCCGGTACGTGAGGTCCTTGCGGTGGTGGAGGCGCGCGAGCGACTGAGGGACCACCAGCAGTCCCACTCCGGCGGCCACCAGTTCGATCGCGTCCGCCGTCGTGGCGGGGCGCTCGATCGCGGGCTGCCCCGGCGGGCGGTCCCAGCCGAGGGTGTCGTCGAGGGGATGCAGCACGATGTCGTCGGCCAGATCCTCGGCGGACACCTCGTCGACCGCCGCCACGACGTGGTCCTTGGGGACCACGACCACCGTCGTCTCGGCGTAGAGAGGGATCGCGCTGAGGTCCATACCGTCGACGGGCAGCCGTACGAATCCGGCGTCGGCGCCGCCGCCGCGCAGCACGTCAAGGGCTTCGGCGGGAGACACCGCGAGGAGGGTCAGCGGAACGTCGGGCAGCCGCTCGTTCCAGATCCGCACCCACTTGCTGGGCGTCACTCCCGGGACATACGCGAGCCGGAACGAAGGGGATACTTCCGAGCCTGTCACCTGGCCAGGTTACCGGGCGTGGTCGGAGGTGGTTCACATGCTCGATATCCTTGACACCATGACGTCGCACCAGACCACCCAGACAATGAAGCCCGCGACCGCGGCGAAGAAACTGGGTGTGTACCTCGAGGCCACCCCCGCCGAGTTCCAGGAAGGTGTCGTCTCACGCTCCGAGCTCAACGCCCTGCAGGCCGATCCGCCCGAGTGGCTGCAGGAACTGCGACGCAACGGTCCGCATCCTCGGCCGGTCGTCGCGGCGAAGCTGGGCGTCTCCATCGCGGGGCTCGCGCGTGGCGGAGTCACCGAGGCGCTCACCACGGAGCGGATCGAGGCGTTGAAGAAGGACTCTCCCGAGTGGCTGCAGAAGGAACGCGCCATTCAGGCCGAGGTCCGCAAGGAAGCGGTACGGATCAAGGAGAAGAACGCCGAGCGCGGCGAATAGTCGCCCGCGCTCCTGACCCGCCGCTGCAGCGCCTTCATAAGTCTCGGACAACCGGGTATTCCACGCGTTCCGCCAGGGACACCCGGTCGAAACACGGCTCCCCTACCTTGATGTGAACCGATCGGTTCAACGTCGAGGAGTCAAGGATGGACGTCAGCTCCGCAAGCTTCATTCCACGCCGGGTGTCCAGCGCCGAGGAAGCCCGTGAGGTGCTCGCCGCCGAGGGTGCGGTCATCGTGACGGGACTCGCCGACGAGCAGTCCGCCGTCGCGTACGGCCGGGAGGTCATGGGCGACAAGGCGGTCCGCATCGGTACGCAGTTCGAGGCCACCAAGGCGCACGGTGAACGCGAGGCGGCGAAGGTGGCCGCGCAGCCGGCCGACTCCCGTGGCCGCAAGCGCAGTTTCGCGCCGATCGAGGAGCGCATGGTCGCCCACAACGACGGCTTCGCGTTCGGTGACTACGCACCCGACCACCTCTTCCTGTGGTGCGAGCGGCCGGCGGACCGGGGCGGTGACTCCTTCCTCGTGGACACCTCCCGGCTCCTCGACCTGCTCGCCGCCGACCCGGAGTGGGCCGTCGTGGCGGAGTTCTGCCGCACCACCGACATCGACCACTCAGAGCCCAACTACCCGCAGGACACGTACGCGCCGATCGCCCGGACCGTACCCTCCGGCCGCTTCCAGGGCCGCTATCACCCGTATCTCGCATCGGTCGAGGGCCCGTTGGAGGACGAGCACATGGCCTTGGTGCGCAGGTGGGAGGAGGCCGTCGTCGCGGCGCGCGACACCGGACCGATGTTCCGGGTCAAGGCGGGCGAGATGATCTGCCTCGACAACTACCGTGTCCTGCACGGCCGGGACGGGCACAGCGATCCCGCGCGCCGCGTCTGTTCGATCTGGGGCTGGTCCACGGACGCGGTGGCGGTCCCGGACGGCCCGCTCGACATCGTGGTACCGAAGATGCCGAAGACACCGAAAATGCGTCTCAGCGCGTGACGTCGAACGCCTACACCCTCCAGGCCATGGCCCCACTGACACGGCCCCACTGACACGGCCCGACCGACACGGCCACTGACGGCCCGCCTCCACCCGGCCCGCCTCGCCGCCCGGCGTCAGTCGAGCGAGTCGAGCGAACGGCTGCTCGCGGCGGCCTCGGCCCTGGCGGCGAAGGAGACGGCCGCCGCCGCGTTCACGCGCAGCGTCGCCGCACGGTCTCCGGCGGTGAGCAGGTCCAACTGGAGTCCACGCCAGAGCGAGACCAGCTCGCGCGCCAGGTCGTCGGCCTCGGCCGCCGGTACGCCCTCGGCGCGCAAGGCGGTCACGACGCGGCCTCGCCAGGTCGTGGCGACGGCGTCGAGGAAGGCGTCGAAGCGCCCGCGCTGGTATCCGGCGAGGCCCAGAGCTTCGAAGAAGACGCGATGGAAGGGGAGGTTCTCGTCGGCGGAGAGCAGCTCCCAGGCCGCCTCCAGGCGGGTGCGCAGCGGCTGGTCGTGGTCGTCGAGCAGCGCGAAGACCTGTTCCAGGAGCGGAAAGCGGCCGCCCGCCTCCCCGAGCGCCGCCGCGATCAGCTCCTCCTTCGACCCGAAGTAGTACAGCAGCATGCGGTTGTTGCTGCCGACCGCCTTGCCGATGCCGCGCAGCGAGAGGCCGGCGATACCGTGCGCCAGGATGTGGTCGGCGCTCAGGCGCAGCAGCCGCGCGCGCTCGTTCTCCTCCGGGGGCTGGGGCATGGTCCGCACTGTATCCGGGCGCGACCGAATGACCGGCAACCGGCCGGATGCCCAGGTGGGGAACGCCCGGGCGGCTCGCCCCAGCTGCGCTGCCACGGTTTCTCGACGCCGGTGTCCGCTGCACTCTCGCCGCCGACGACTCGTTGCTCTTCGGATCCGGCCTGCTCGACGAGTACGCGTCGGCCCGCAAGGTGCTGGGGCTGTCCGATGCCTCCCTCGCCGAGGTGGCTCGCAGTTCCCTGGAGGCGTCGGGGGCCCCGGAGGAGACGGTACGAGCGGGGGTGGCAGGGGTGACGGCCTGGCAGGAGCTCTCCCTGAATGATCGCCTGGCACACTGAGGACCAGCGCTGGTGTTCGGCAGAACCGCCCCTGACCATGGAGGAATCCCGTGCCGCTGCCCTCGGAACCGTTGCGGAAGCTGGGCTTCTTGACCATCGGGTTGTTCGACGAAGCCGACCCCCGCCGGGGCCACGAGTCGACACTGGAGATCATCGAGCTCGGTGAACGGCTGGGCTTCGACAGCGCGTGGGTGCGCCACCGCCACCTCCAGTACGGCATCTCCTCCCCCGTAGCCGTCCTGGCCGCGGCCTCACAGCGCACCACCCGCATCGAGCTCGGCACCGCGGTCATGCCTCTGGGCTGGGAGAACCCGCTGCGTCTGGCCGAAGACCTGGCGACGGTCGACATCCTGTCCGGGGGCCGCCTCAATCCGGGCATCAGCGTCGGCCCGCCGATGCACTACGACCAGGTCAAGCAAGCGCTGTATCCCGACACCGCCGATGCCGAGGACTTCGGCTACGACCGTGTGGAGCGGCTGCTGGACTTCGTACGCGGTAAGCCCGCCACCGACTTCAGTGGTGTCGAGGGCTTCGAAGTGTTCTCCGACCAGGTGCAGCCGCACGCGCCCGGCCTGGGCAACCGTATGTGGTACGGCGGCGGAAGCCTGCGGTCGGCCCAGTGGGCCGGTGAGCACGCCATGAACTTGCTGACCAGCAGCGTCGTCAAGGCGGAGGAGTCCGAGGACTTCGCCGAGATCCAGCTCTCGCACGTACGCGCCTTCCGTGCCCACCATCCCGACGGCGACCGCGCCCGCGTCTCCCAGGGCCTCGTCGTCATCCCCACCGACAGTGCCTCGCCGGAGCAGCGCGCGAAGTACGAGGCGTACGCCGAGCCGCGGATGCCGCGGACCGCCGCGCCACAGGGTCCCGGGCGTCTGATGTTCGCGCCCGATCTCGTCGGCACCTCCGCGGAGATCACCGAACGGCTCCACTCCCACGCCGCTTTCCGGGAGATCGACGAGGTCGCCTTCGCTCTGCCCTTCACCTTCGAGCACGAGGACTACGTCCAGATCCTCACCGACATCGCCACCGTGCTCGGCCCGGCACTCGGGTGGCAGCCATCGACTCAACGCGGGTAACGGCCCGGCTGTCCCTGTGCCAGGTGGCCAAAACCCCTACGCGGCAGGTGAGTTGACTCGCCAGAGCACGGTGGACAGCGGGCCCTTCGACTACGTTGGCGTTCGATGACCGAACACCGATCCGCAGGAGGCACTCGCGTGACGGACCAGGAACCCCAGCTCGCCGCCGCTGCCGGGATACGTGCCCGGATCGACACGGACAAGCCGCACTCCGCGCGCTTCTGGAACTACTTCGTCGGCGGCCAGGACCACTACGAGGTGGACCGCGAGATCGGGGACCACATCAAGGAGATCTTCCCCGGCCTGGTCGACGTGGCGCGCACGAGCCGCCACTTCCTGGGACGCGCGGTCCGGCATCTGGCCGGCGAACAGGGCATCCGGCAGTTCCTCGACGTCGGCACCGGTCTGCCGACCGCCGACAACACCCACGAGGTGGCCCAGCGTGTGGCGCCGGACGCGCGGATCGTGTACGTCGACAACGACCCCTTGGTACTTACCCACGCCCGCGCCCTGCTCACCAGCACCCCCGAGGGCGCGACGGCGTACCTCGACGCCGACCTGTACGACCCCGAGGCCGTCCTCGGGGCCGCGGCGCACACGTTGGACCTCTCCCGGCCCGTCGCCCTGATGATCCTCAACACGCTCGGGCACGTTGCCGACCACGATCAGGCACGGGACCTGGTCGCGCGCCTCATGTCCCCTCTGCCGTCCGGCAGTTACCTGGTGATCAGCGACAGCACCGCCACCAGCGAGGGAATGATCGCCGCCTCCGAGGCCTACAACTCCAGCGGGGCCGTCCCGTACTACGTGCGCGGCGTCGACGAGATCGCCGGGTTCTTCGAGGGGCTGGACCTGGTCGAACCCGGCGTCGTACAGGTCACCCAGTGGCGTCCGGACTCCGCCGTGTCGGTGGTCGACGCCTACTGCGGAGTGGGCCGCAAGCCGTAGACCGGCGGCCCGGCCGAAAGCGGCGGGCCATCGGCTGCGTCGGCGGCGAAGCGGGCGATCGGCCGGGCGGGGCTCGCCTTCCGTCCGTGGGCGGAGGCGCCGACGGTGGATCTGACGGCCGCGTGACCCAGCCGGACCACGCCGTCCGCTCAGACCACGTCGAACATCTTCGGCATCTCGCCCTCGGTCGTGGAGACGTCGATCACGGAGAACGGCGCGCCCTGCGGGTCACTCAGCGCCGCGAACCGGCCGAACGGGCTGCTCATCGGGCCGAACCGCAGAACGGCGCCGCGTTCGGTGGCCTTCGCGACCGCCGCGTCACAGTCCTCGACCGTGAAGTAGACGTTGACGTAGGGCGGTACTTCGGGCGGGAACTCGTCCGTCATCTTCATCCGGCCCAGAACCGTCTCGTCGCCGAGGTTGAAGATCCTGAAGTCGACCCCGTCGTCCTCCATCTGCTGCGCGCGGTAGGGGAAGACGGCCTGGAAGAAGGCGTCCGACTTCTCCGGCTCCCGGGTGAAGACCTCCGCCCAGCAGTAGGCGCCCGGCACGGCCTTGGCCTCGAAGCCCTCGTGGACGCCCGCCTGCCACACACCGAAGACGACGCCACTCGGGTCGCGGGCCAGCAGCATGGTGCCGAAGTCGCCGACCTGCATCGGCTCCATCAGCACCTCGCCTCCGTTGTCGCGGATCTTCGCGGCGGTGGCGGCGGCGTCGGGCGACGCGAAGTACAGACACCAGGCCGACTGGTCCTCCGCTCCCGGCATCGGCGGCACGACAGCGGCCACGGCCTTGCCGTCCGCGTACGCCTCTGTGTAGTTCCCGAACTCGGTCGACGCCTCACCGAACGTCCACCCCAACACGTCGCCGTAGAAGCTCTTCGCCCCTTCGAGATCACTGAACATCGCGTCGGCCCAGCACGGCGTGCCCTCAGGTTGTACGGCCATGGCACGGACTCCCTCGCCTTTGAAGGTTGCTGTGGACTCTTCACGCTAGCCAGCCGTCGGCCCACGCGCGCGGCGAATGCGGGATGATCAGTGACGCACGTCACCTTCGAGCGGCGATGACCCACCGCTCCCGCCCCGGTCTGAGATGTGACAACACCGGAGCAGGAGACCTGAGGATGGGACGCCGACATGAGTGAGACCGTGAAAGGCCCCGCGAGTTACTTCCCCTCGATCGAGAAGAAGTACGGCCGTCCCATAGCCGAGTGGATGGGCCTCATCCGCTCCTCGCCCCTGGCCAAGCACATGGAGCTCGTCTCCTGGCTCAAGGCCGAGTACGGCCTCGGCCACGGCCACGCAAACGCCCTGGTCGCGCACACCCTCGCGGAGGACAGGGCCAGGTGATCCACCGGGCCGGACCGGTCCCGCCCGGGCAAGCGAGATACGCTGAAGGTCTCTGATGGTCAAAGGCAGACATTGTCGAGAGAGCCATGGCGATCACGCACAACACGGCCGGTCCCGGCATGGAAGGTGGCGGGCCGATCCCAGATTTCGGTTTCAATCCGCCCGAGGCACCCGTCTCCGGCTTCGAGATCGTGGAACTGGCCGCGCTGCGCCGCCGGGTGCGTGACGGCGGTCTGGAGCGGGTCCACCGGGTCGGCTTCCACACCATCATCCTGGTCACCGAGGGCAGCGGAGAGCACACCGTCGACTTCGTGACCCATCCCTGCCGCCCCGGCACGCTGTTGTGGGTGCGGCCGGGCCAGGTGCAGCGTTTCGGTCCCTCCGGTGAGTTCAACGGCACGCGTCTGCTCTTCAGCGCCGCGTTCCCGCCCCGCTTCACCGGCGCCGAACGCCTGCTCGCCCATTGGTACGGGCCGGTCTGCCGACAGCTGGGAACCAGCCGCGAGTACGCCACGCTGTCCGTGCTGCTCGCCCAGCTGACCGCCGAGTACACCCGCCCGGCCGACTCGGTCTCCAGCGAGATCCTGCGGTTCCTGCTGGCCGCCACGCTGCTGCAGATCAACCGGCTTCCGCGCCCGGGCGCGGAAGCCGGCCAGGGCGGCGGCGAGGTCTACGCCCGCTTCTGCGCCGAGCTGGAGCGCTCGTACGCCACCACGCGCCGCGCCGAGGACTACGCCCGCCGCCTGGGCTACACGGTCAGGACCCTGACGCGTGCCTGTCTGGCCGCCACCGGGCAGCCCGTCAAGCAGGTCATCGACGCCCGTGTCGCCCTGGAGGCCCAGCGCCTGCTCGCCCACACCGACGCCCCCGTCACCGTCGTCGCCCGCCGACTGGGTTTCAGCGAACCCACCAACTTCGGCAAGTTCTTCATCCGCCTGACGGGCACCACGCCCGGTGACTTCCGGCTCGTCCATCGCCACGGGGACGGCGGCGCACAGGCCCCCGCCCGTTGAGGACCCGGGCGCCGTCGCACCCCGCTCGGCGGCGGCCTGCCCAGACTGCCCGCCCTGCCCCTCCGGCTGCCGTCGAGCTCGGCGAGCACGGTCCTGAAGGGACCACCGGCGATCCATACTCTTCGACGATCGCCGGTGGCCTGCGGAAAGCGACTCATCGGATGGGAATCGGCGGGTACCCGAGTCGCATGACCGATGTGGTGGACTCCGACGAAATCCTGCGTCGCATCCAGCGCGCCCGGTCCTGGGCCAAGCACGAGGAAGAAGCCTGGAAGGCACGGAGCGATGAACTCCAGCCCGGCGACCCGAGCAGCTCACGCGACGCCGACCTGCGAGGGCACACCTATGAGGCAATCCGCAAACTGCTGGACGAACTCGTGACTCCCGGCGTGCACGAAGTAGAGATGGACGCCTGACGAGCCACGGCCGACCGCTCGGGACCGACTCCCTCGCCCCGGGTCGCGTCGGCCTGTGCCGGTGCTGCTTCATGTGCTGGTGCTGTTTCATGTGCTGGTGCTGCTTCGGCGCCGCGCGGAACGTACGTGCCTCCCCTGAGGCGACGCAGTGGCGTCACGCGAACCCTGACCTCCGGCTGCTTGGTGGTGGTGTTCATGGAACCACCTTGCGCCAACGGTGCCGGAGCAACCAGATCACTCCTGTGAGCAGGACCGCGGATCCTGGTATCGGCGCCACCAGTCAGCGGTGTTCGGGAAGCCGCAGAGTGAAGACCGAGCCGACGCCGAGTTGGCTGGTCACCGCGACGGTACCGCCGTGGGCGGTGATGAGCTGGCGCACGATGGGCAGACCCAGGCCGCTGCCGCCGGTGCGACGGCTGCGGGACTTCTCCGCGCGCCAGAACCGGTCGAAGACGCTGGGCAGATCCTCCGGGGCGATACCGCTGCCGGTGTCGGCGATCTCGAAGAGGACGTGGTCTTCGTGGCGTCGGGCGGAGAGGGTGATCGTGCCGTCGGCGGGGGTGTGGCGTATCGCGTTGGAGAGCAGGTTGCCGAGCGCCTGCCGCATGCGTACCGGATCCGCGTAGACCCACGGTGTGCCGTCCGTGCCGTTCGTGCCGTCCACGGCCGAGCGCAGCTGAACGCCCGCCGCCTCGGCCGCGAGGCGATGCGCAGCGAGGACCTGTTCGAGCAGTTCATCCGCGCGGACCGGTTCGCGGTGGAGCGTGAGCGTGCCCGCGTCCGCGGCCGCGAGGTCCTGGAGGTCGTCGATGACCCGCTGGAGCACGAGCGCCTCGTCGTGCAGGGACGCGAGCAGTTCGGGGTCCGGGTCGACGACGCCGTCGCGGGTCACCTCGAGCCAGCCGCGGATGTTGGTGAGCGGCGTGCGCAGTTCATGCGCGATGTCGGCGACCATCGCCTTGCGCTGCGCCTCCATGCGCTCCCGGCGCTCCGTCAGCTCGTTGAACGCCACGGCCAGGATGCCGGTCTCGTCCTGGGTGGTCACGGGAACGCGTACGTGCTGCTCCGGCGGCTGCTGAGCGGCGTGTGTCAGCGCGCGCAGGGGGCGTACGAGCCTGGTGGCGACGAGTGCGGTCACGGCCACGGTGAGGGCGAGGACGAGACCGGCGACACCCGTGACCTTGGCCTTGTTGGCCGTCGACATGTCGAAGCGCGGTACGGCGCGGTCTCCCTGGCCGAGGAACAGTTCGGCGGCCGGGGCGACGTACGGCGCCAGCTGCTGACGGCGGGCACGGTCGATGCACTCCCCCGCCTTCTCAGCCTGGTCCGCGCCGGTGCGCTGATCCGTCGGGGTCTCGAGGAACCGCGTACGCATCATCGGCCTGTCGGAGAAGTCGAACCCGACGGCGACGGGCGAGGTGAGTTCCACATGCTCGCGGCCCAGGCAGTCACTGACGAGGGTCGTCAGTTCGGCCAGGGCCTTGCTCTCCGTCGTGGTCGGGGTGTTGAGCCGTCCGTTGGCGCATGGGGTCGGCACTTGGCCGGCGTCGACAGTTCCCTCCGCGTCGGTGAGGGTGGAACGGCCGCTGGGCAGCTGCGTGATGCCGGTGTCGACTCCGTTGTTCGCGAAGCAGCTTTGCCGCTTCTCGGCCAGTTGCCGCACGCGGGTGCGCTCCGCGGGCGTCAACCGGTACGGTCCGACCGCGCGCGGATCGATGCCACTGAGCTGTGCCCCGGGCTCGGTGAAGGTGTCGGTGCGCAGCGGATCCACCGGGGCGGCGGCGCGAGGCGGCAGGGCCGTGCTCCGTGTGGCGGAGTCCGCGATGGGAGCGCGTTCCGGGGTCGTCAGCGCGATGCGCCTGCCGGTCTTCTCCGACAGGGCGCGGACCGTCTTCTCGACGCCCGACCAGTCACGATGGGTGGCCGCGTATCCGCTCAACTGCCGCAGGACGTCCATGTCCTCGGCCAGTACCTGCCCCTGTTCCTCCTGGATCGCGCGGGTCGTGGTCTCCACCGCCAGCCAGGCCGTCGCCGCCACGGAACACATGGCGACCAGCACCGACGTGATCAACAGGCGTACCAGGAGCCTCTTTCGCAACGGTATCGCGCGCTTCACCCCCGGTCCCCGCTGAGCTTGTACCCCACGCCGAAGACGGTCAGCAGACGGACCGGTCTGTGCGGATCCCCCTCGGTCTTCTTGCGGATGTTCATGACGTGCACGTCGACGGCCCGCTCGGTCGAGGCCCGGTCGACTCCCCGGGTGCACCGCAGCAACTGCTGACGGGAGAAGACCCGTTCGGGCTCGGTGACCATGGCCAGCAGGATGTCGTACTCGGCGGGAGTGCAGTCCACCAGCGACCCGTCGCACCACACTTCGTGGCGCACCGGATCGACGGCGATCCCGGCTGCGCGTACGACCGGGTCGTCGCGTTTCCCGGCAGCGGGACGTCCACTGCGGCGCAGGACGGTGCGGATGCGGGCCATCAGTTCGCGCGGGCTGTAGGGCTTGGTCATGTAGTCGTCCGCGCCGAGTTCGAGACCGAGCAGGACGTCCTCTTCCGTGTTGCGGGCGGTCAGCATGAGCACGGGAATGTCGTCGTCCCGGCGCAGCACCCGGCACACGCCGAAGCCGTCGATCACGGGCAGCATCAGGTCCAGGACGATGAGATCCGGCCTGCGACGCCGGGCCTCTTCGAGGGCGGCCCCGCCGTCGTGGACCACGCTGGCGGTGTGGCCCTCGCTCAGCAGTGAGCGGCGTATCAACTCAGCCTGTTTCTCATCGTCCTCGGCAACCATCACATGTGCGCACACGGGGCCGATGCTATGCGCCGGGACCGGGCTGCGGTCGGGTGTGAGGGGCTTCCCACGCCCTGACACCTTCCTCACAACCACCTGATACTTCCTCACAACCAGCTGGGACTGCCCTTTTCCGCGGGTTGCTCAGCGTCTGAGCGCGGCGGCGTCACCCATGACGACCACGGGATCGCGGTCGGGATCCAGAGCGCGCAGCAAGGCCTTCATGTCATCCTCGCTCAGGCTGACGCAGCCCTGCGTGGGGCCGTCGTGGTCCACGTGCAGCCAGATGCCTCCGCCCCGGCCCGCGCCGAGGGGGCGGGTCCAGTCCAGCGGTGTGGTGCCGGGCTCGCGGTTGTAGTTGATGGCGATCACGTAGTCGAACGAGCCGGCCAGCGGCTCGCCTTCGAAGCCCGTACCGCCAATGGTGAAGCCGCCGGAGCGGTCGTACGGAAGGCTGGTTCCCGGATCGGGGAGCAGGCCGCCGGCATCCGTGAGCGTGTAGACGCCGATGGGCGAGCGGAGATCGCCGGCCCGGTGGCGGTCGGTCCAGCCCTTGAGGGCGTTGTGCGCGGGCCAGGAGGCACCGGCCTGCCAGCCGGACGCGGTGCGCTCGTACAACACCGCTGTGGATATCGACGAGTTCCTCCCCCGGCCTGTGACCACCACGGCCTGACGGGTCTTCGGCGGAACCTTGGCCCAGGTCTCGGGTCCCAGGCCCGGCAGTTGCCGAGCCGCCGAGTCCAGGGAAACGCGGGGCGTGGTAGCGGGGGTGGGTGCGGGCGTGCCCGTGCTGCCTCTCATCGAGATCGCGCCGGGCTCGTGATCCGTCGTCGCTCCCGCTCCGCCTCCGCAACCGGCGAGGAGAAGCGAGGCGGCCAGGACGGCGACGGGGCGGCGCACGACCCCGCGTGTTGGTGTGATCATGCGTTGACCTTGACCGACACTTATGAGGAACTCGTCAGGCCCGCGCACTCGGTCTGTGCACGGATCCGGGAGCGGTCAAAGGGGTTCGCCGAGTTCGACGGCACGGAGCGCTGCGGCGAGCGCTCGTCGCCCACATCCAGTGCGGTGTCGGTCAGCTTGATGACGTGTTCGTCGCCGTGGGCACCGAGCCCTGCCCGACCAGGCCCTGCGCCCAAAGTCGCAATCGGACGTGCGCCGACCTTCCTCTCCCTCTTCGAAACATTCGAAGCACGACCATCTTGAGCCATCCACGATTGACCGCCGCACGGCCCGTTGACGGCGTGAAGTACCAGCCGTAAGTTCTCCGCAGCAATTCGGAAACATGCTCGAAACTTTCGGAAACGACAGAAGAGGACGACATGGTTACGCATACGTCCACAGAGCGCCCGGCCGCGCCTCCACCCCGGCGCTCCCGTGCCCGAAGAGCCCTGGTGTTCGGCATGGCGAGCCTGCTCGCCGCCGCCGGCGTCTCCGCACTCGCGGGGACGGCCGAAGCCGCGAGCACGCTGGGCGCCGCAGCGGCGGAGAAGGGCCGCTACTTCGGCACCGCGGTCGCGGCCAACCACCTGGGCGAATCCCCGTACGTCTCGACGCTCGACACCGAGTTCAACTCGGTGACCCCCGAGAACGAGATGAAGTGGGACGCCCTCGAGAGCACCCGCAACTCCTTCAACTTCGGCGCCGCCGACCAGATCGTCAACCATGCCCGGAGCAGGGGCATGGCGGTCCGCGGGCACACCCTCGTGTGGCACTCACAGCTGCCCGGCTGGGTCGGCGGGCTCGGTGCCGCCGATCTCAGGTCGGCGATGAACAACCACATCAATCAGGTCATGGGCCACTACAAGGGCAAGATCCACTCCTGGGACGTCGTCAACGAGGCGTTCCAGGACGGCAGTAGCGGCGCCCGGCGCAGCTCGCCCTTCCAGGACAAGCTCGGCAACGGCTTCATCGAGGAGGCGTTCCGCACCGCCCGCGCCGCCGACCCCGCGGCCAAGCTCTGCTACAACGACTACAACACCGACGGGGTCAACGCGAAGAGCACCGCCGTCTACAACATGGTGAAGGACTTCAAGGCGCGCGGCGTGCCGATCGACTGCGTGGGCTTCCAGTCCCACTTCAACAGCGCGTCCCCCGTGCCCGGCGACTTCCGGGCGAACCTGCAGCGCTTCGCCGATCTCGGCGTCGACGTGCAGATCACCGAGCTGGACATCGAGGGCTCCGGTACGTCGCAGGCCACCAGTTACACCAACGCGGTCAACGCCTGCCTGGCCGTCTCGCGCTGCACCGGCATCACCGTGTGGGGCGTCACCGACAAGTACTCGTGGCGCGCAAGCGGTACACCTCTGCTGTTCGACGGCAACTACAACAAGAAGCCCGCGTACAACGCCGTACTCACCGCGCTCGGCGGCTCCGGCTCGGGCGGCGGCGGTGGCAGCGCCGCCTGCACGGTGTCGTACAGCAGGACGGACGAGTGGAGCGACCGCTTCAACGGCAAGGTGACGGTGACGGCGGGCAGTTCCGCGATCAGTACGTGGACGACGACCGTCACGGTGACCTCCCCGCAGAAGATCTCCTCGACCTGGAACGGCTCGCCGACCTGGGACTCCAGCGGCAACGTGATGACCATGAAGCCGAACGGCAACGGAAGCCTGGCGGCCGGGGCTTCGACGAGCTTCGGGTTCACCGTCATGAAGAACGGCAACGCATCGGCTCCCACGGTCGGTTCCTGCACCGCCTCCTGAGGAGCTGAGGCGCGGCAAGGAGCCCATGGCGCGGCGACCCCGGTCGCCGCGCCACATCCGCAGTCGACATCTCCGCCTGGCATCGGAATGCCTCGCGAGATCCTCGGCGTTGATCGACTCATGACACAGGACACAGGCACTCAGGACACAAGCCAGGACGCACTGCTCAAACTGATCGAGGAGTACGACGGAGGAGTGCTGGTCACCCTCAAACGCGACGGGCGGCCACAGCTGTCGAATGTCAACCACGCCTACTACCCGGGCGACCGCATCCTGCGCGTCTCCCTCACCGACGGCCGCGCCAAGACCCGCAACCTGCGCCGCGACACCCGGGCTTCGTACCACGTGACCAGTGAGGATCGCCGGGCCTACACGGTCGCCGAGGGCACCGCCGACCTCTCACCGGTGGCCCGCGACCCGCACGACGAGACGGTGGAGGAGCTCATCCGCCTCTACCGTGACGTCCAGGGCGAACATCCCGACTGGGACGACTACCGCGCCGCCATGGTCCGTGACCGCCGCCTCGTCCTGCGCCTCCATGTCGAGCACGTCTACGGCATTCCGCTCGCCCGCTGATCCGGCCCCGCGGCAGTCGCCCACACGGATCGCTCCCTGAAAACAGCCCGCAATTGGTATGTACCTGACCATGATCAACCGCTAGGCTCTGCCCTGCCATGCGATGAGAGCGCTCTCATAGTTCAGCTGTTCCACCCCCACCATGCTGGAACAACGAAGGGCTACTGCCTTGAGACGCACTACAGCCATGCGCGCCGGCCTGGCCTCACTCCTCCTGCTCGGCGCCTGGGCAACCGCCGGCGCCGTGCCCGCCTCGGCCGCCGGCGCCCCCGAACCCACCCGTTCCTCCGACGCTCCGGCCTCCACCGGCCTCCTCGACGCGATGCGACGGGATCTCGGCCTGACAAAGACCCAGGCCGAAGCGCGGCTGGCCGCCGAGAAGGCGGCGACAGCCGTCGAGCCGAAGGCTCGTCGTGCGGCGGGAGCCGCGTACGGGGGCTCCTGGTTCGACGCCAAGAGCGGGAAGTTGACCGTCGCGGTCACGGCCGGCGCCCCCGACGCCACCGTCGACTCCGTACGAGAGACCGGCGCGAGCATCCGTACCGTCGAACACAGCGCGCGACAGCTCGACGCGGCCAAGGCGCGCATCGACAAGCTGTCCGCGCCCAAGGGCGTCAGCAGCTGGTACGTCGACCCCAAGGCCGGTTCCGTCGTCGTGACCGTCGTCGGCGCGCAGCGGGCTGACAACGATGTCCAGGAGTTCCTCGCCCGGGCCCGGACGGCAGGTCCTGTCACCGTCGAGAAGTCGGCCGAGGCACCGCGGACCTTCGCCGCCGGGACGGTCGGCGGCGACCCGTACTACACGGGCAACGTCCGCTGTTCCATAGGGTTCTCGGTACACGGCGGCTTCGTCACCGCCGGGCACTGCGGTCAGGCGGGTGCCGGCGTCAGCGGCTGGGACCGGTCCTACATAGGCAACTTCCAGGGCTCCTCCTTCCCGGACAACGACTACGCCTGGGTCAACGTCGGAAGCGGCTGGTGGACGGTGCCCGTCGTGCTCGGCTGGGGCACCGTCCCCGACCGGCTCGTCCGCGGGTCCGCCGAGGCACCCGTCGGGGCCTCCATCTGCCGTTCGGGGTCGACCACGCGCTGGCACTGCGGCACGGTGCTCGGCAAGAACGAGACCGTCAACTACAGCCAGGGCGCGGTGCATCAGATGACCAAGACCAGTGTCTGCGCGGAACCCGGTGACTCGGGCGGCTCCTACATCAGCGGCGACCAGGCGCAGGGTGTCACCTCCGGCGGCTCGGGCAACTGCTCCAGCGGCGGCCAGACCTGGTACCAGCCGATCAACGAGATCCTCAACCGGTACGGGCTCACTCTGCACACGGCCTGACCCCGCCACACCGCAGGTACACGGGCTCCGTCACCGCACGGGTGGCGGAGCCCCGTCCTGTCCAAGCGCGACACCAGCGGCCCAACGCCGGTGGCCCAAGTGCCGTGGGTTCACCGCCCGTTCACCGAGCCTGCCACTGCCGTCGGTTCGCCCCGCGCACCGATGATCTACGCTCGGCGGCGCTCCGCGGTCCCATCCCCTGGCGGGAGTCCGGGCCGCGCCGTCCGTCCTTGATGGAAGGTTCCGTGACATGGCCCTCAGATCCGCGATCTTAGTGCGGAGGTTCGGCAGACGAGCCGCCGCTCTCGCGCTGACCACCGCGCTCGCCGCCGCACTGCCCGGCCCGGTCTCCTCGGCCGCCGAGTCCGCCGCCGCACCGGCCCACCCCACCGCGTACGTCGACCCCCTGATCGGCACGGCGAACGGGGGCAACACCTACCCCGGTGCCACCCTCCCGTACGGCATGATCGCCTGGTCGCCGACCAGCACCAGGGGCGATCAGACCAGCACCGGTGCCGCCAACGGCTACGAGTACAACGCGACCCGGCTGCGCGGTCTGAGCCTGACCCACGTCAACGGCGCGGGCTGCAACCCGGGAGCCGCCGGCGACGTACCGATCATGCCGTTCGTCGGGGACGTCACCTCCTCGCCCTCGGCCGACACCAAGGACGCCGTCTACGCCGCGAACTTCTCGCACGCCGACGAACGGGCCGTGCCGGGCCGCTACTCCGTGGGCCTCGACTCCGGTGCCCGCGCCGACCTCGCCGTGTCGCGGCGCGCGGGCGTCGCCGACTTCTCGTTCCCCGCCGACAAGCCCGCCAACCTGCTCTTCCGCGTCTCGAACTCCCTGAACGGCAGCGAGGACGCCCGGATCGAGATCGACCGGGCGAACCGCAAGGTGACCGGGTCGGTGCTGACCGGGGCGTTCTGCGGGCGGCGTGCCAACGGCGGGACCAACAACCGCAAGAGCTACTACCGGCTCTACTTCAGCGCCTCCTTCGACCGCGCGTTCTCCTCGACGGGTACGTGGAAGGACGGCACCCTTTCCCCCGGCACCCTCACCGGCTCGGGCGGCGAGGGATACGCCACGGGCGCGGACCGGGCGGGTCGCGGCTCCGGCGGCTGGGTCGGCTTCGACACCAGTGCTGACAACGATGTCCGCATGCGGCTCGGGATCTCGTACGTGAGCCTGGCGGGCGCCGAGGCCAACCTCCGTCAGGAGATAGCGCCGCGGGCGAGCGTCGACGACGTCGCCGCGGCCGCCACGCGCACCTGGGACCGCGAACTGCGTTCCGTACGCGTCGACGGCGGCGGCACGGACCGACGCACCGCTTTCTACACCGCGCTCTACCACTCGCTCCTGCAGCCCAACCTGGTCAGCGACACCGACGGCCGCTATCCGGGCATGGACGGCAAGGCGCATCGCGTGGAGCGCGGGCAGCAGGCGCAGTACAGCAACTTCTCCGGCTGGGACCAGTACCGGGCGCAGGTGCAGTTGCTGGCGCTCCTCAAGCCGCGTATCGCCGGGGACTTCGCCCAGTCGCTGTACAACTTCGCGCGGCAGAACGGCGGCGTGTGGGACCGCTGGGTGCACATCAGCGGCGCGACCCACGTCATGACCGGTGATCCTTCGGCGGCGACGCTGGCCACGTTCTACGCGATGGGCGTACGCGACTTCGACTATCGCGGCGCCTTCGACTCGCTGGCCCGCCAAGCCACCGTGCCGCACCCCGACGGGCTCTCCGACGCCGGCTGCCCGGGCCAGTGCACAGGTCAACGGCCCAATCTGGCCCAGTACTCGACCTCCCACTACGCCGCGCAGGATGTCTGCCACTGCTGGGGCGGCGCCGCCGAGACGCTGGAGGACTCGGTCGCCGACTCGGCGCTCGGCCGCTGGGCGGAGCTGTTGGGGCTCGACGAGCAGGCCGCCGCGTTCGCCGAGCGGGGCGGCTGGTGGCGCAATGTCTTCAACCCGGAGGCCTCCGACGGGGCGGGAACTTCCGGCTACATCCAGGCCCGCAACCTCGACGGCTCCTGGGTGACGCCGTTCAGCCCCGGCAGCGACCGGGGCTTCGCCCAGGGAACCAGCGCCACGTACACGTGGATGGTGCCGCAGGACGTCCAGGGCCTCGCCGAGGCGATGGGCGGACGTGAGGTGGCCGCGCGGCGGCTCGACGGTTTCTTCCACAAGCCCGACGGGTCCTGGTCCGTGAAGGGCGGCGACCCGCTGCGCTACGACCCGACCAACGAGCCCGGCATCCACGCCCCTTGGCTGTACAACGCGCTCGGTCAGCCCTGGAAGACCCAGGCGACCGTGCGGCAGATCCTCGACACCGTCTACGGCACCGGACCGGCGGGGCTGCCCGGCAACGACGACCTCGGGACCATGTCCGCCTGGTACGTCTTCTCCGCCCTCGGCCTCTATCCGCAGACCCCGGGCAGCGCCTCGATGCTTCTGAGCGCGCCGCTCTTCCCGCACGCCGTCGTCGACCGGCCCGGCCGCGACATCGTCATCGACGCACCCGCCGCCGACGCCGGCCGCCCGTACGTCAGCGGTGTCCGGCTCAACGGGCGTCCGTACGACCGTTCTTGGACCGACGCCCGCTTCCTTCGGAGCGGCGGCAACCTCACGTTCCGGCTCGGCGAGCAGCCGGACACCGACTGGGCGACCTCGCCCGAGACCCTGCCGCACTGACACGACGTCACTGTTGCCCCGGATCCGATCTCTGAGATCCGGGGCATCGTCCTCAGAGCCTGCGCCACTTGGCCATGGCGAACGAGAAGAACCCGAAGAGGACCAGGCCGACCGCGACGCACACCAGCAGCCACGGTCCCATCGGTGTCTCGGTGAACGAACGCAGCGTGTCGTCCATCCCCTTGGCCTTGTCGGGCTCGTAATCGACCGCCGCCCGGAGGGCGAAGACTCCGGCGGCCGCGAACACCAGACCGCGGGCCGCCCCGCCCGCGACACCCGCCACGTCGACCAACCGACGCGTCCTCCATGGCATTCGCGCCGGCCTCAGGTGCTTGTGGTAGCTGCGGAGCACGGCCCGGACGGCCATCCACAGACCCGCGCACACGACCGTGCCGCCGGCCACGCCCATGAACCACTGCCCACCGGGCATGTCCAGGACCTTCGCCGTCACGTCCCGTGACCGTCCGTCGCTCGTTCCGCCCCCGCCCCCGCTCCCGCTCCCGCGAGCGCCGGCGGCGAAGGAGAGAGCGGAGTAGGCGACGAATCCGTAGAACACGGCTCGTGCGGCCGACGACAGCCGCTTCTTCCAGGTACGGCCGTCCGGGCCAGCCGCGCCGAAGAGCGCTTCGGACAGCCGCCAGAGCGCCATGCCGACAAGGCCGACGCCCAGGGCCCAGAGCAGGACGGCCCCGAAGGGCTTCTCGGCGACCTCCGCGAGCGCTCCGCTCTGGTCCGCCTGCCGTGTGCCGTCCCCGAGGGCGAACTGCAGCGCGAGCATGCCGACCAGCAGGTAGATGACACCGCGCGCGGTGAAGCCCGCCCGGGCGGCGCCCTCAGTCAGTGAGCCCGCTGCCCGGCGGGTCCTGAGCCCTTTGCCTCGCATCAACGTGCTCGTATCCATCGTCGCCTCCCCCGACCAGGTGCCCCGACTCCGCCGCACCACACTCAGGGCGGGCTCGACCAGGCAGTACCTCCCGGTCTCGCAGAGCGAAGCAGGGCGACCGAACGTATGATGGACAGCCGCTGGAGCGGCCCGGAGTGAGGCCGCTCCGGAACGCGACCGCTCGGGGTGGGCAACGTATGGCACAAGGCACCGACGCGGCACGAACCGTCATCCTGACCGTGGACGACGACCCCGGAGTGTCGCGAGCCGTGGCCCGCGACCTGCGGCGCCGTTACGGCGAGTCGTACCGGATCGTGCGCGCGGAGTCCGGGGAGAGCGCTCTTGACGCGCTGCGCGAGCTGAAACTGCGCGGTGACCTCGTGGCGGTGATCCTGGCGGACTACCGCATGCCCCAGATGAACGGGATCGAGTTCCTGGAGCAGGCCCTGGACGTGTATCCGGGGGCGCGGCGGGTGCTGCTGACCGCGTACGCGGACACGAACGCGGCCATCGACGCGATCAACGTCGTCGATCTCGATCACTACCTCCTCAAGCCCTGGGACCCGCCCGAGGAGAAGCTCTATCCCGTCCTGGACGACCTCCTGGACGCCTGGCGGGCCACCGATCACCGGGCGGTGCCGATCACCAAGGTCGTCGGACACCGCTGGTCGGCGCGGTCGTCGGACGTACGGGAGTTCCTGGCCCGCAACCAGGTGCCGTACCGCTGGTACTCGTCGGACGAGCCCGAGGGCCGGCGGCTGCTGGCCTGCGCGGGGGCGGACGGGCAGCGGCTGCCGCTCGTGATCACCGCGGACGGGACAGCGCTCGTCGAGCCGGAGGACGCGGATCTGGCCGCCCAGGTGGGCCTGGCCACGACGCCGACGGCGGACTTCTACGACCTCGTCGTCATCGGCGGCGGACCCGCCGGGCTCGGCGCGGCGGTGTACGGCGCTTCGGAGGGGCTGCGGACGGTGCTCGTGGAGCGCTCCGCCACCGGCGGACAGGCGGGCCAGAGCTCGCGGATCGAGAACTACCTCGGCTTCCCGGACGGTGTCTCCGGGGCACAGCTCACCGACCGGGCCCGGCGTCAGGCGTCGAAGTTCGGCGCCGAGATCCTGACCGCGCGCGAGGTGACCGGTCTCGAGGTCAACGGCGCGGCGCGGACCGTACGGTTCTCGGACGGCTCCGCGATCGCCGCGCACTGCGTGATCCTGGCGACCGGCGTGTCGTACCGGCAGCTGCAGGCGCCCGGCGCGGAGGAGCTGACGGGCCGCGGCGTGTTCTACGGGTCGGCGCTGACCGAGGCGGCCGGGTGCCAGGGGCAGGACGTGTACATCGTCGGCGGCGCTAACTCCGCCGGGCAGGCCGCGATGTACCTGGCCAGGGGCGCCAAATCGGTCACCCTTCTGGTGCGCGGCTCGTCCCTGTCCGCGTCCATGTCGCACTACCTGATCGAGCAGATCACGGCCTCGCCCAACATCTCGGTGCGTACGGGCACGGTCGTCGACGCGGCGCACGGCTCCGACCACCTGGAGCAGCTCACCCTGCGCGACCTGGCGAGCGGGCACACCGAACTCGTCGACGCGCAGTGGGTGTTCGTGTTCATCGGCGCCGCCCCGCTGACCGACTGGCTGGACGGAACGGTGCTGCGGGACCAGCGCGGGTTCATCATCGCCGGGCCCGACCTGACCGCCGACGGGCGTCCGCCGGCGGACTGGCAGCTGGACCGGCCGCCGTACCACCTGGAGACCAACGTGCCCGGCGTGTTCGTGGCGGGCGACGCCCGTGCCGAGTCCGCCAAGCGCGTCGCCTCCGCCGTCGGAGAGGGAGCCATGGCCGTGATGCTCGTACACCGGTATCTGGAGCAGTCGTGAGCGGGCAGCCGATGCCGTGCGACGCGGTGGAGCTCAGCACGCTGTTCCTGTTCGAGAAGCTGGAGCCCGAACAGCTCGCACGGCTGTGCCGCGAGGGGCGCGTCGAGCAGTTCGAGCCCGGCTACGTCTACCAGGAGGGTGAGCCGGCCACCTGCTTCTTCGTACTCCTGGAAGGCACGCTCGTGATGTCGCGCCGCGTCGGCGGCGACGACGTGGAGACCACCCGCAGCTCCCAGCGCGGGGTGTACGCGGGGGCTATGCAGGCCTATCTGACCGCACCGGAGGATGAGGTGCGGTACAAGGGCTCGCTGCGGGTCACCGAGTCCTCGCGGTTCTTCATCCTGCCCGCCGAGACGTTCGCCGCGGTGATGCAGGAGTGGTTCCCGATGGCCGTGCATCTGCTGGAAGGGATGTTCTTCGGCGGCCAGAACGCCCAGCGGACCATCGGGCAGCGTGAGCGGCTGCTGGCGCTCGGTTCGCTGTCCGCCGGGCTGACGCACGAGCTCAACAACCCGGCCGCGGCGGCGGTACGAGCCACTTCCGCGCTGCGGGAGCGGGTGGCCGGTATGCGGCACAAGCTCGGGGCGATCGCGGCGGGCCCGTACGCCCGCGACACCCTGGAGACGCTCGTCGAGATCCAGGAACGCACCGCCGACCAGGTCGCCAAGGCCACGTCCCTGAGCCCTCTCGAGGCGTCCGACCGGGAGGACGCGCTCACCGACTGGCTCGACGACCACGACATCGCGGGCGGCTGGGAGCTCGCGCCGACCTTCGTCCAGGCCGGGTTGGACACCGACTGGCTGGACCAGGTCGCGGCCGCCGTCGACGAGCAGACGCTCGAAGGGGCCGTTCGGTGGCTGAACTACACGGTCGAAACCGAGCTCCTCATGAACGAGATCGAGGACTCCACGACCCGCGTCTCGAACCTGGTGAACGCGGCGAAGCAGTACTCGCAGCTCGACCGCGCGCCCTACCAGGTCGCCGACGTGCACGAACTGCTCGACAGCACGCTGATGATGCTCGCCGGGAAGATCGGCTCCGGCGTCAAGGTCGTCAAGGAGTACGACCGTACGCTGCCCAAGATCCCCGCCTACCCGAGCGAGCTCAACCAGGTGTGGACGAACCTCATCGACAACGCCGTCTCCGCGATGGGCGGCGAGGGTGTCCTGACCGTGCGCACCGCGTTCGACCGTGAGCAACTGCTCGTCGAGTTCCGCGACACGGGGCCGGGAGTGCCCGACGACATACGCGGCCGGATCTTCGACCCGTTCTTCACCACGAAGCCGGTGGGCGAAGGCACGGGCCTCGGCCTGGACATCTCCTGGCGCATCGTCGTGAACAAGCACCACGGGCATCTGGAGGTGCACTCCGTGCCCGGTGACACCCGTTTCCAGGTCTTTCTCCCGCTCACCGCCGCTGATCCCGACACCCCTCAGGAGACGTCATGACCACCCTGGACGGAATCGACCCCACCGTCCCGCCCAGTGGCACCGGATGCGTCGAATGCGAGGCCGCCGGTGGCTGGTGGTTCCATCTGCGGCGGTGCGCCCAGTGCGGCCACATCGGCTGCTGCGACAGCTCCCCCGCCAAGCACGCCACCGCCCATCACAAGGCCACGGGCCACCCCTTCATGCGCAGCTTCGAGCCGGGCGAGGAGTGGTTCTGGCATTTCGAGACCTCCGAGATGTACGAGGCCGGCCCCGAGCTCGCCCCTCCGCTCAGCCACCCGACCGACCAGCCCGTACCCGGCCCGGCGGGACGGGTACCGGCGAACTGGGCCGAGACGATGCGCTGAGGCGGCACGGCCTCGGCCGGCTGTCAGCGGGTTAATGCCGGGAGCTGTGTCGGTGGCGCATGCCAGGATGGATTCGTGCCGACCACCGCATTCATCACGCCGTTCATCGGCCGCGAGGACGAACTCGCCCGCCTGACCCGGATCCTGGACCGGGCCCGGGCCGGTGAGCCGCGCGCTGTGCTGGTCGCGGGGGACGCCGGAGTAGGCAAGACGCGAGTGCTGGCCGAGGCCGCGGGGTACGCCGCGGAGACCGGGATGACCGTCGTCACGGGTCACTGTGTCGACCTCGGGGACGTCGGCCTGCCCTATCTGCCGTTCACCGAGATCCTCGGCGTGCTCGCCGGCGACGAGCGGTTCGCCGCCGCTGTGGCCGCGCATCCCGCGGTCGACCGGCTGCTCGGCGACGGCGGCGGCAGCCGCGGCGGCGATGCCGGGGACGCGGGCGGGCGACTGCCGCTGTTCGAGGGCATGGCCGGTCTGCTGGCCGACCTCGCCGATACCGCTCCGCTGCTGCTCGTCCTGGAGGACCTGCACTGGGCGGACCAGTCCTCCCGCGACCTGCTGCGCTTCCTGCTCAGCCGCGGGATCCTCCAGCTCCCCCACTCCCGGCTCCACTCTGACGGGTCAACGCGCATCGCCGGCGGCGCCCCCACTCAGCGCCTGGCGGTCTTCGCGTCGTACCGCGCCGACGACCTGCACCGCCGCCACCCCCTGCGCCCTCTGCTCGCCGAGCTGGTGCGGCTGCCCACCGTGGACCGCCTCGAACTGCGGCCGATGCCCGATGGAGAGGTGGCCCGCCTCGTCCGCACCCTGCGGGCCGGTCCCCTGCCCGATGCCACCGTCCGCCGCATCGTCGAACGCGCCGAGGGCAACGCGTTCTACGCGGAGGAGCTGCTCGCCGCCACCGCCGAGGCCATGCCCGGTTCGGCGTCGGCCGTGCCCAGCGGGCTGGCCGACGTGCTTCTCATCCGCTTCGAGCAACTGTCCACCACCGCCCAGCAGGTGCTGCGTACCGCGGCCGTCGCCGGGCGCCGGGTCGAGCACGACCTCCTGCGCGACGCTGTCGAACTGCCGGAGGAGGAGCTGGAGTCGGCGCTGCGCGAGGCCGTCGGACGGCAACTCCTCGTCCCCGGAGAGGACGACACCTACTCCTTCCGGCACGCCCTGATCCGCGAGGCCGTCTACGCGGACCTGTTGCCTGGTGAACGGGTGCGGCTGCACAGGGCGTTCGCCAGAGTGCTGGCCCGCCGGGGCCATCCGGCCGAGAGTGCGGCGGAGCGCGCCCACCACTCGCGGGAGAGCCACGATCTGCCCGACGCGCTGGCGGCGTCGCTGGAGGCCGCCGACCACGCCGCGCGGGTCCGCGCGCCCGCCGAAGAGCTGCGCCACCTCGAAGCCGCCCTCGACCTGTGGTCGGCGGTGCCCTCCACCGCGCGGCCCGAAGGCTTCGACACGGTCACCCTGACGCTGCGTGCCTCGGCGGCCGCCGCACACGCCGGTGAGACGCACCGGGCGGTCTCGCTCACGCGGTCCGCGCTCGCCAGGGTCGGCTCGGACGAGGACTCCGAGCTGGCCGCCCGCGTCCGCTACACCCTCGCGGGCAACCTCATGCGTATCGACAGCCTGTCCGCCGCGTTCGCGTACAGCAGCGAGGCGCTCGCGATGATCCCCGCCGAGCCTCCGTCGCGTACGTGGGTGTGGGCCGCGGCCACGCACGTCATGGCGGCGATGTACGTGGGTGACGACGAGGCCGCCCTGCGCGTCGCCCGCCAGGCCCTGCGGGGCGCCGAGGAACTCGAAGTGCCCGACGCCCAGGCCGATTTGCTGATCTCCCTCGTCAGTCTGGAAGGGGACAACCGGCGTACTCCGCGAGGGCGGGCCCGGCTGCGGGAGGCACGCGAGCTGGCCCGGCGCGCGGGCAACGTCCCCATCGAGATACGCGCGCTCTTCAACCTCGCCATCGGCTCGTACGAGTCCGGTGCCGTGGACGAGTGCCTCACCTGGCTCTCCGACGGCCTGGAGCGCGCGGGCCACGCCGGGCTCCTCTCCTCTCCGTACCCGCTGGAGATGCGCTATCTGCGCTCCCTTGTGCTCTACACCCTGGGCCACTGGGACGAGTGCGTCCGGGCCGCGGAGGCCGACGCCGAGCGGCTGCCCACCGCGGGCGGGTACGCGATGGCGCCCGCGCTTTCCGTGGCCCTGGCGCGTGGTGACCAGGGTGCCGCCGAGCGGGCCCGGGCCCTGCTCGACGGGCCGTTCGACTGGATGGCCACGCTCGTCGCGGGCATCATCCTGACCGAGGCCGCGGTATTGCGACGCGACGTCGAGGCGGCCGTCGAGCAGTTCCGTACGACGGTCGCGGCTCTCGTCGACGACTCCGGCGACACACCCGATGTGACGGTACGGCTCGCCACGCTGGCCTTGGCCGCCGTCGCGGACGCCGTCGTGGAGTGTCGTCTGACCGGCGACGAAGAGGGGGTCCGCCGCTGGACGGACACCGGCACCGAGCTGGTGGAGCTGGCCCGGGTCACGGCCACCAAGGGCGATGACGGATCGCAACAGGGCCCTGAAGGGCTGGCGTGGCTGGCGCGCGCCGAGGCGGAGTGGGCACGGGCCGGGCAGGGGCCGGGGGTCGAGGCCTGGGAGAAGGCCGTCACGGCGTTCGGCTACGGGAACGTCTATGAGCAGGCCCGCTGCCAACTGCGGCTCGCGGAAGCCCTGTTGGCGGCGGACCGGCGCAAGGAGGCCGCCGAGCAGGCGCGTGTCACGCGTGATACGGCCGTTCGGCTGGGCGCCGTACCGCTGCGCGAGGACGTGGAGCGGCTGATCCGCAAGGGCCGCCTCGCGGAGACCTCACCCGCGGCGGACGGTGTCCCCGTACTGACGGCTCGTGAGAACGACGTCCTGCTGCTCCTCTCCCGCGGCCGTACCAATCGCCAGATCGGCGAGGAGTTGTTCATCAGCGGCAAGACGGCGAGCGTGCACGTCTCCAACATCCTCGCCAAGCTGGGCGCCGCCAGCCGTACGCAGGCCGTGGCGATCGCGTACCGGGAGGGATTGATCGAGACGGAGCCGTCCGGGGCCGGGGCCGGGTAAAGCGTCGGCCGTTACAGGGAGACGGTCTGTGACGACCTTGAGCGCCTCGAGGAGCTGCGGAGCTAGGGTCTGCTGGGAACCCGCTGGTCACAGGCACTCCCTCTGCCGCACTTCTCCCTTGGCTGACAGCACGTCCGCACGCTCGCGGTGGCCGCCTCGGGTTCGCCCGAGGCGGCCATCTCCGGTTGGCCCGGCCCCAACCAGCAACGCGAAGCCGGGTAGCGTCTGTTCACGTCAAACGGAAGCTCGTAGGCAGCCGACTCGTGACCTTCGTGGCGGAGAGTGGGGCGGAGCAACGACCGAGGGGAGACAGCCAGATGACGAAGCCGGCGACAGGCGACTTCGATGCCACCTCCGGTGGAGGTGGCGACAGAGTCGGCCGGTACCGGCTGCTCAGAACCCTCGGCACCGGCGGTATGGGCCGGGTCTGTCTGGCCCGCTCGGAGGGCGGGCGCACGGTCGCGGTCAAGCTCATCAAGCCGGAGCTGGCCGCCGAACCCGAGTTCCGCGAGCGCTTCCGGCTGGAGGTGGCGGCGGCGCGCAGGGTGAGCGACCGCTGGACAGCGCCGGTCCTCGACGCGGACACCGAGGCCGAAACACCGTGGGTGGCCACCGGCTACATAGCGGGGCCCTCACTCGAACACATCGTCTCGCCCCGCGGCCACGGCCCGCTGCCCGCCCTGTCCGTACGCACCCTCGCCTATGGACTCGCCTGCGCCCTGCTGGACATTCACGGCGCGGGACTGGTCCACCGGGACCTCAAACCCTCCAACGTCCTGATCACCATCGACGGCCCTCGGGTCATCGACTTCGGCATCGCTCGGGCGCTGGACGCGGTGCCCGGGTCGACCCTGACCAGCTCGGGCATGCTGGTCGGCTCGCCCCGCTTCATGTCGCCCGAGCAGCTCAAAGACGAGCCGGTGGGCCCGGCCGCCGATGTCTTCTGCATGGGTGCGGTGCTGGCGTACGCGGCGACCGGGCAGACGCCGTTCGGCGGTGGCGGTTCCGGCGGCGTTCACGCCGTGATGTTCCGCATCGCGCAGGAGGAGCCGGATCTGACGGGCATCGAGGAGCCGATGCGGGGACTGATCGCCGACTGCCTCGCCAAGGATCCGGCGGCCAGGCCCGCTCCGGAGGAGGTGGCCGCACGGGTGCAGCCGGTGGCGACCGGCGCCTCGTCACCGCCGTGGCTGCCTGCCCAGATCATCGCCGAACTGGGGCGCAGCGCCGTCGAGTTGCTCGACACCGATACGCCGCCGCCCGCGAGCGCACCGGCAGCGCAGGCACCGGCCGCCTTCGCACCGTCGCCCGCACCGACGACCGCGCCCGCAGCGTCGCCCGACGCTTTCCCGGTGACCTGGGAGGAAACCGCCGCATCGGTGAAGTCGGAAGGGTCGGAGTGGGGGACCCAGGTCCTGCCGAAGCCGTACCTCAGGCCCGCGGATCCGACTCCGTCGCCCCGTCCTCGTCGCACGGGCATGGGCCGACGGGCCGCGATGTCGCTGGCGGCCGCCGCCGTGCTGGCAGGAGCCGCGTTCGCCGCGTCGGCCGCCGGTCTGCCGCTGCCCTACGGGGACTCGGACTCCGGCTCCGGTGACAACGGCGGCCCGACATCCGATGTGCCCAAGGAGTTCGTGGGCATCTGGGCGGGCGACGTCGAGCGGGACGGGAAGCCCACCGGTCAGTACCGCCGGTTCGCCGTCTCGCCGGGGCAGTTGGGCGAGATCGTCGCCACCAGCATCAGCCTCGGCAAGAACTATGAGTGCAAGAGCGAGGCCGAACTCGCCGCCAAGCCGTCCGGCGGTGCCGGTACGTCACTACGGCTGGACACCAAGGTCGTCAGTAGCATCCCCGCGGACACCTGCTCGGCCCTCGGCGAGCACGTCCTCTCCCGGACCGACGGTGACTCCCTCCACTGGGAAGCGGCGGGGCGCACCGCCGAACTGCACAGGATCGCGGGACCGGAGAAGCTCCCCGAAGAGCTGCTCGGCACCTGGCGGCGGCCCCTGGCCGACGGTGGCACGCAGCGGATGACCATCGAGCAGAAGGCGGTGGGCAGCCCGGCCGCCGCATTGGTCTCGGACGGCAGCAGCGACCACTGTGAGGCCGACATGAACCTGGTCTCCACCGGGGACACGGACAGCCCGATACGGTTCGCCCCGCCCGCGGTCGACCGGGCGAAGTCCTCCGGCCCCTGCCAGTTCGGCGGCTCCTCCACGGTGCACACCGAGGGCGACACGCTCGTACGTGAGCTGTCGAACGGCCAACGGCTCACGTATACGCGAGTGTGAGGAGCCGCCGTTCGCGGAGGATCCGCCGTTTGCCGAATGGGTGATCGGTTACTCGGACGGACTGGCGCACATCCGCACAGGGGAAGGTGTCTGGTCATGACATCTGGCACGCATCTCGCTCTGACGGTCACCCTCAGTGGCGGCACGGTCGCCGACGCGCGGGTGGTCGTCCATACCCTCGAAGCCGCGTTCGGAACGGCGGACGATATGCCGGGCAACGGGGACGACATGGTCCACACGGCCACCTTCGACAACGACGTGCCGACCAACGGCACAACCGTCACACAACCCGCCCCACCACTCTCGGCGCCCGTGACCGTAACTCTGCAGGGCACCCCCGAGGCGGTGCGCCGGGCCGGCCGGACGCTGGCCGAAGCGTTCACCGTTCACGACGAGGGAACGGCGTCCGGCGACCAGGAGCAGGAGCGGCAGCTGCGTCTGGAGCCGTAGGCCCCGGCGTCACCTGCCCGCCCAGGCGTCAGCAGCTCACGCGCAGCGTCCGCATCTGCTCGTCGAGGGGACCCAGTCCGACGTCCCGGCGGCGCTCGTCGAGGGTCTGGGGCTGGCGGACCGGGTACGGGCGGAACGTCGCCGGGTCGACACGGGTTCCGTAGAACTGCGGCTGGCCCTGCTCGACGGCGCAGTGATCGGCGATGTACGCGTGATGCGGTGCGGGGCAGCGTCCGTCTGCCGTGGCCTGGGCGATCAGGTCGCGGCACGCGAGCTGGAAGTCGAGGTCCGGGGCGTGCAGCAGGATCATCAGGGCCGCCGTGGAGGCAGGTGCGCCGACCAGGTCGGCGGTCGGCCACCCGTGGCGTCGGACAATCATCTTGAGAGCCTCCGCGTTGTCCCTTCGACACTCGGCGATGCGTCGTCGCGAGGTCTGCGTGGGGCTCGTGTGCGCTTCCCTCATCAGCCGCTGGTCCTCGTCCACCCTGCGGGCCAGTTCGCGGGCGAGGGCGGCCGCGAGGGCCGGGACCACCATCGGCTGTGCCTCTCGCACCTCCTCCTCGTCATGCGCGAGTCCCACGCGTTCGTCCCAGGCCCCGTCATGCTCGAGCCCCGTACGCCCCTCTGATCCCGCGTCGCCCGCGAGCCCCGTACGCCTTTCCCCAGCCGCAGCGTTCATCAGATCCCCCGAAGCTCCAACGTGAACCACACCCGCTTCCCCGCCTCACCGGGGCCGGGCGGTGCTGTGCCCCAGTCGTCGGCGAGCGCGGCCACGATGGCGAGTCCGCGTCCTGACTCCCCGGCCAGATCCGCCGTGCGGAACCGGGGGAGCCCGGGCGAGCGGTCGGCGACCGTCACGCGTACCTCGTGAGCGGTGTACTCGACCGTGACGGTGATCGTGTCGCCGGGGTCGGGGCTGCCGTGTCTGACGGCGTTGGCGAACAGTTCGTCCGTGGCCAGGACGGCGTTGTCGAGCTGTTCGGCCGACAGCCGCAGGTACGAGAGCTGTTCGGCGACCATGCGCCGTACGCCCGAGGCACGCGACGGCTCGGCGGGGACCACGGTTCGAAGGACACGGGGCTCCTTCACGGCGACCGGAACGACCGGCACCCCCGCGGTTGCCGGGACTGCCGGGGCTGTCTCACCGGGCCATGTCTGAGCGGTGGGCGCGTCACGGTCCGCGCCATGCGCCAGTGAGGGCGACGGCCGCCGAGGCGCCCTGGATGCCGTCATCGTGCCTCCTTCGTGTGCAGCACGGATTGGGGGACGGTCTCGGTGGCTGCTCGTGCAGCCAACCGGCCGGAGCGGTGGATCCACCAGGGGGTGCGAGGGTTGTCCGGTTGCAGGCGCGTAGTGGTGTGGTGCGGGCGCGCAGTGGAGTGGCATGTATGTTCGATCGCGTGAGCGATGTGAGCGAAGGCCGAGCACCGGCAGGCGGGCACGGCGACCGCGTCCGGCCCGGCGTGAGCGGCAAGCGCGTGCTGGTCACCGGGGGCACGCGCGGACTCGGCGAGCAGATCGTGCGGCTTCTGGCGGACGAGGGGGCCCGCGTGGCGACCTGTGCGCGTACCGCATCGGACCTGGAAGCTCTCGAGGTGTCGCTGGCCGCCGCGGAGTCCGGCCGGTTGTTCACGGAGGCCCTCGACGTCACCGAACCGGAGCGGCTGGAGAGTTTCGTCGCGGCCTCTGCGACACGTTTTGGCGGTCTGGACGGGGTGGTGGCCTGCGCGGGCGGTTCCCGTGGACGCGGCCTCGAACAGGCGGACGCCGACGACTGGGCCGCGACCTGGCAACTGAACGTCGGGCACACGGCGAGGCTGGTGCGGGCCGCGGTCCCGTTTCTGCGCACGGCCGGTGGCGGGTCTGTCGTGGTCATCTCGTCGATCTCCGGCTGGAAGCCCGGCCCGAACGCGCAGTACGGGACGGCGAAGTCCGCTCAGATCCACCTGGCCGCCTCGCTGGCCCGCGAACTCGGTCCTGACGGGATCCGGGTGAACGCCGTCTCGCCGGGGTCGATGCTCATCCCGGGCAGGCGCTGGGACCGTATGCGCAGGGAGGATCCCGAGGCCTTCGCCGCGTTCGCGGCGGCGGAGTTGCCGGGTGGCGAGCCGGTCGCGCCGCAGGAGGTCGCGCGCGTGGTGGTGTTCCTGCTGTCCGACTGGTCGAGCGGGATCTCCGGTGCCAATCTGCCCGTCGACCGCGCCCAGAACGCCCCCTCTCCCGACGGCTACTGAACCGTCGGGCCGGCCGGTCACGTCTGTCCAGGTCGTCATGCCGCCGCCCCCAGCACCGGGCGGGATCTGCGCTCGAAGTCCTGGACCAGCGGCTCGTGGCGGCGGGGCTCCAGCCTCCGGCGGAAGTCGCGCAGGGCTTGTATGGAACGCTCGCTGTGCACCGTGCTGAGGGTGTCGAGCGCCTCGGTGGCCGTGCCGATGGCCTCGTCCAGCCGGTTCTGCTGGAGGTGCGCGGTCGCCAGTACCGAACGGCTGATGGCCTGGCGCCGGCGCCGGTCGGCGTTGGCGCCGACGGACTCCCCGGCCGTGCGCTCCGCCTGTGCGGCGAGGCCGAGGTCGCGGAAGCACAGGGCCGACTCCGCCTGCAGGTAGTGGTGGTCGAGGAAGCGGACCCAGGCGGACTCCTGAGCGGCTCCCCGGCTCGCGTCCAGTTGCTGTTCCGCCAGGCGCAGGGCCTCGGACGTCTCGCCCGAGCGGCCCTGCGCCGCGTGACCGCGCGCCGACATGGCGTACAGGCGCATCAGGCCGAGCGGGCTGCCCGAGTCCTTCGCGGTGGCGATGCCGACCCTGGCCAGCGCCACTCCCTCGTCCGGGCGGCCGAGGTTGGTGGCCAGGTGGGACAGACCGGCCAGAATCTGGCCGCCCAGGACGCGGTCACGACCCTCGGCGCACAGTCTCAGCGCCTGGGTCATGTAGCGCTGCGCCAGCCCGTACTCCCCCGCGTCGTACGAGCTCCAGCCGGCCATCGCGGCGAGGCGGGCCGCGGCCGCGTACAGCAGGCGCCGCTGGTGGGTGGGCGTGCCGCGGCGCTGCAGCATGGGCACGACCTCGGTGGACAGGTAGTGCACGATGCTGGTGCGCACCCCGCCGCCGCCGTAGTGGTTGTCCATCTGGTCGAACATGCTGATCATGGCGTGGACCTGCTCGACGGGCCCGCCGTCGCCCACCGGTACCAGCCGGGCGGCGGCTTGCGGTTCGACGTTCTCCACCAGCCAGAGCAGCCATTCGCGCTGTGGGTTCGTCAGGGCGCCCGCGACGAACGGGACCGCACCCAGGAGGCTGCGGCGGGAGATGTCGGTGGAGCCCAGTTCGGCCAGAGTGTGCAAGGTGTCCGCCAGGTCTTCCCGGTACACGAGGGCCCTGGCCGCGACCGGGCGTTGCTGGTCGGGCAGGAAGCCGAGATCCGTGGGTGAGACGGCGCGGCCGAGTCGCTCGGACAGGACGGCGGCGATCAACTCCGGTGTGTTTCCCCGTGGTTGCTGGCCGTTCAGCCAGCGGGTGACCGACGCCTTGTCGTAGTTGGAGTCCGCGCCCTGACGGCGGCCCAGTTCGTTGACCCGCAGGGCGAGTGAGGCGTAGGAACAGCCGGCGTCTCTGAGAGCGGCCGCCAGCGCCTTGTTGGCCCCGGCGGGCCCCCTGCCCGGGCTCCTCGATTGTCCGTCACTCACGGTGGCCATCCAGGTCTCGCATCACGGTACTGCGGCAGCGCCCCCCTGCCTGTCGGGGCGTCAGTTCCAGGGCGGTGGAGCGCGGTCGGACGCCGTCGCCGCCCACTGTGCGGCAGGTCACACGATCACTATGATGGCCGACAGGCTCAACCCGCAACAAGCGTTCTGATAATTTCAGAACGATCCGTATCGCCCTGTCTCTGTCAGCGACCGCATGGCACACTGCACGCTGTGAACGCCGTTCAGGGAGGTAGGACGTGAGCGACAACCGCTCGGGCGGCAGCGCACCGACCGTCCTGCGGATGGTCCTCGGAAAGCGGCTCAGGCACCTTCGGGAACAGGCCGGAGTCTCGTTCGAGGACGCGGCACGGGCCATCGAGGTCACCCCTCTGACGATCCGTCGGATCGAGAAGGCCGAGGTGGGGCTCCGTATCCCGTACGTGAGGGAGTTGCTGCACACCTACGGGGTTCCGGGCGCGGAGATCGACGACTTCCTCACCATGGCCCGGGAGGCCAACCAGCCCGGCTGGTGGTACTCGTACCGCGATGTGCTGCCGGAGTGGTTCAGCGCGTACGTGAGCCTGGAGAGCGAAGCCAGCGTCATCCGTCTCTACGAACCCCACTACGTTCCGGGTCTGTTGCAGACGTACGACTACGCCGCCGCGCTGATGCACGTCGGGTTTCCCAACGCGACCGAGGAGGACATCGCCCGCCGCGTCGCCCTGCGCGTGAAGCGCCAGGACCTGCTTGCCAAGCCGGACTCACCGGCCGTCTGGGCCATCCTGGACGAGACGGTGCTGCGCCGGCCGGTGGGCGGGGCCGAGGTGATGCGGGCCCAGATCGACCGGCTGAACGAGGCCCTGGACATGCCGAAGGTCCGCATCCAGATACTCCCGTTCGGAGTGGGAGCCCACCCCGGCGCGTTCGGCCCCTTCCACTACTTCCGTTTCGGTTTCTCCGAACTTCCCGACGTCGTCTACACCGAGAGCCTCGTCGGTTCGGTCTATGTCGACCAGCCCACCGACGTCGTGACGTACCTCGAAGTAATGGACCGGATGTCCGTGCAGGCGGAACCGGTCGCTCGAACCAGGACCATCCTGGGTGAACTGCGTAAGGAGTTGTGAGCCATGAGTTCCATGGACCCCATCTACAGCGGCATGCCCGCCATCGATCTGGGAACCGAGGGCTGGCAGAAGCCCTGGAGCGGCACCAACGGCGGGAGCTGTGTCGAGGCCAAACGGCTGCCCGACGGCAGCGTCGCGATGCGCCAGTCGACGGACCCGGACGGACCCGCGCTGATCTACACCCGGGACGAGATGATCTCGTTCCTGGAGGGCGCGAAGTCCGGCCAGGCCGACTTCCTCGTCGCCTGACAGCCCGCAGACGGTCGTGCGTCCGAGCCCGCTCGGACGCCACCGCTCGCCCGCACAGGGCAGCACCACCACGCCCGCACAACCGTCCACCACTACGCCCGCACAACCGGACAACCCGCACGCGCACTCCCGCCGTGCGGGTCGCCCGGTCACACTGAGGAAGTCGGTCGTTCTGGAGGGAGTGGTATGCGCACGCTCCATGAGGCCGTCACCCGGTGCCGGACGCTGGTCGTCGAGGGCCCCGACGGCATCGGCAGGAACGGGCTGCTCGCCGAGCTGGCCCGCAACGGATTCCTGATCAGACGTTCGCGGGGCCATCTGCACCACGTGGACCCGATCCGTCCGTACCGTGAACTCCTCGCCGCACCCGGCCGGTTGGCCATCGACGGCGGCATCATCCAGGAGCTCGTCCACGGGCCGCTGCTTCACGGACACTCCCGGGTGACGTGGATCGAGGCGCTCGACTTCGCCGAGTCCGTGGCCGAACGGGACGGCGCCCTGATCCATCTGACGGACTCCCAGCGCGAGCCGGACGCCGAGAGCGCCGAGGTGGCCGACGCCTACCAGCGGGCGTTCCGCACCCTCGCCCAGCACGTCCCCGTCGTCACTCTCGATGTCGGCGGCCCCGGCCACCCCATCCGTGCACCCGCCGCCCCACCTTCTCAACTGGGGCGATCCAGACGGAAGTTGACGGTAGGTTAGTTGCTGACCGCGTGACGCACGGCAGGAGACATCCCATGGCAGACGGCCAGAGCACCCCCGACCAAGAGGCTTTGTCCAAGATCGACACCACGGTGCCGCACTCGGCCCGCATCTGGAACTACTGGATGGGCGGGAAGGACAACTACGAGGTCGACCGGGTCGCGGGCGACGCCTATCGTGAGATCGCCCCGAACATCGAGACGATGGCCCGCGCCTCCCGCGGCTATCTGATCCGCACCGTGACGTTCGTCGCCGGCGAACTGGGCATCCGCCAGTTCCTGGACATCGGCACCGGCCTGCCCACCTACGACAACACGCACCAGGTCGCCCAGCGCATCGCCCCCGAGTCCCGGATCGTCTACGTCGACAACGACCCCTTGGTCCTGCGTCACGCCCAGGCCCTGCTCACCAGCACCCCCGAGGGTGTCACCGACTACATCGACGCGGACCTGCACGAGCCCGAGAAGATCATCGAGGCCGCGAGCGAGATCCTGGACTTCAGCAAGCCCGTCGCACTGATGCTGATGGGCATCCTGGGCCACATCCAGGACTACGAAGAGGCCAAGTCGATCGTCCGCCGACTCCAGGCCGCCCTGCCGTCGGGCAGCTACTTCGTGCACTACGACAGCACCGACACCGACGCCGAGCTCAAGCGGGCCCAGGAGGGGTACGACGACACCGGCGCCGTACCGTACGTGCTGCGCAGCCCGCGGCAGGTCGCCGCCTACTACGAGGGCCTGGAACTGCTCGAGCCCGGCATCGTCTCCTGCCCGCTGTGGCGCCCCGAGCCGGGCGCCACCCCGGAGCCGACGGATGTCTACGGGGGCATCGCCCGCAAGCCGTAAACCCCTGGTGAACCCGCTGGATCCTTGATCAGGACCGCGCGGCCGGCTGGATGTTCTGGTTGAGCCTGAACAGGTTCCCCGGGTCGCGGTCGGCCTTGATCCGGGCCAGGCGCGCGTAGTTGTCGCGGTAGCTCGCCCGTACGCGCTCCTGGCCCTCGTCCATCATCATGTTCACGTAGGCGCCGCCGGCCGAGTACGGGTGCAGGGCGTCGAAGTAGTCGACGGTCCACCGCCTGACGAGGTCGGCGTTGGCCGCGTCGGAGTCCACGCCCGCGTAGACGGACGCCCAGCGGGCGTCGCGGTAGCTCCACGCGGTGTCGGTCGGGGCGTGGTCGTGGACCGCGCCGTCGATCGGGTACAGGTGCATCGTCGACTTCCAGGTCGGCAGTTCGGCGCCGAACTTGGCGTGCGCGTCGACCGCGTCGCCGGGGATCTCGTTGACGAAGTCCGCGCGCCAGTACCACTGGTCGCCGGGCGGGTAGAGCCCGTCGAACGCGGACTGGATGGCGGGGTGCGGCATCGGCGCGGGGCCGTGCAGCAGCGGCTCGGGCAGGGCGTCGAGGAGCGGTGCCATCTCCCTGGCCGCCGCGTCCGTGTCGTCCCCGATGCGGCACCACACGACGCCGCAGACCTTGCGCAGGTGGAGTTCCTCGGGGAACGGCGGGGCCGGCGGAACGGAGCCGTACATGAAGAAGCCGTTCAGCTCGCGGGGCGCGTGCCGGATGAAGTCGCGGTAGGCGGCGAGGACTTCGGTGCCGAGTTCGACGGGCCAGAAGGTGGGTCCCGCGACGACCGTGCTCACCTCGTGCAGCCGGAACCGGAACGAGGTGACGACTCCGAAGTTGCCGCCTCCGCCGCGGATCGCCCAGTACAGGTCGGTGTTCTCGTCGGCGCCGGCGCGCACGTGCTCGCCGTCGGCCAGGACGAGTTCGGCCTCCAGCAGGTTGTCGATGGTCAGCCCGCACTTGCGGGTGAGATGACCGAGGCCGCCGCCCAGGGTGAGGCCGCCGACGCCGGTCGTGGAGATGATGCCGCTCGGGGTCGCCAGACCGTGCGCGTTGGTCGCGCGGTCCACCTCGCCCCAGACGCAGCCTCCGCCGACGCGGACCGTCCTGCCCCGCGGGTCGACCTCGACGTCCTTGAGCGGGGACAGGTCGACGACCACGCCGTCGTCGCAGCTCCCGAGGCCGGCCCCGTGGTGTCCGCCGCCGCGTACCGCGAGCGGCAGACCGTGGTCACGGGCGAATCCGACGGCGTGCGTCACGTCCTCGGCGCTGGTGCAGCGCGCCACCAGGGCGGGCCGCCGGTCGATCATCGCGTTGTAGACGGCGCGGGCCTCGTCGTAACCGGAGTCGTCGGGCCCGATCAACTGGCCCTTGAATCCGGTGAGTTCCTGACGGGCTGCCTGTGCCGGTGTGATGGACATGCGTATCCCCCGATCCGGGCCCGGTTTCGGGCCCCTTCGATGCGCAAGTTCTAGTCCGGTATCCCGGGCTCAGATATCCGTGCCCGCCACTCAGCTCGGGGTCGGCGGCTACCTACCTCTGGGCTGCCTACGTCTCACTCCCGGGCAGCATGCCCAGCTCCGTGGCGCGGGCGGTGGCCTGGCGCCGGGTGCGGGCACCGAGCTTGTCGAGTACGGCGGAGACGTGGTTGTCGACCGTGCGGACCGACACCACGAGCCGCTCGGCGATCTCGGGGTTGGTCAGGCCCTGGGCCAGCAGCCGCACGACCTGGAGCTGGCGCTCGGTGAGGCCGGCGGGGTTCTCCCGCGTCGCGGCGAGCGGGCCGCGCGGGATGTGGCGCACACCGAGCCGGCGCAGCTCACCGCGGACGAGGCGGGCGACGGGTTCCGCGCCGAGGGCGTCCAGACCGGCGAGGGCGGCGAGCTTGTCGTCCGGGTCCGGGCTCTCGGCGAGGGCGGCGGCATGCTCGTACGGGCAGCCGACGGCCAGCCAGACCTTCGCCGCCTCGCGCCATCGGCCGGCGGTCTGGAGCGCGTACGGATGCTCCGAACCATCCGCCGGTACGGGGTGTCCGGCCTTGGTGAGCCAGTAGCCGAGTTCGGCCCGGTGCGGCACGGCGCACAGTCGGCGTGCCTGCTCGAAGACCTCGCCCGCGGCCTCGACGACCGCCGAGTGATCGCCTCGAAGCCAGGCGGCCTCGGCGAGGGCCGCCGCGACCGGGCCCGTGCGCTGCAGTTCCCGCGTGCGTACGGCGATCTCCCAGGCCCGGGCGAGCAGTTCGTCGCCGCCGCTCCGGCCGCGACGGACGCGTACCCGGGCGAGGACGGTCAGCGCGGGGCAGCGGGCGGGCACGAACTCGTGGGAGCCGATCTCGGCGTGCTTCTCCGCGTCGTCCCAGGCGCCGGCGGCGAAGCGGCGCAGCGCCATGCAGACGTGGAGGTAGCTCAGGAAGCCGAGGTGTTCCGCGCGGTCCGCGAGCTCCATGCCGGGGGCGAGGAAGCGGTCGGCCTCGGCGTACTCGAGGCGTTCGAGGAGCGTCCAGATGAGGTTGGCGTACGACCGGCAGGCGTGCTCGACCTCTCCGGCCGCCAGCGCGACCTTCAGGCTCTCCTCCAACTGGGCCCGGCCCAGCGGATCGCCGGCTCGCCAGCGGGCGGAGCCGACGTTGTTGAGGGCGTGCGCGAGGATCGCCGAGTCGCCCGTCCGGCGGGCGAGGTCGATGGCGCGTTCACCGAAGTCGATGGCCTGCGCTGTGCGGTCGGAGAGCATGTGGAGCTGGGAGGTGTTGCTGAGGGCGAGCGCGAGCAGCCGGTCGTCACCCGCCGTCTCCAGTACGGCGATGGCCTCCCGCGCGGCACGCTGGGCCTCGTCGGCGTCGCCCGCCCACCAGTGGATTCTCGACAGCCAGCGCAGGTCCGCGCCGAGCGCCCGGGTGTCGCCGAGGAAGCGCCGCAGCCTGACCGCGTCCCGCTCGGCCTCGACGGCGGCCGCGGAGTCCGCGATGGTGTAGCTCTCGACGGCGTACCGCTCCAGCAGGTCGGCCAGTTCGGGTGCGTCGAAGCGGTCGCGCTGCCGCAGGACGAGCCGCAGGTGGGCCGCGGCTTCGCGGTGCGCGCCCGCGCCGGCGGCGTCACGGGCGGCGTCGGGGCCGTACCGTGCGATCGCCTCCTGGTCTCCCGCCTCCGCCGCGTGGTGGACGACGCGGGACGGGTCGGAGCCGGGGGTCGCGACGAGCGCGGCGAGGACACGGCGGTTGAGTTCGATGCGCCGAGCGGCGGGCAGCGAGTCGGCGACGGCCCGGCGGATCAACTCGTGGCGGAAACCGGCCCGTTCGGGTGTCACGGTCAGCAGTCCGCGCTGTTCGGCCGCCGCCAGTTCGGCCACACCGTCCGTGAGCAGCGCGTCGACGAGGGGGCGTTCGACGGCGGAGGGCACCATGGCGAGCTGCTCCAGTGCGTCCCGGGTGCGGTCGTCCAGGCCGCGCAGACGGGCCAGTACGGCGTCGACCACCGTCGGCGGTACGCCTCCGGTGCCGCCGGCCGCCACCACCTCGGCGACGAAGAACGGATTGCCCGACGTCACCGCGTACACCTCAGCGGGGTCCATGCGGCTCAGCGTGCTCAGTGTGCGTACGGCGCCCGGGGAGAGCCGGGACAGCGGGAGGCGGTGCACGCGTTCGGCCCGGGACACCTGGCCGAGGAGGTGGTGCAGGGGGTGGCGGCGGTCCAGTTCGTCGTCCCGGTAGGTCAGGACCAGTACCGCCGGGAGCCGTTCCACACGGTGCACCAGGAACCGCAGCGCGTCGAGCGAGGCCTCGTCGGCCCAGTGCACGTCCTCGACGACGAGGACCGCGGGGTGCGGGGCCGCGGTCAGCTCCGCGCGCAGGGCGTCGTACACCCGAGGCCGGTCGCCGCCCTCCGTGAGCGTCCGCGCCAGGTCCGTATCGACGCTGCCGACGCGGTCGCGGAACGGTCCCAGTGGCCGTCGCGTCGCGAGATCGTCGCACTCCCCCACCAGGACGCGCGCCCCGGCGGGCAGCGCTCCCGGCATGGCCTTCACCAGGCTCGACTTGCCGATGCCCGCCTCGCCGAAGACAAGCGCCACCGAACCGGCTCCATCGGCCGCGTCCCGCGCGGCGGCGGCCAGTCTGCCGAGCTCGTGGTCGCGTTCGAGGATCCCCCCATCCACGGTGCGATTCTGGCACGCGCCGGGCTGTACGGGCCTGGCGCGGACGATTTCCCGGTCAACCCTTTTCGAGGGCCGTGGCGGAGAGCGGTGAAACAGCTCTCGCGCATCAACTTCGGCTCGCGCGCTGCTGTCGGATGATGTCGGAAACCGTTGTCCAGCCGATGAGTTCGGCACCGCGTTCCCGGTTGGCCAGGGCCTTTCGGCCGGCACTCGACGGTCCGTACGCCGTCGTCCGGGTCGCTGCGCGTCTCACGTACGGTGAACAGGTCCCGGGCGGCCTCGGTCAGCTCGGCGCGGGTCGGCAGGAAGCACTCGGGAAGACCTTGCGCGATGCGTGGATGCCCTCGCGTACGTTTCTGACGCTCTCGTAGAGGTCGGTGTGGTCGTTGTGCCAGATAGCGGCGGTCATCGCGAGGATTCGCTGCATGATGCCGGCGATGACACCGCCGGGGGTGCGCCCTCGGTGCTGTTCGAGGTCGAGTTGGCCCTTGAAGGTCTCCTTGACCGACTCGATGACCCGCCGCAACGGCTTGAACAGCTGGTGCCGGCAGCGTGAGGGCGCCGACAGGGACCTCCGGGCTGCTCCGGCCCGCTCTTGCGGGGCCGGAGCAGCCCGGAGGTCCTGCTCGGCGAACGCGGCCCGCTCGGCGTCGTCCAGCTCGGTCGCTGGGACGAAGTCCGCCCCCTTACCCGGACCCGGCAACATCAGAGCATCACCATGGCACGACTCCGTTGTCGTCGAACAGCTCACCGGTGGGGCCGTCGTCGGGCAGAGCCGCCAACCGGATGGCGATCGCCGCACCCTGCTCAGGGGTCTGAGTACCGCTGAACCCGTTGAGGTCGGTGGCCACGTAGCCGGGGCAGGCGTTGTTGATCAGAATGTGGGTGCCGCTCAGCTCCTTGGCGTACTGGATGGTGACGGCGTTGAGGTAGGTCTTCGTCGGCGCGTAGCCGCCGCTGATCCCTCCGAGATCGACACCGGGCGTGGTCTGCAGGGCCAGAGAGCCGACATGGCTGGACTGATTGACGATCCGTGGGTGCGCCGAGCGGCGCAGCAGCGGCAGCATCGCGTTGGTTACCCGGATGACGCCGATGACGTTGGTCTCCACCAGCCGCCGCACGGTCTCCAGGTCGATGGTCGTAGGCTCCTCCGGCCAGCCGCCTGCGACGCCGGCGTTGTTGACCAGCACGTCAAGGCGTCCCGCTCGCTCCTCGATCAGCTGCGCCGCGGCACTCACGCTCTCGTCGTCGGTCACGTCCAGGGGCACGCCGAACGCGTCGGCACCTGCCGCGCGCAGTTTCGCCACGGCGTCCGTCCTACGTTGCTCGTCCCGGGCGCCGACACCGACGCTCCAGCCCATTGCGCCCAGCCCGGCCGCGATCTCGTACCCGATTCCCTTGTTCGCGCCGGTGACCAGCGCGATTGTCTTCTCACTCATGACAGCGAGCATGGCCGCGTGTCGACCAGGCACCAACACCATCTCGGTAATGCAGCGATACCTGAGCGACATCGATCGACGTCCGCCGCAGTTACGGTGAGCGCATGGAGATACGCGAGCTGCGGTACTTCGTCGCCGTCGCCGAGGAACTGCATTTCGGCAGGGCCGCCCAGCGTCTGGAGATAGCCCAGCCGCCCCTGTCCCGCGCCGTCGCCCGGCTCGAACGGCAGCTCGGGGTCACGCTGTTGGAGCGCACCAGCCGCAAGGTCACGCTCACCGAGGCCGGGGCCGTGCTGCTGTCCGAGGGGCGCGCGATCCTCAGCGCGGTGGCCGCAGCTGAGCGGCGTACCCAGCAGGCTGCGCAACGGCGCCCCCGCCTGGTCCTCGCCGTCAAATCCGGCACCGCCGGCGAGTTGCTGGCCAAACTCCTCGATGCCTACCGTGCGGAGCCCGGCGCAGCCATCGTCGATCTGTTGCTCTGCGAGGCGCATCAGCAAGAGAAACTGCTGCAGAACGGGCAAGCCGATGTGGCTCTGCTGCACTTGCCCTTCGATTCGGCGGCCGGACTCGACACCGAAATTCTGTATGCCGAGGGACAGGTGGCGATCCTGCCCACTTCTCACCCGCTGGCAGGCCGCTCACAGATCCGGGTGTCCGAGGTCACCGCATTGCCGGCCCTCCCGATGGCGCGCTGGCCCGGTCCTGATGGCAACTACCCGGAGGGACCAGGGGCAGAGGTACGGAACCTGGCACAGCTCTTCCAGCTGATCGCGCTCGGCCGTGCCACTGTGATCATCCCCGAGTCCGCCAGCACCGAACTGCGCCGGGATCTCGCCGCCGTGCCGGTCCTGGATGCTCCGCCCGTGACAACGGTGCTCGCTTGGCCCCCGCAGAGCCGACTTCGCGCGGTCGCCGACCTGGTCCGCGTGGCAACCCGTCTTTGACTGGCTGTTCTGCGTTCGCTCGCATGGGATGAGGCTCACTGCTCGGATCGTCGGTCGGCAGGGAGACGGTCTCGGCGGGCACCTTGGCATAGTGCGGAGAAGGTGAGTCCCACCGCAGGGTCGACGCCGTGCTCCTCGACCAGTCGGCGCAGGAGACTGCCCCAACCGCAGCCGACGTCCAGCACCCGTCCCGCGCCGACGGCGTGCGCGGCCTCGGCGAAGTGGTCGAGCTTGTGGAGCTGGGCCGTTTCCAGGGTGTCGCCCTCCTGCCACATGCCGTACGAGTAGACGAGCGCGGGCCCCGGGAACAGTCGGTAGAAGTCACCCAGGAAGTCGTAGTGCTGGACGATCGCCTCCGGTGAGGCGCCTTCGTAGGTCGCGGGACTCTTCGATCCGGATCCGCACACGACCGTCACCACCACCTCGATTCGGGAGTGGGACTTCGAGTACCCCCTTGGCGGCGCCGGGAACTCACCGTTCCAGTACGGTCACACCCTGCAGCACTTCCCGTGGACCATGAGGACGGGACCGTCCTCGGTACCGCGAGCGGCTCCCAGAAAACCGGGGATTGTGCAAAACGTTTTGGATATCTAGCTTGTGCCGCATGAGCGACAGAACGCCTCCGTCGACCGGCCGCCTCCTGGTGAGGGGCCCTGACGTGCTGCGGGTCCCGCCGGAGGGCGAGTGCGAGGTGCTGCGGGCGCGGGACATCGTGGTGGCGGACGGCCTCATCGAGGAGATCCGGCCGACCGACGCCGCCGACCCGGGCCACGCGGCGGACGTGATCGACGGGCGTGGGCTACTGGCCGTTCCGGGCCTGGTCAACGCGCACACGCACAGCCCCATGGTGCTGATGCGCGGTGCTGCCGAGGACGTGACGGTCGAGGAGTGGTTCAACGACCGCGTCTGGCCGATGGAGTCCAACCTCACCGCCGCCGACGTGCGGCTCGGGGCCCGGCTGGCCTGCGCGGAGATGATCCGTTCCGGGGTGACCACCTTCGCCGACCACTACTTCTTCCCCGAGCAGATCGCCGAGGCGGTCGCCGAGACCGGCCTGCGGGCCGACATCGCGCCCACGTATTTCAGCAGCCGGGGTGCGGAAGCCCTGGAAGCCACCGTGGGGTTCGCGGAGGCGTGGCACGGCGGAGCCGGGGGCCGGGTGACCGTCTCGCTCGGGCCGCACGCCCCCTACACGGTCGACGACGGCGATCTGCGGACCCTGGCCGCGCACGCGCGGCGGCTCGACCTGCGCGTGCACATTCATGCCGCCGAGCACCTGGAGCAGACGCAATCCAGTGTGGCGCGGCGTGGCATCACACCGGTCCGAGTGCTGCACGAGACGGGGATCCTGGACGCCGGCGCCCTGATCGCGCACGGCTGCGGAATCGTCGAGCAGGACCTGCCGCTGCTGGCCGAGTACGCGGACACGACGGCCGTGGCCTGCTGCCCCAAGGTGTATCTCAAGCACGCCCTGTCCCCGCTCACCCCGGTCCGCGACCTGCTCGACGCCGGAGTCGCGGTCGCCGTCGGCACGGACGGTGCCGCCGGCCACAACACGCTCGACGTGTGGGAGGCGCTGCGGCTGGTCGCCCTCACCCAGAAGCAGGCAGTACGGGACGCCACCTGGATGACCGTCTCCGACACCCTGCGGCTGGCTGTGCGAGGAGGAGCCAGAGCCCTCGGCCTGCAGAAGGAGATCGGCGCGCTGGAGCCCGGCATGCGCGCCGACATCGTCCTCACCGATCTGTCGGGACTGCACTGCCGTCCGCTGCACGATCCGCGCGCCGCACTGGTCTACAGCGCCCGCGCCAGTGACGTACGGACGGTCGTCGTCGACGGCCGCGTCCTGATGCGCGACGGCCGCCTGCTGACCGTGGACGTGCCCGCGCTGCTGGACGAGGCCGACGCCCGCGTGGCCCGGATCCTCGACACCTCCCACGGAAGAGCGGTGCAGCACTATGACCCGTGAGCCCTACGGGACGCCTGGGCATTCCACGGTACGCAGACCAGCATCCATAAAGGACGTGGCCGCGGCGGCCGGGGTCAGCGCCACCACCGTCTCCCACGTACTGAGCGGCAACCGGCCGGTCAACGAGCACACAGCCGCCCGGGTGCGCAGCGTCGTCAACCGCCTCGGCTACGTCCCGGCCTCCCTGGCCCGCAGCCTCCAGGCCGGGTCCACCTCGGTGATCGGCCTGCTGATCCCCGACATCAGCAACACCTTCTTCGCGGAGCTGGCCAAGGGCGCCGAGGACGCCGCCCACGACCTCGGATACGGGCTGATCCTGTGCAACACCGAGTTCGACCCCGAGCGCGAGGACCGCTATCTCGGCATGATCCGCAGCCGGTTCATCGACGGCATGGTGTACGCCTCGGGGTCCCCGCCGTCCCGGCGGAGGCTGGAGGCGCTCATGGGCAAGTTCCCCATCGCGCTCGCCGACGAGGAGGTCGAGGGCCTCGAAGGCGCCCTCATCGCCACCGCCGACCACGAGGCGGGCGGACGGCTGGTCGGCGAGCACCTGCGGTCGCTCGGCCACCGCCGGACCCTGATGCTGACCGGTCCGCGTGGTCTGAAGAGCAGCCTCTCCCGGGCGAACGGCTTCGTACGGGCCTTCCGGGGCGAGGTCGTCGAGCGCGTCGGTGACTTCAAGGAGGACTCCGGATACCGCCTCGTCGCCGAACTCCTCCAGGACGGCGGTCTCCCCGAGGACTGCACGGCCGTGTTCGCCGCCAACGACCTGATGGCCTTCGGTGCCCTCCTGGCACTGAGGGAGGCAGATCTGTCGGTCCCGGACGACGTCTCGGTGGTGGGCTTCGACGACATCCGGGCGGCCTTGCTGGCTCATCCGCCCCTCACCACCGTCCACCAGCCGGCCTACGACGTGGGCCGGACCGCGACCGCGCAACTCCTCCAGTACGTCACCCGGGGCGAGGTCCCGCCCGCGTCCCGGCACACCCTTCCCGTCGAGCTGAAGGTACGCGGCAGCACCGCGCCCGCCGCCCGCTGACCTTTCCCTGCCCCCAACTGCCCCGCGTTGCGCGAAGTTGCCGTGCCGCGCGGCAATTCCCCCTGCCTGAAAGGCGGTTCGCCATGCCCAGAGTGCTCGTTGTGGGCGAGTCCTGGTTCACGTACACGGTCCACCAGAAGGGCTTCGACGCCTTCCACAGCTCCGAGTACACCGAGGGCGGAGGCGTCTTCCTCGACGCGCTCCGCTCGCGCGGCCATGAGGTGACCTACGTGCCCTCGCACGAGATACCCAGCCGGCTTCCGGCCTCCCCGGACGGCTTCGACGCGTACGACGTCGTGGTCATCAGCGATGTCGGCGCCAACAGCTTTCAGCTCCCGCCCGAGACCTTCAACCGGTCCGTTCCCTCGCCCGACCGCTCGGAGCTGGTACGCGCCTTCGTGGAGCGGGGCGGCGGGGTGCTGATGATCGGCGGCTATCTGACGTTCAGCGGCATCGACGCCCGCGCACGGTGGGGGCGGTCTCCGCTCGCCGCCGCCCTGCCGGTGGTGATGGCGGACCGCGACGACCGGGTGGAGCTGCCCGCCGGAGCCGTGCCCGAGGTGGTGGGCGAACACCCTGTCGTACGGGGACTGGAGCGGAGGTGGCCCGTGCTGCTCGGTCTCAACGAGGTCGCCGCGCGGCCGGAGGCGTCACTGCTGGCCAAGTGTGCCGGGCATCCCCTGCTCGTCGTCGGCGGCCACGGCACGGGCAGATCCGCGGCGTTCACCTCCGACGTCGCACCGCACTGGGCGCCGCCGCCGTTCCTGGCCTGGGAGGGGTACGCCGAGTTGTGGGACCGGCTGGTGCGCTGGCTCGCGGGATCGGAGCTGTGATGCCCGACCGGGCGGGCACGTCCGTCACCGGCACACCTCACATCGCGGCCGCCCCGGGCGACTTCGCGCCGCTCGTGCTGATGCCGGGGGATCCGCGCCGGGCCCGGCGGATCGCCGAGACGTTCCTGGAGGACGCACGGCAGGTCACCGACGTTCGCGGGATCCTCGGCTACACCGGCAGCCACCGGGGCGTGCCGATGTCGGTCCTCGCCTCCGGCATGGGCGTCCCCTCGGTGTCGATCTACGCGACCGAGCTGTTCCGCCACTACGGCGTGCGCAGGATCGTCCGGGTCGGGACGGCCGGCGCACTCCCGGAGTCGGTCGCGGTTCGGGATGTGGTGATCGCCTCCGCCGCGCACACCGACTCCAGCCTCAGCCGCATCCTGGTCGACGGCGTGACTCTCTCCCTCGCCCCCTCGTACCGGCTGCTGCGGGCGGCGGCGGATGCCGCCGAGCGAGAGAAGCCGTCGAGCGGCGGAGCGGTGCACATCGGGCCGGTGTTCACCAGCGACCACTTCTACCTGGACCGTCCTGCCCTCTACGAGGCGCTGGAGCGCCGAGGCACGCTGGCGGTCGAGATGGAGGCGGCGGGACTGTACGCCGTGGCCTGCGCGGAGGGCGGCGAGGCACTCACCGTGCTGACCGTCTCCGACCACCTCCGGGCGGGTGAGGCCCTCACCGCCGAGGACCGCGAGACCTGTTTCGAACGGGCGCTGCGCATCGCCGCCACGGCACTGCTCACCGATGTCTGAAATTCCCACGGTAGAAATCAAATAGAAACCGGCGAAGGTAGCCAAAACGTTTTGCACTTTCTACTGTCAACCCATCCACTGACCCGGGCGAACACAGTGATCAGGAGATCGATGATGCGATACGGAAGAAGCGCCGCCCTCGCGGTGACAGGGATGCTCGCACTGACCGCGTGCGGAGGATCGGGCGGGGAGAAGTCCGGCGACGCCTCCTCCGACAAGCTGCGCATCAAATTGGTGATCAATGGCGGGCTGGGCGACAAGTCGTTCTTCGACTCCGCCTACGAGGGCCTGAAGAAGGTCGAGAAGGACCTCGACTACGACCTGAAGGTGGTCGAGCTGGGCTCCGACCGCACCAAGTGGGAGCCCGGCTTCGAGGACGCCGCCTCGGCCGACGACTACGACATCCTCGCCGCCGGCACCTTCGAGGTCACCGAGTACATCGGCGAACTCGCCCCGCAATTCCCGGACAAGAAGTTCTGGCTCTTCGACGCACCGGTCGACTACAGCGGCAAGAACGGCACCTGTTCCAACAAGTGCGAGAACGTCTACTCGGTCACCTTCAAGCAGAACGAGGGCGGTTATCTCGCCGGATTCCTGGCCGAGAAGCTGGTGGCCGCGAAAGCCCTCAAGGGCACCGGATCGCAGAAGAAGGTCGGCGTAATCGGCGGGGTGAAGATCCCGATCATCGAGGACTTCGTCGTCGGTTTCAAGGCGGGTTTCAAGGCCGCCGGCGGAAAGAACTCCGACGTCCTCGTGCAGTACGTGGGCGGCGACAAGCCGTTCGGCGATCCGGCCAAGGGCAAGGAGATCAGCACGGCGATGTACGGCCAGGGCGCCGCGCTGGTGTGGCCGGTCGCCGGACTGTCCGGGCTCGGCACCTTCGAGTCGGCCGTCGCCGCCAAGCGGTACACCTTCGGTGTCGACTCCGACCAGTACCAGACGCTCACGGACCAGGCGCAGAAGGACACCGTCGTCACATCCATCCTCAAGAACGTCGGCACCGCCCTGTACAAGGCCGCGCGGGCGGACCAGAAGGACTCCCTGAAGTACGGCGCCGTCGACACCGTCGGTCTCGCCGACGACGCCGTCGGCTATGTGAACGACGACCACTTCATGGAGCTGGTGCCCGAGACGATCCGTACCGAGGTCCAGGAAGCCGCCGACAAGGTCAGGTCCGGCTCCGTCACGGTCCCCAGCGCCTTCTAGCCGAACGGCCTCGATGATGAACGAACCAACCCCGCCCGACTGGGGCAAGGACGGACCGGCCGTCGCCGCCCGCGCGGTCACCAAGACCTACGCCAACGGGGTACGGGCGGTGCGCGGCGTGGACCTGGAGGTCCCGCCCGGTGAGATCCGGGCGGTCGTCGGCGAGAACGGCGCGGGCAAGTCCACGCTGATGAAGTTGTTCTACGGCCTGGAGCAGCCCACCGCCGGTGAGGTCCTGATCGGCGGGCGGCCCCGCGTACTGCGCGGCCCGGCCTCGGCGATCGCTCTGGGTGTGGGCATGGTGCACCAGAACCTCATGCTGGTGCCGTCGTTCACCGTCGCGCAGAACGTCGTCCTCGGCGTCGAACCGGGCCGTCGCGGTCTGGTCGACGCGAAGGCCGCCCTGGAGACGACCGCCCGCCTCGCGGAGGAGTCCGGACTCGCCGTCGACCCCAAGGCCCGTATCGACGAGGTGTCCGTCGGGATGCGGCAGCGCACCGAGATCCTCAAGGCGCTCCACCGGCAGGCACGCGTGCTGATCCTCGACGAGCCCACCGCCGTGCTCACCCCGCAGGAGACCGAGGACCTGTTCGCCGCCGTGCGCCGGCTGCGCGACGGCGGGATGACGGTGCTGTTCATCTCGCACAAGCTGCGCGAGGTACGGGAGATCAGCGACCAGGTCAGCGTGATGCGCGCCGGCTCCCTCGTGGGCACGGTCGCCACCGCGGACGCCACCGAGCGGTCGCTCGCCTCCATGATGGTCGGCCGCGACCTTTCCCTGGACGTGGACCGATCTCCCGCACGCCCCGCGGAAGTCACCCTGCGGGTACGGAGTCTCGGGTACGAGGCCCCGGTCGGCCAGTCCCTGCACGGCCTGGACTTCGACGTGGCCGCCGGGGAGATCGTCGGCGTGGCCGGCATCGAGGGCAACGGCCAGAGCGAACTCGCCGAGATCCTGGCCGGGTTGCGCCGAGTGACCTCGGGCACCGTCCACGTCGGCGGCACCGAAACGGCCGGTCTCGATGTGGCGGGTCACCGCCGGGCCGGCGTCGGCTACGTACCGGAGGACCGGCTGCACAACGGCGCCGCCCTCGACGCGTCGATCGCCGACAACCTCGTCGTCGACCGCCACGACCGGCCGCCCCTCGCCCGCCGTGGGGTACTGCGTCCCGGTGCCGTACGCGCCCATGCCGACCGGCTGATCGACGAGTACGCCATCCTCACGCCCGACCCGTCGGTCCCGGTACGGGCGCTGTCCGGCGGCAACATGCAGAAGGTGATCGTCGCCCGCGAACTCTCGGCGGGGCCTCGGTTGTTGATCGCCTCTCAGGTCACCCGCGGGGTGGACATCGGCGCGATGCGGTTCATGTACGAGCGGCTGGTCGCCGCGCGTGACGCGGGCGCCGCCGTCCTGCTGATCTCCGCCGACCTCACCGAACTCCTGGCCCTCTCCGACCGGTTGCTCGTCCTCAAGGACGGCCGGCTGGTCGCCCGGTTCGACGACACCGCCGGCCTCACCGAGAAGCGGGTCGGCCTCTACATGCTCGGCGTCGAGCAGCACGACCACGACCGCCTCACAGCCGGACTGAACGACGTACAGGACCGGGAAGACCAGGGGGAAGCCCCATGACCACCACCCCCATGACCCTGATCGAGACCGAGGACCGACGCCAGTACCGGGCGACCCGGCGCCGCGACCTCGCCGTCGACCTCAGCATGGCCCTGGCCACGATCCTGGCCGCCCTCGCCATCGGCTTCCTGGTCATGCTGGTCACCGGCAACGACCCGGTGCGGGCGTACGAGGTGATGCTCACGGGCCCGTTGGAACGCTCCTTCCGCGTCGGCCGCTGGCTGGAGGACGCCACCACGCTCACTCTGCTCGGACTGTCGGTCGCGATCCCCTTCCGCGCCCGGCAGATCAGCCTCGGCGCCGACAGCCAGGTCTACGCGGGGGCGCTGGCGGCCGCCACCGTCGCGATCTTCCTGCCGCTCCCGGCGGTCGCCGCCGTGATCGTTCCGATGGTCGCGGCCGCCGCCGCGGGTGCCGGAATGGGCCTGGTGCCCGGCGCGATGAAGGCACGTCTCGGCGCGAACGAGATCGTGGCCACGCTGATGCTCAACGCCATCGTCATCCGCGTCTACGACTACCTGGTCAACGGTCCGCTGAAGGAGCCCGGCAGCAGCGCCGTGCACTCGAAACGGATTCAGGAGGACTCCGCGCTCACCCCGCTGAGCGACTGGTTCGGCACCCCGATGGGCCGGGCCAACGTCGGTCTCGGGCTGATGCTGCTCACCGCCGTCGCGCTGTGGCTGCTCATCACCCGTACCTCGCTCGGCTATCGCATCCGGATGACCGGCGCCAACCCCGACTTCGCGGCGTACGGCGGTATTCGAGTGCCCCGGGTCATCGAGTGGAGCTTCGTCATCGGCGGCGCCGTCGCCGGCCTGGCCGGAGCCCATCTCGTCCAGGGCGTGTACGGGCGGCTCGAACCCGGCCTCGCCGGAAGCCTCGCCTTCGAAGGGATCGTGGTGGCCCTGCTGGCCAGGAACAACCCGCTGGTCGTGGTGGTCGCCGGACTCTTCTACTCCTACCTGCGCGCCGGGGGCGACATCATGGAACAGCAGACGGACGTGGGCACCGAGATCGTGGTGGTCATCCAGGCGGTCATCGTGCTGCTGGTCACCGCCCAGGCGCTGCCGGACCTGCTCAAGCGCCGGATCGCGCGCAGGCAGGTGGGCGTCCGATGAGTTCCGTACTCGACGTCGTCCTCAGCAGCGCCTTCCTGGCGGCCGTGCTGCGGGTCGCCACGCCGTATCTGCTCGCCGCGTTCGGCGGACTGGTCGCCGAACGCGCCGGCATCAGCAACATCGCCCTCGAAGGCCAGATGCTGAGCGCTGCCTGCACCGGGGCGCTGGTCGCCGGGTACAGCGATTCCGTCGCCCTGGGCGCGGTGAGCGGTGTCGCGGTGGCGACGCTGCTGGGCGTGCTGCTCGCCGCGCTGCGGCTGGAGCTGGGCGCTGACGCGATCATCGCGGGCATCGGTCTCAACCTGCTCGCCTCCGGCGGCACCGCCTACGCCGTCTACACCCTCCTCGACGACAAGGGCGGTACCTCCGGCCTGACGAGCGGCACCCTGCCGACGGTCACCCTGCCGGGCATCGAGAGCATCCCGGTGGTGGGCGATGTGGTGAGCGGTCAGAACATGGTCACCTGGCTGGCCTTCCTGGCGGCGCCGTTCGTCGCCTGGCTGTTCTTCCGCACCCGCTTCGGCTTCCACCTGCGGGCGGTCGGCGAGATGCCGGACGCCGCCGCGTCGGTCGGAATTCCGGTCCGCCGTGTCCAGTACACCGGTCTCGCTCTCAGCGGGGCGCTCGCGGGCCTCGCCGGGGTCTTCCTCAGCATGGGGTACGTGTCCTTCTTCGTACGGGACATGACGGCAGGGCGCGGCTTCATCGCCCTCGCGGCCGTCTTCCTCGGCGGTCTGCGCCCGTGGGGCGTCTTCCTCGCCGCGCTCGGGTTCGGGGCGGCGGAGGCACTGGCCGTACAGCTCGGCACGCTGGACGTGCCTCCGCAGTTGGTGTCGACGATCCCGTACGCGATGACGCTGGTGGCGCTCGCGCTGTACGCGTGGCGGCGCAAGCGGCGGGTCGGTTCCGGGGAGATCGCCGCCACTCCCTGACGTCTGCCGCAGCCCTGCGACGCCTCTCCCTCGATCCCGAGGGAGGGGGCCCCGCCCACCCATGCCCATCCACACCCCCCGTCGAAGTCCTGCTCGCCGGGGCGTGCCCTCCCGCGCCCTCGACACATCCGCTCCCCCCTGACTCCTCCCTGGAAGGACCCCCATGCGACACAGACAACGAACTCGCCGCAGACGTGCGCTGCTCGGCGCCCTCACCGCCACCGGACTCCTCGGCAGCCTGTTCCTCGCGAACGGGTTCGCGGCGGAGACCGGAGCGGACGCCTCGGCGAGACCACAGGACGTGCGGCTCCTCGACACTCTCAACGTGCCCGCCGGCACGACGGAGTTCGGTATGCCGTTCGGCGGGCTGTCCGGGATCGACTACGACCGGAAGTCCGGGGAGTACGTCGCTCTCAGCGACGACCGTTCGGAGAACGGCAAGGCCCGCTTCTACACGCTCCGACTACCGCTGGACGGGGCCGCCTTCGCCGATGACAAGCCCGCACTCGACGACCTGACCGTGCTGGACGACACCAGCGGCGAGCCCTTCGCCGCCAAGGCGGTCGACCCCGAGGCGATCCGCTGGACGCCGGGCGACGAGAGCCTGCTGTGGACCAGCGAGGGCGCCTCCGCCTCCGGACAGCCCGCCTTCGTCCGTGAGGCGACCACCTCGGGGGGCCACGTACGCGAACTGGCGCTGCCCGACGCGTACGCACCGGTCAGGTCCGCCTCGGGCACGCTCACCGCGGGCGTCCGCAACAACCAGGCTCTCGAAGGGCTCACGCTCTCCCCGGACGGCGACAAGGTCGTCACCGTCACGGAGAACGCCCTCGTCCAGGACGGCCCCGCGGCCGGGCTCACGGCAAAGAGCCCGTCCAGGCTATTGGTGACGGACCGTCAGACAGGGAAGCCGGAGGCCGAGCACGTCTACGAGGTCGACCCGATCTCCGACGCACCGACCGCGCCGCTGCCGGCCCCGGTCGGTACGTACGCGGCGGACCGGGGCGTCTCCGAGATCCTCGCGATCAACGAGACCGACTACCTCACCGTCGAGCGGTCCTTCGCCTCCGGCGTCGGCTTCGCCATCCGGCTGTACTGGACCAGCACCCTCGGCGCCACGGACGTCAGCGGCAAGGAAGCCCTGTCCGGCTCCGAGAAGCCGATGCCGAAGAAGCTGCTGTACGACTTCACGGCCTCCGGCACCGATGCCGACAACGTCGAGGGCATCACCTGGGGGCCGAAGCTGCCCGACGGCTCCCGTTCGCTCGTGCTGGTCGCCGACGACAACTTCGGCTTCAACGGCAGTGTCACCAAGTTCCATCTGCTGTCGGTCCGTTCGGGAGTGCTGGCGAACCGCACCCCGGACGTCGACGGTGACGGTGTCGTGGGCGCCAAGGACCTGGCGGCCGTCCCCACCGCCGGCGCGGCCGGGGACCTCGACGGCGACGGCCGTACGGACGCCGCCGACGTCCGCCTCTGGATCTCGTACACCCGAGCCTTCCCCACGGCGCAGAAGCCGTCGTCCAGCGTCGACGTCCAGCTGCTGTCCTTCAACGACTTCCACGGCAACCTGGAGCCTCCCACCGGACGCGACGCCAACCTCGGCTCCAAGCTCGACCCGAAGTCCACGCCGGTCGGCGGCGCGGAACACCTCGCGGCCCGGCTGGGGCAGCTCCGGCAGGGCACGGAGGCCTCACTGACCGTCGCCGCCGGCGATGTCATCGGCGCCAGCCCCTTCCTTTCCGGGCTCTTCCACGACGAACCGACCGTCGAGTCCATGGAGAAGCTGGACCTGGACGTCACCAGCGTCGGCAACCACGAGTTCGACGAGGGCACCGAGGAGCTGCTGCGCATGCAGAACGGCGGCTGTCACCCCGAGGACGGCTGCTTCATCGAGGGCGAGCCGTACGACGGGGCGAAATTCCCCTGGCTGGCCGCGAACGTCATCGACCGCGACTCCGGCAAGCCCCTCCTGGCACCCACTTGGACCAAGAAGGTCGACGGGGTGAAGGTCGGCTTCATCGGCATGACTCTGGAGGGCACCCCCGAGGTCACCGGCCAGTCAGGCATCAAGTCCGTGCGCTTCCTGGACGAGGTCCAGACCGCCAACGCCTCCGCACGCAAGCTGCGCGGCCAAGGCGTCGAGGCGATCGTCGTGCTGCTTCACGAGGGCGGTGTGCAGGCCGGATCGTACGGTCAGTGCGACGGCATCTCCGGGCCGATCGTCGACATCGCGAAGAACCTGGACCCGTCGATCGACACCGTGGTGACCGGGCACACCCACCAGCCGTACATCTGCTCGCTTCCCGATCCGGCCGGCAAGCCGCGCCTGGTCACCTCGGCCTCGTCGTTCGGCCGGGTGGTCACCGAGACCCGGCTGACGGTGGACCGCCGTAGCGGGGATGTCGTACGGGAGCAGGTCGCCGCGATGAACCACCTGGTCACCCGCACCGGAGCCAAGGACGCCCAGCAGACCGCGGTCATCGACAAGTGGAAGGCCCTGTCGGCACCACTGGCCAACCGGATCGTCGGAAGCGTCACCGCCGACATCACCCGGTCCGAGACCCGGGACGCCGAGTCCGACCTGGCGAACCTGGTCGCCGACGCCCAGCTCGCCGCGACCTCGGCACCGGAGCGCGGCGGAGCCCAGATCGCCCTGATGAACCCCGGCGGGGTACGGGCGGACCTGGTGTACGCGTCGTCCTCGGGCGGGGAGGCACCCGGCGAGATCACCTACGCCGAGGCCTTCGCCGTACAGCCCTTCGCCGGGTCCCTGGTCTCCGTGGACCTGACGGGGGCGCGGATCGAGAAGATCCTGGAGGAGCAGTTCAACGACTCCGGGACCCGGGCGCCCACCCTCATGCTGGGCGTCTCCAAGGGCCTGACGTACTCCTTCTCGCGTGGCGCCCCGGTCGGCGACCGCATCGACCCGGCGTCGATCAGGCTGAACGGTGAGCCGCTGAAGCCGGACACCACCTACCGGGTGACCGCGAACACCTTCCTCGCGGCGGGCGGCGACGGCTTCACCACCTTCGCCCAGGGCACGGACACCGTCGGCGGCGGAGACGACATCGCGGCCCTGACCGACTTCCTCACCGCCAACGCTCCGGTCGCCCCGCCCGGCACCGACCGCGTGACCGAACTGCCCTGACGACAGCGGTCAGGAGTCAGCGGTGGTACACGCCCACCAGCGTGCCGCTGGCGAGCTCGCGTTTCTCCACGGCCTCGTGGATCTGGTCGGCGGTGGGTGTGTCCGGGAGGACGCACGGCTCCGTGAGGGCGTAGAGACGGAAGAAATAGCGGTGGTCCTCGTCCCCCGGCGGGGGATGAGGACCACCCCAGCCGCGGTCGCCGAAACCGTTGACCAGCTCGGTGCCGCCCGGCGGAACCTGGCCCGTCTCCGCGCCCTCACTGCGGGGGTCGATACCGACCACCACCCAGTGGACGAACGTACCCGAGGGGGCGTCGGGGTCTTCGCACAGCAGCAGCAGTTCGGCGGCACCGTCCGGGACGCCGGACCAGGTCAGCGGTGGTGACTCGTTCTCTCCCTCGAACGCGTACCAGCGCGGCACCGGAGCGTGGTCGTTGAACGCGCTGCTTCTCAGCTCGATACCAGCCATGCGGCCCGGGTACCCACGGCACGGGCCAGGCATACGTCTGTGTCCGTCGTCGCCTGGGTCGACTGGGCGGTCACATGGTCCGTGGCGTCACGGCGAGGTTTCCCGACCGCTCGTCGTGGAACTGGGGCGGAGCAGTACACCAAGCCCGAGACCCCGGAAACCCCGCAGAGGTGAGCCTTCCATGACCCGCGTCGACCTTCCCGTGCCCAGGCTCGCGGGCACCGCCGGCGCCCGGCCCGAGCCGGACCTGGCGGCGCTCGCCCAGGACCTGCGGGCGCGGGTGGCAGGGGAGGTGCGGTTCGACGCCGGTACGCGGGCCACGTACGCCACGGACGCCTCCAACTACCGGCAGGTCCCGCTCGGCGTGGTGCTGCCGCGCACCGTGGACGACGCGGTGACCGCGATCTCCGTGTGCCGGGAGCACGGCGCTCCGGTGCTGTCGCGCGGCGGGGGGACCAGCCTGGCCGGGCAGTGCTGCAACTCCGGGGTCGTGATCGACTGGAGCAAGTACTGCGACCGTGTCGTCTCCGTCGACCCCGAACGCCGTCGCTGCGTCGTCGAGACCGGTGTCGTCCTGGACGAGCTGAACCGGCAACTGGCGCCGCACAACCTCCAGTTCGGGCCGAAGCCGGCCACCCACGCCAACTGCACCATCGGCGGGATGATCGGCAACAACTCGTGCGGGTCGACGGCCCAGGCGTACGGCAAGGTCGCCGACAACGTCCGCCGCTTGGAGGTGCTCACCTACGACGGGCTGCGGATGTGGGTGGGGAAGACCGACGCGGCAGAACTCGCCGCCCGGTGCGCGGCTCCGGGCCGCGAGGGGGAGATCCACCGAGGGCTGGTGGCTCTGCGCGACCGGTACGGCGACGAGATCCGCGCCCGCTACCCGGACATCCCGCGCCGGGTGTCCGGCTACAACCTCGACGCGCTGCTGCCCGAGCGGGGCTTCGACCTCGCGCAGTTGCTCACCGGCTCCGAATCGACCCTGGTCACCGTGGTGCGGGCGGAACTGGACCTCGTCCCGGTACCCCCATGCATCTCGCTGGTCGTCCTCGGCTTCCCCGACGTCGGAGCCGCCGCCGACCATGTACCGGCCGTCGTCCGGCACGGTCCGCACGCCTTGGAGGGCATCGACGAACAGCTCGTCAACTTCGAGGGCAGCAAGCACATGAACCCCGAGGGGCTGAAGATGCTCCCGGACGGAAACGCCTGGCTGATGGTGCAGTTCGCCGCCGACACCCGTGAGGAGGCCGACGCCAAGGCACGCGACCTGATCGAGGCCATCCCGGACGAGGTGGACTCCACCTGGTACGACGATCCCGAGCACGAGCGGCAACTGTGGACGGTGCGCGAGGCGGGGCTCGGCGCCACCGCCCACGTCCCCGGTATGCCGGACACCTGGGAGGGCTGGGAGGACTCGGCGGTACGGCCCGACCAGCTCGGTGACTACCTGCGCGAACTCAAGCGGCTCTTCGAGGAGTTCGGCTACGACGAGCCCTCGGTCTACGGGCACTTCGGGCACGGCTGTGTGCACACGCGCATCCCCTTCGACCTCGCCTCCGCCGACGGTGTGGCCACCATGCGCGGCTTCGTGGAGCGGGCCGCCGATCTCGTCGTACGCCATGGCGGATCGCTGTCCGGCGAGCACGGGGACGGGCAGTCGCGGGGGGAACTGCTGGAGAAGATGGTCGGCCCGGAGTTGGTGGAGGCGTTCGGGAAGCTCAAGGCGCTCTTCGACCCGGACAACCGCATGAACCCGGGCAAGGTCGTCCACCCCTACCGGCTGGACGAGAACCTTCGGCTCGGCGCCGACTACCGCCCGTGGGAACCGCCGACCGCCTTTTCCTACCCGGACGACGAAGGCCGCTTCGCCAAGGCCGCCGAGCGGTGCGTGGGTGTCGGCAAGTGCCGCTCACTGGAGGGCGGTGTGATGTGCCCCAGCTACCGCGCGACCCGGGAGGAGGAGCACTCCACACGGGGCCGCGCCCGGCTGCTGTTCGAGATGGTCCGCAACGACTCCCCCGTGGACGACGGCTGGCGCTCCACCGAGGTACGCGACGCCCTCGACCTCTGCCTGGCCTGCAAGGGCTGCAAGACCGACTGCCCCGTCAATGTCGACATGGCCACCTACAAGGCCGAGTTCCTGCACCACCACTACGCGGGACGCCCGCGGCCGCTCCCCCACTACTCCATGGGCTGGCTGCCGATGCTCGCCCTCCCCGCGTCCCGGCTACCCGGCCTCGTCAACGCCGTCACGCACGCGCCGCTGGTCGCGTCGGCCGTCAAACGGCTCGGCGGAGTCGCGGCCGGGCGCGAACTGCCGCTGTTCGCCCCGCGGCGGCTCACCGACTGGTGGCGCGAGCGTGGCGGGACGCGCGGCGGCGGCCACCGCGGTGAGGTGGTGCTGTGGCCGGACACCTTCACCAACAACTTCCACCCGGAGATCGGCAAGGCCGCGGTGGAGGTGCTGGAGGCGGCGGGATTCCATGTACGGCTCCCCGACCGGCCGGTGTGCTGCGGCCTGACCTGGATCTCCACCGGACAACTCGGCGTCGCCCGCCGCGTGCTGCGCCGCACCGCCCGCGTCCTGAGCGAAGACGTACGGCGCGGCATCCCGGTCGTCGGCCTCGAACCCAGCTGCACCGCCGTCTTCCGCTCCGACGCCCCCGAACTCCTGCCCGACGACCCCGACATCGCCCGGCTCCACGACCGCACGCACACCCTCGCCGAACTCCTCACCACACGCGCCCCCGACTGGCAGCCGCCCGCCCTCTCGGCCCACGCCGTCGTCCAGCGCCACTGTCACCAGTACGCGATCATGGGCTTCGACCCCGACCGTGCCCTCATGCGGCGCGCCGGCATCGACGCCGACGTCCTGGACGCCGGCTGCTGTGGCCTGGCCGGCAACTTCGGCTTCGAGCGCGGCCAAGACAAGGTGTCCCGGGACTGCGCCGAACTCGGCCTGCTCCCCGCGGTGCGCGACGCCGACGACGACACCCTCGTCCTCGCCGACGGCTTCAGCTGCCGCACCCAGATCGAACAGTGCGACACGGGCCGTGCGCCGCTGCATCTCGCCGAGGCGCTGGCCACGGCGCTGCACGCACCACAAGCCCAGCCACAAGAACCCCAGGCACAACAGGTTCATGCCCACCGAACCCCCGCCCCGTCACGTGCCGCCACCACGGCAGTCACCACCGCGGCCACGGCCGCCGCCGGGCTGAGCACAGTCGCCGCGGCCCGCGCGGTGCGCCGCGCCGCCGTCGGAGCCGTGCGCCGCGCCACCGCCGGAAAGGAGGCTTAGCGCCGGCTCAGCGCGGCTTGGCGCACCGTCGCGTCAGGACGCGGTGCGGGACTCGAGGTCGGTGCGGGTGTCGTTGCCGTACACGCCCGTCTCGTCGCCCCGGATGCCGTACCAGAGCTGGAAACGCGCCACCGCGGCGGTCAGCGTGGCGTCGTACACGCCGCTGGTCGTGCCGCCCTCGTACACGTTGGGGATGCGCAGCAGGCGTTCCTGGAGCTCGCTCACCTCCGCGCCGTTGTCGCCCTCTCGGAGGGTGCCGACGCCGTCCGGGTCGGCGGCCCGCGCCGGAGGGGCGGACGAGGCGGCAGGGGGCGGGGCCTGCGATTCGGCGGCGTTCCTGTCCCAGGTGAGCAGGAGGGCGGCGCTGAATCCCACCAGGGCGGCCGCCACCGCGGCGACGGCGATCACCGTACGGCGGAACAAGGACGTGCGCCCGTACGCCGAAACGCGTCCGACCGGGCGGTCGCGCCTGTCGCTCCGGTCGGCCCTGTCGCGCTCGTCGTCCACGACGGGCGGCAGTTGCTGGGTCTCGTCCTCCGTCGCCCAAGGCAACGCTGTTCCTTCGGCCGCCGGTATCGCGACGACTTCGTAGCCCTCGTCCGGGTCGCGTTCCCTCTCCCGCACCTGCCGCACCAGCTCCGACAGGGCTCCTGGCCGACGGGGGCTCAGGACGTGCGTCGGTTCCAGCGCCGACCGGCGCGGCGGCGGCTCGGGGTCGGACGGTGTCGACATCTGCTCTCCCTCCGGGGGGTACTGAGAAGTGATACGGGTACCCCCGCCCGGAAGTTCAGCCTCGGGGACACCGAGTTGATCGTCAGTGGCACGCCCTGAACCGAGGCGCCGACTTACCGGGTGAGCCCCGGCCGAGAGTGTCGGCGGGGCCCACCCCGTACGCGCCCAGGGCGCTCGTCCGGTACGCGTCAGCGGTTCATCGATTACGCGTCGGCGATTGGATCGATTACGCGTCAGCGGCTCAGCGGTTCATCAGGGCGAAGACACCCCACCCCAGATACTCCCGCTGATATCGGACGTGTCGCGCGGGCGCCGTGGTGAGTTCCGCACGCATCTCGTCCGCCAGCTCGTCATCGGGGTGGTCATCCAGCCAGCGCCGCACGGTGAGCCACTGCGGGGCCACGTAACGGTCCCAGCTGTCCTGGTCGGCCAGGACCATCTCGACGACGTCACAGCCGAGTTGGCCGAACAGCTCGATCAGCTCGGGGAGCGGGTGGTAGTCGTCCTTGGTGGTGGCTTGACTTGCTCCTCGGGCTGAAGCCCCAGGATTCTGGCCTTCTCGTCCGTTGCTGTGCCGCTACGCGGCACAGCGTTGGGACGGGGATCCGTGGCTTCCTGCTTCGTCGCGCTGTGCCAGGACTTGTCCTGGTCTGACCTGCGCTCCACAGGCTGTCACCGCCAGTCCGGCGGCCGTTTTGACATTCTTCGCGGCGTTGTGGTCCCGGTCGTGGACCGCACCGCAGGCGGTACAGGTCCAGGTCCGGATGTGCAGGGGTTTGGGACCGTCCTTGGCCCCGCAGGACGAGCAGACCTGGCTGGTCGGTGTGAACCGGCCGATCTTCACCAGGGACCGGCCGTACCGGGCGGCTTTGTACTCCAGCATGTGGACGAATGCCGACCATCCGGCGTCGTGCACGCTCTTGGCCAGTCTGGTGCGTGCGAGTCCTTGGACCGCCAGGTCCTCCACACCGATCGCTTGGTTGTCGCGGATCAGCTGCGTGGAGAGCTGGTGGTGGAACTCCCGGCGGGCGTCGGCCACCTGGGCGTGGGCACGGGCGACCTTGAGGCGGGCCTTCTCGCGATTCTTGCTGCCCTTCTGTTTGCGGGACAGCTCGCGCTGTGCCTTCTTGAGTTTCTTCTCCGCGCGGCGCAGGAAGCGCGGGGAGTCGATCACGCGGCCGTCGGAGAGGACCGCGAAGTGGGTGAGCCCCAGGTCGATGCCGACACTCTGGTCGGTGTCGGGCATGCGGGTGGCGTCGGCGGCCGGGTCGGTGTCGATGACGAAGGAGGCGAAGTACCGTCCGGCCGCGTCCTTGATCACGGTGACCGAGGAGGGCCGTGCGGGCAGGGTGCGTGACCACTTCACCTTGACCACGCCGACCCTGGGAAGGTTCAGCTTTCCGGAATCGGTCACCGACCAGCGGGCATTGGCGGTGAAGCGGATCGACTGCCGGTTGTCCCTGCGGGACTTGAACCGGGGTGCACCGGTCTTTGCGCCCTTGCGCTCGCCTTTGAGGGAGGCGAAGAAGTTCTTGTAGGCGGCCTCGGCGTCGCGCAGGGACTGCTGGAGCACGACGGCGGAGACCTCGCCCAGCCAGGCCCGTGCGTCGGTCTGTTTCGCCTCGGTGATCAGCTTCCTGGACAGCTCACCGGCCGTCGGGAACGCCTGGCCCGCTGTGCGGGCGTCCTCTCTGGCGCGCACCGCGTCGTTGAACACGACGCGGGCACACCCGAACGCCTTGGCCAGTGCAGTGCGTTGGCCGGGGTCCGGGTACAGGCGGAAGCTGTACCTGAGGTGCATGGCGGTCACACTACATAATTGGGTTATGGGTGAGATGTAGAAGATCAGAACTGGCAGACACTGTGTTTTCGTGATGCATGTCCACTTGGTCTTCGTTACCAAGTTCCGGCACAAGGTGTTCACCTATGCTCATCTGACGCGCATGGAGGAGATCATGCAGGTCGGTGTGTGCGGACTTCGAGTGCGAGCTGGTGGAGTTCAACGGCGAGACCAACCACGTCCACCTCCTGGTGAACTTCCCGCCCAAGGCTGCTGTCACCAAGCTCGTCAACTCCCTCAAGGGCGTCTCCTCACGTCGGCTGCGGCAGGAGTTTCCCGACCTGGTACGCCACTGCTGGAGGGCCAACAAGCTCTGGTCCGGCTCCTACTTTGCCGGAACCGTCGGCGGCGCCCCGCTCTCCGTGGTCAAGCAGTACATCGAACAGCAGAACCGGCCCGTGTGAGCACCGCCCGGCGGCGCCGGGACCAGCCATCGTGGTGCTCCGCGTCACGGGTGGTGGACACACACCATCCGGCTCCGCCGGACGAGAATCCGCGACGCTCCGCGTCGCAACCATCAGATTCGCTTCACCACCGGGCTGAAGCCCGATGCACTGCGAATGAATCCCGGCAGCCGCTGCCCGCCGCGCCTCAGCGGAAGTCCACATCCAGTGGAGCGGCCGTGACGGTCGTACGGGGCACCCGGGCGACCAGAGCGAGCAGTTCCTCCCGCTCGGTGCCACTCGGCAGGACGAAGCCGCCCAGCCACTCCTCGGGCTGGGCGGCTTCCGTGGAGAGCGTGAGGGTGTAGCGGCAGCGGCCGGGCCGCTGAGGGACGTAGTGGGCGAACGTCATGAGCGGAAGGCAGCCGGGTCCGGTGGTCGGGTCGAAGGACTCGCCCGGGGCGAGTCGGCGCAGATCGCCGGTCCTGAGCGGTCCGACGAGGGGGTCCTCCGCCGGACCGGGGCGTGCGACGACGCTGTTGTCGTCGACGCGGACGACGGCGGGCCGGTAATGCGGGAGGCGCAGTCCGTTCTCGGAGCCGTCGAGCACGCCCGCGATCCAGAGGGGGCGGTCGCCCGTGTTGCGGATCTCCGCCCGGACGGCGGCCGGGCGGCCGAGGGGCCGAGGGCCGCCAGGCCCGTGCAGGACGAGGTCGAGCATGCGACAGACAGCTCCTCCCTGGTGCCGTTCCGGCGCCGTCCTGATTTCCCGGCCCGCTTCCCAGCCTGATGCCTGGCCCGCTTCCCAGCCTGATGCCCGGCCCGCTTCCCAGCCTGATGCCCGGGCCGTTCCCGGGCCTGGGAACGAGGCTGCCACACCGGCCCGGCGTGGGCACGGCCCGGCGTGGGGCACGGGGAGGGCACTCACGGGCGGAGGGGTCGCCCGTGAGTGCCCTCCTTGAGACGCGGTCAGCTGCCGAATTCGGCGGTGAGCCGCGCCTTGGTGGTGTCGACCTGGTCGCGTACGGCGTCCACGACGTACGGCTTGAACGCGGGCGTGTCGAAGTGCCGCATCAGCCGGTCGAGCGTGGAGTTGGCCTCTTCCAGGTCGCCCTGGCGGGCGTAGGCACGGGCCAGGCGGCGCGTGGCCAGGTTGAGCGTCAGGTTGTCGACGCCCTTGCCCTGTTCGGAGACCTTGACGACCTGGGTGAGCTGCTCGATCCCGGACTTGGGGTCCGGGGGCCGTACGGTCAGCTCGGTCTTGTCCGGGCTCAGACTCTTGAACTCGTGCTCGAAGTTGAGCCCCTTGGCAAGGCGCGCGTACACGGCGAAGGGGTGTGTGCCGTGCCGTTCGATGATCTCCTGGAGCGCGTCGTTGCCGGACCGAAGCGACGGCGAGTCGGAGCCGCGCAGGGCGAGTATCTTGCCCTGCTCCTCGCCCATCATCAGCTCGGCGAGCTGTACGTCCGCCTGGCTGACGGGGTGCCTGACGTTGAGCCGCAGCACCGGCGAGACGATCCGCGAACCGTCCGACGCCAGGTAGGCCGCGCGCAGTTGATAGGTGCCCGGCTGCTCGAAGTAGTGCCCGTCGCGGCCGTAGCCGATGTAGGCACTGCTGTAGATCGCCGGCCTGCCGGTGTCCAGGCGGATCGTCTGGTCCTGATCGACGCAGCGGCGCAGCAGCGGCCGGTAGAGGACGGTGCGGCCGGAAGGCTGCCGGATGGCGATGTTGACGAGTTCGTCGTCCGGGTGGAGGTGGTTGTGCGTGGACCGGCCGCGCAGGTCGGTGGTCTCCAACTTCAGTTCCACGACGACTGGTTCGCCGAACGCGAAGCCGTTCTTGTCCGAGCGCAGAGCGAGCCGGAGTCCGGAGTCGTCGGTGAGCGGCTCGTCGAAGAGCTCGGGTTCGATGTCGGCGGCGCCGGCCGCGAAGGCGTTGGCTCCCATGATGACGTTGCGGTAGAAGCCGTGCCGCAGATGGATCTGCTCGTTGTCGGTGAACTGGAAGGGGAAGGCGCCCCAGTAGGCGGCCGTCCCGCCGTTCCCGTTCAACGGCTGGTAGTTCTGCGCGTAGTTCATCCAGGACAGGTCGGCGAAGCCGTTGTTGCCGCCGAGCGGGACCGGGGGCTGCCCCAGGTTCTTCTGCCAGGAGTGCAACAGGTTGAAGGAGTGGCCGAGTTCATGGACGTAGGTGCGCAGCATGGCGCGCTGTGACTCGGGGTCGTTGCCCTGGACCATGTCGTAGAAGACCGCGCAGCCCTGCCGCTGGAAGGCGTCGGCGGCGTCGAACATGATGCCGCGTACGCCCTCCACGCCTTCATAGCGACTGGCCACCAGCAGCCACAGCTTCCACTGCGGGGTGTTGCGCCACAGGCTGAAGTTGGTCTCCATCGCGGCGTGCAGTTCGGTGTTGGTCCAGCCGTTCCGGCTGTTCGCGATGACGTTCGCGGTGCCGGACACCAGCAGTTCGATACCGGCCTCGGCGTAGGCCCGGGGCACGGTGAGGACACGGGCCGGACTGTTGGCCGGCTGCGGGAGCGAACCGGTGTCGTACGAGAGGAAGGGCACGGCTCCGGTCACGGAGTCCTGCTCCCACTCGACGGTGCGAAAGTACTGCGAGACGTACGGACAGACGTAGGTGGCGCCCAGTTGGCCCGGCGGGCGGAGGAACTCCACGGTCGCGGCGCCCGGCCGCTGGTTCGCCCTGCTCCGCGGGATGGTGACCTGCACGAGCACGTACGCGGTCTGCCAGGTGTAGTCGGCGGCTCCCTTGATGACGACCTTGGTCGCGGTCCGGGAGACGGTGGGCGAGTGCACGATGAAAGAGCCGAAGTACGCCTTCGTGGCGCCGCCGGTGCTGAGGAAGTCACCGCTGACCTTCCGCAGGACCTTCGGGCCGCCGGGCACGCTGTCGACGTCCACGCGCAGGTCCAGTTCGTAGCCGTCGCTACTGCCGCGGTAGCGGCCGCGGGTGGGGCGGAAGGCGGGGATCGCGATGCCGCCGGGCCGCGGGCTCACGGAGACGTCTCCGCTCAGCTCCCCTGCTGGGGGCTGCTGTTCGTCCCCGTTCACTTCGATGGTGCGCTGACCCGTGATCGCGCCCTGGCCGGTCTCCCACTCCTCGGGGAGGGAGGCATCGGCCAAGGGCGCCGCCGAGAAGTCGGCTGTCCCCGTTGTCGGGTCTCCACTGGCTGTCGACATGGCGACAAGTCCTCCGTTCGCCTCAATGCGCCGTTCAGCGGGTGGCGTCCCTTCGACGCCACCCCGGGTCCCGGCCGGCCGGGAGGACTGGTGCGAGCACGTTGGCACCGCGCCCCCGCCGCGTCAACGATCCTTTCCGTTGTCCCGCAGAAATACGACGGAACCCGTTTCAGCAATTCGCTGGGGATTCAGGCGTTCACACGAGGGCCGGCCCGCGATGACCTTCACAGTCCGTGGGCGGCACGGCCGGGAGTACGGAAACAGCGTGGCCGACGTGATCGCGGCGTCGGAGCCGTCCTGACGGAGCCGGCCCGCTGGTCGCGGCATACGAGTCCCGGGCGCAGCCGTACAGACGTCCGATCCGTTCAAGACCGTGGCGGCTCTCTCTGAATAGCGTGATGAGCGTGATGTCCGCACGCCCCCCAGAACGCGCGGACGGAGTCGGGTGGGTCGCGCTGCCCAGGTGGAGAGGGAGTGATCATGAAGGTTGGAATCGGTCTGCCGATCGCCGTTCCCGGACGTCCTCCCCGGGAGGTCAGGCAGTGGGCCCAGGACAGCGAGCGGCTCGGCTTCCATTCGCTGGGGTCGATCGACCGCCTGGTCTACGACATCCTCGACCCGCTGGTGTCCCTGGGGGTCGCGGCCGCCGTGACCGAGCGTGTCCAGCTGTTCACGAGCGTCCTGAACGTCGGCTGGCGTGGCAATCCTGTCCTGTTCGCCAAGCAACTCGCCACGGTCGACCTGATCTCCGGCGGCCGGCTGACCGCGGGTCTCGGCATCGGCGGCTGGCCCGACGACTTCGTGGCGAGCGGTGCGCCGGCGAAAGGCCACGGCAAGCTCTTCGACGACACCCTCACCGAGCTGCGCCGGGTATGGAACGGCGAGGTCAAGGGCGCCTCCGGGCCCACACCACTGCCTGGCGCGGGCCGGCCCCGGCTGCTCATCGGCGGCATCGTCAAGGCGGGTTACGCCCGGGCGGCCCGCTTCGGCCAAGGCTGGGTGGCGCCCGTGCTGGGCCGGGAGCTCCTGGCGAACGGGGTGAAGGCCGTCGGCGAGGAGTGGGCGAGGGCCAACCGCCCCGGCCGACCGCAGATCCTCACCGCGCGCTACTTCTGCTGCGGCCCGGACGCGGAGGACGTCACCTCGGAGTACGTGGCGCACTACTACGGCTCCGAGGAATCGCCGTACTACGGGCCTGTCCGCGCCGACTGCCTCGACTCGGACGAGCGCCTCCACGACGAGCTGAGCGCCTTGTCCCGCGCGGGAGTCGACGACCTGGTGCTGTACCCGGCGAACAGTTCCCTGGCCCAGGTGCACCTGCTGGCCGAGGCGCTGGAGCGGGTGGGTGCCCGGCGCGATCCGACCTTCGAGTTCAACGCCGACCTGGGGCCCCCGGCCTGAACGACGGAAGAGGCGGAAGAGACGGAAGAAGGGAACTCCAGTGCCCGACTACGCGATGAACGAGTACGACGCTGCCGTGCCGCCGGGACCCGTCGGGCGCCTGGCCGAGAGGCTCACCGGGCCTGTCTTCCTCCCCGGAGAGCCCGGCTACGCCGAGGAGGCGGAGGCCTTCGACCGGTCCGTGCGGCACCGGCCCGCGCTGATCGTCGGCGCCGCGCACTCCGCCGACGTGGTGATGGCCGTGCGCTTCGCTCGCGAGAGCGGTCTGGGCGTCGCCGTCCAGGCCACCGGCCACGGGGTGGCGCTCCCGGCCGACGACACCGCGCTGCTCGTCTCGACGCGGCGGATGAACGGACACAGCGTCGACCCCGAGCGGCGTACAGTGCGGCTGGAAGCGGGCACCCTGTGGCGGGATGTGATCCCGACGGCCGCCCGCCACGGCCTCGCCCCGCTGAACGGTTCCGCGCCCTTCGTCGGCGCCGTCTCGTACACCCTCGGCGGTGGCATCGGCGTCATGGCCCGCCGCCACGGCTTTGCCGCCGACCATGTCCGGCGTATCGAGGTCGTCACCGCCGACGGCGAACCGCGCACCGCCACCGAGGAGGAGAACTCCGACCTCTTCTGGGCGCTGCGCGGCGGCAAGGGCAATTTCGGGGTCGTGACGGCGCTGGAGGCGGACCTGTTCGAGGTCCCCCGGCTCTACGGCGGCGGCCTCTTCTTCCCCGCCGAGTCCATCCGCGAGGTGCTGCACTTCTACCGCACCTGGGTCACCGAGGTGCCCGACGAACTCAGCTCGTCGTTCTTCATGATGCCGTGGCCCGACGCACCCGGCGTACCCGATGAACTGCGCGGCCGCTTCGCCCTGCATCTGCGGCTGTGCCACGTCGGACCACCGGAGGACGGTGCCCGGCTCATCAAGCCTCTGCGGCAGGTCGCCGAACCGCTGCTCGACACGGTCACCGACATCCCGTACACCGAGGTCGGCACCATCCACAACGACCCGCCGACACCGGGCTCGTACCACATCAACAACTTCCAGCTCACCCATCTCGACCACGACGCGGTGGAGGCCATCCTCAATCTGGCGGGGCCCGGAGCGGACGGTGCGGTGGGCATCGAGATCCGCCATCTCGGCGGCGCGCTCGCCCGCTCGCCACGTGTGCCGAGCGCGGTCGCGCGCCCCACCGCCCGGTTCCAGCTGTACTCGGCGGGCGTCCTCGGCGTCGGCGACGACGACGCCGTCCACGCCGCTCACGACCTGGTGGTCGACACCCTCAGGCCATGGAACAGCGGCATGCGGACCCTCAACTTCATGGCCGGCGTCGCCCACACCGACCCCGAGGACGTGCGTCAGGCGTTCTCGCAGAACGCGTATGCGCGGCTCGTCGCACTCAAGTCCGCCTACGACCCGGGGAACATGTTCCGCTTCAACCACAACATCCCGCCGGGGAATATTTCTCTCGAATCCCGTAGGCAGACGTCGAATTCAATTCCCGCGGATATGCCTCGCATTTGATGCGTGTATGCGGTTGATTCGAATAAAATGCAAGGGCGGGCAGACGGAGACGACATGACGACGATGAACGCCTGGGAAGTGGCCGAGCCAGGACCGATCGAGCAGGGGCCCTTGCGGCTCGTCGAGAAACCGGTCCCCGCGCCGGGGCCCGACGAACTCCTCGTCCAGGTGACCGCCTGCGGCGTCTGCCGCACCGACCTGCACGTCAGCGAGGGGGATCTGCCCGCGCACCGGCCACGAGTGACACCGGGGCACGAGGTCGTGGGACGGGTGGCGGGGATGGGAGCCGCGGCGACTGGATACGCCGTCGGGGACCGCGTCGGGGTGGCCTGGTTGAGCCGTACCGACGGCACGTGCGCGTACTGCGTGCGCGGGACCGAGAACCTCTGCCCGAACTCGCGCCACACAGGCTGGGACACCGACGGCGGCTACGCGGAGTACACCACCGTGCCGGCCGCCTTCGCCTACCGGCTGCCCGGCGACCTCGACGACGTCGCGCTGGCCCCTCTCCTGTGCGCGGGCATCATCGGCTACCGCGCCCTGCGCCGCGCCTCCCTGCCCCCAGGCGGGCGCCTCGGCCTGTACGGCTTCGGCGGCAGCGCCCACCTCTGCGCCCAGGTGGCTCTGGCCCAGGGCGCGACCGTCCACGTACTGACCCGCGGCCCGGCCGCCCAGAGCCTCGCCCTCGCTCTCGGCGCCACCTCCGTGGCCGGGGCGTACGACGCGCCCCCGGAACCGCTGGACAGCGCCATCCTCTTCGCCCCCGTCGGCGACCTGGTACCCGTCGCGCTGCGCGCACTCGACCGTGGTGGCATCCTCTCGATCGCCGGCATCCACCTCAGCGACGTCCCGCCGCTCGACTACGAGCGCGAGCTCTTCTACGAGAAGGAGGTACGCAGCGTCACCTCCAACACCCGAGAGGACGGCCGGGAGTTCCTGACCCTCGCGGCCCGCCACGGCGTACACGCCACGACCCACACATACCCGATGTCCCAGGCCCCGCAGGCCCTCCGGGACCTCAAGGCGAGCCGCTTCGACGGGGCGGCCGTGCTGGTCGACGACCGGGAACCGGGTTGGTCCCGGTCGAGCCCGAGCCCGGCCAGGGCCCGGAACATCGACAGTCCCCATTAGGGCCGGGGGTTGGCGCGGTGGCTGATGCTCCGTTTCCAGTCCTGGCCCTACTGGAGTTCGTCACGGGACAACGCGGTAGCCCGTTGGTGGGGGAGCTGCCGCCATTCGCGGGGCGTGGCACCGTAGGTCTGACGGAAGCGGCGGGAGAAGAAGGCGGGGTTGGTGAAGCCCCAGGAGCGGGCGACGGCCTCGATCGTGCGGTGGGCGTGTTCGGGCGCGATCAGGTCGCGGCGGGCGCCTTCCAGACGTCGACGGATGATCCATTTCTCCAGGCTGAGGCCGCCTTCCTCACACAGCCGGTAGAGGGTCCGTACGGAGATGTTGTGTGCCCAGGCGATGCGCTGGGGGGTGAGACCGGGGTCGGTCAGATGCGCGCGGATGTAGGCGAGGACGCGGGTGAGGATGGTGTCTTCCCCGACTGTCCGGCGGGTGTGGTCGTCAGCGGCCACCGACACGATGAGGGCACGGGTGAGTTCCAGTGTGGCGGAGGCGAGTGCTTCGGCGCCGGCTTCGGCGCTCAGCCGGCCGGCGTCACGGTGCAGGCTGCGGATGTGGTGCAGCAGTAAGGGGCCGATCTTGCTCTGGTGCAGGAGGGGAATCGCGGCGCGGATCAGGTGCTCGGGTAAGCCGAGACGGTCGGCGTCGACCATGAACGCCACGGACACTCCTGCCCCCGACCATCCGTACTCGTAGCCCGCGGTCTTGTGCGCGAGGGCCAGGGCGTCGGGCCCTACGTGCTGCTGGTGGCCGTTCCAGGTGAAGGCGCCCGTTCCCCGGCTCTGGGTGATGATCGAGACGGAGTTCATCGAGTCGAACCGTGCGTGCTGCCGCGTGCGCCAGATGCGCATGCCCGTGCCGTGCGTGGCGAACAGGGTCAAAGGGCCGAAATGCCAGACCTCGAGTCTCTTCCAGATACCGGCCTCGGGATGTTCCTGCTCGATGGAGCAGCTACCGCTCTCTCCGGCAGCCACCGCGTGAAACGCCTCGATCCGGTCGGCGGCCGGAATGTCCTTCGTGTCCAAGACCAGCACAGTGCCCCCCAGGGCCGGCGCAGCGGTACCCCTCCGCCGCGAAACCAGTCCCCGGATTCTCCACCGAACCTTCACCGATCGGTAGAGGGTCCTCCGACGGCCGGACCGGAACGGCCACCTCCGCCCGCTGCGGCCCTCGATGCGCTGCGTGGCGGGCAGGGAACAGTTTCCGGCGCGCACGGTAAAAGCCCTCCCTCGATGCGCTGCCACCATCGCCGTCATCCGAGTCGCACATCGCCCGATGACGGGAGCGCTCCCATGAGGAACACCATCACCACGAGGACCTGGGGCGCTTCGACATCCCCACCTTCATCGCCCACGGCGACGACGACCAGATCGTCCCGATCGTCGCGGCCGGCCCGGAGTCGGCCAAGCTCGTCAAAGACGCGACGCTGAAGGTCTATCCGGGTGCTCCGCACGGTCTCGTGGGCGCGTACAAGACGAGTTCGACGCCGACCTGCTGGCGTTCCTCGCCTCCTGAATCCCATCGGCCCGCGTCCTCACGAGTCTCGGGGCACCCGTCCCCACCGCAGCGCCCGCCGGCACATCCGCACCGTCCAGCCCTCCTGACCGAAAGGGTTCGTCATGCGTGTTCCCGTTCCGCGCCGTCTACTGGCGGCACTGGCCGCCGGCGTTCTCATCGTCGTCGGCGCGGTCTCCGCCCAGGCGACCCCCCACAGACCCGGGCAGGCCGAGAAGGAGCCGAAGCCGACCGTCGTGCTCGTGCACGGCGCGTTCGCCGACGCCTCCGGCTTCAACGACACCATCGCGCTGCTGCAGAAGGCCGGCTTCCCGGTCATCGCGCCGGCCAACCCGCTGCGGGACACGGCGGGCGACGCCGCCTACATCTCCAGCGTGGTGGACACCATCCCCGGCCCGGTCATCCTGGCGGCCCACTCCTACGGTGGCATCGTCATCACCAACGCCGCCCGTGGCCATGCCAACGTCAAGGCCCTTGTGTACATGGGGGCGTTCGCGCCCGACGAGGGCGAGAGCGCACTGCAACTGGCCGGCCAGTTCCCGGGCAGTGAACTGGGCGCCGCCCTGATCCCCCGCAGCTACCCGGTGCCCGGCGGCGAACCGGGCACCGACGGCTACATCGACGCCGCGAAGTTTCGGGCCGTGTTCGCCGCCGATCTGCCCGCCTCCCGGACTCGTCTGATGGCAGCCACCCAGCGCCCCGGCAGCGTCCAGGGCCTCGGCGGCCCCAGCGGTGCGCCCGCGTGGAAGACCGTCCCGTCCTGGTACCTGATCCCGACCGAGGACAAGGTCATCCCGCCCGCCGCCCAGCGGTTCATGGCCAAGCGCGCAGGCAGCAAGGTGACCGAGATCCGGTCCTCGCACGTGGTCATGATCTCCCACCCGGAAGCCGCCACCAAGATCATCAAGTCGGCCTACGCCGCCACCCGTTGAAGGAGCGAACGCTCATGAAACCGGACACCATCGTCCTCATCCACGGCTTCTGGGTGACACCCCGCAGCTGGGAGCACTGGATCACCCACTACCAGTCCCAAGGATTTCGGGTACTGGCCCCGGCCTACCCCGGCTTCGAGGTGGAGGTGGAGGCGCTCAACGCCGACCCCACCCCAATCGAGGAACTCACCGTCCCCGCGGTCATCGCATCGCTGGAGAAGCTGATCGACGGCCTCGACACCCGGCCGATCATCATGGGCCACTCCGCCGGCGGTGTGTTCACCCAGATCCTGCTCGACCATGGATACGGCAGCGCCGGAGTAGCCATCAACTCCGCACCCACCGAGGGCGTGGCGACGGTCCCGCTGTCGCAGCTGAAGGCGACCTTCCCGGTGCTGAAGAACCCCGCCAACCGGCACAAGGCCGTCGGATTCACCTACGACCAGTGGCGCTACGCCTTCACCAACACCTTCCCCGAGGACCAGGCCCGCGCCTTGTACGAGCGCTACCACATCCCGGCCTCCGGCCATGTGTTCTGGGGCAGCGCGCTGGCCAACATCCACCCCGGCCACGCCGACTCGTACGTGAACTACCGCAACGACGACCGCGCGCCGCTGCTGTTCATCGCGGGCGAGAACGACCACCTGATGCCACCGAAGATCCAGCGCTCCAACGCCAAGCACTACAAGTCGCACACCGTCACCGAGATCGTCGAATATCCCGGACGATCCCACCTGATGCCCGCCCAGCAGGGCTGGGAAGAGATCGCCGACCACGCCCTGGCCTGGGCCCTCGACCACACCTGACAGACACCTGCTCACCACCTCGGTGCCCGGAATGCCGGGCACCGAGGGACAGGAAGAGCCCATGACGGAAGTCCGGTTCACGCACATCGGCGGCCCCACCGTCCTCATCGAGTTCGCCGGCTGGCGGCTGCTGACCGACCCGACCTTCGATCCTCCCGGCCGCACCTACGCCTTCGGCTGGGGGACGTCCTCCCGCAAACTCACCGGCCCCGCCCTGCCGCCCCAGAGCATCGGACCGATCGACGCGGTACTGCTCACCCACGACCACCACGGCGACAACCTCGACGACGCCGGCCGTGCCCTGCTCGCCGGGGTCACCACTGTGGTGACCACGCGTACGGGGGCGCGGCGGCTGGGCGGCACGACGGTTCGAGGCCTGAAGGCCGGACAGACCACCCGGTTGGAGGCGCCGGACCGGCCGCCCATCGACATCACAGCCACCCCCTGCCGGCACGGCCCGCCGCTCAGCCGCCCCATCACCGGCGAGGTCGTCGGATTCGCCCTCACCTGGCCCGGACAACATCACGGACCGCTGTGGATCACCGGCGACACGGTCCTGTACCGCGCTCTCCGCAAGACCGCCGCCGCCCTGCGCCCGGGCACGGTCCTGCTCCACCTGGGCGGCGTCCAGTTCCCCATCACCGGTCCCGCTCGCTACACCATGACGGCCGCCGACGCCCTCGACCTGTGCGAAACCATCCGCCCCAGGACGGTGTGCCCCGTCCACTACGAAGGCTGGCAGCACTTCCACGAAGGGCGCGAAACCCTCGTCGCGGAACTGGAGACCGTCCCCTCCGAGCGCAGCAAGGCATTCACCTGGCTGCCTCGCGGCACCGCACACCCGACCATCGTCTAAGCCGCCCTTCCCCGGCATGGAACATGGCCGCGGTCCCGGCTTCCTGCGGGTCTGGTGCATCTGGCCACGACGGGGGCCGACCGGGGCCGGCGAAGGTCAGTAAGGTCCGTCCGCGGTCGCGTCAGGCCCGCGGACGCCCGAGCCGCAGGCGACAGCTCGCAGCGGTGCCGACGCCCTGGCCTACGACGCCACTGACACCCGGATCCCGACCGTCCCGTCCTTCCCGCGCCGCAGTCGGCTGCCGAACAGGCTGAGCCGGCCGACGACACCGTATTTGCGGGCGATCAGCTTCCGGTACCGCTCCGTTACGTCCTGGTCGCAGATCTCGGCAGTGGCCGGGACCTGCTCACCGGTCGGATTGCCGCGCGCGTCGCACGGTCCCACCAGCACGTCGGCGCGGTTGCGGATCCGCTTCACCTTCCAGGAGTCCGCGACGGTCCAGACTCCCAGCGTGTCGCCGTCGCGGACCACCCACACCGGGGTCGCGACCTGCGTGCCGTTCTTCCGATAGCTCGTGATCAGCAGGTACTTGGCGGCACCGAGCCGCTCGAGCGCAGTCTTGTCCACGCCGGGAGTCTAGGCGGCACGGGATCAGGCCAGGACCTTGGTCCGGACGAGCGATATCTGACGCTTCATCAGCGTTGTGCCGGGTCTTCGGCCCCGAGATGTGAAAGGGAGTCGGATGCAGAACCGATTCGTACGACAATCATTCCGCTCGGAGGAATCCGCATGCCTCTCTCGTCCCTCCCCCGCTCCGCCCGTGCCCGCACGGGCGCCGCCGCCCTCACGGCGCTCACCATCGCAGGAACCGCCCTACTCGGGGCACCGGCCGCCTTCGCCGCCCCTGGCGACAACGGCGACGTCAAGATCCACGACGCGGTGAAGACACCATCCTCCACCAACCCGCGCAACGATCCGAAGGTCTGCGAGTTCTACCTCGCCGCCTTCAACTTCGACAGGGCGCAAACCATCAGCTGGGACATCAAGCCGCAGCCCGCGACATCGGGAAGCGCCACGCTCAACGGCACGCTCCTCCTCCCGACCGGCGCGGGCCGCACGCCCGCCGAGACCGACGTGCCCAACACGCTGAAGCTGCCCGACGGCCAGTACAAGCTCACCTGGAAGATCGTGGGTGGCCTGGGCGCGGGCAAGCACAAGGTGTTCAAGGTCGACTGCAAGACGCCCCCGGCCAGCCCCAACGGTGCGGTTCCCGCGGGCGGCGGCGGTCTCGCCGAGCCGAGCGTGTCGGCGGTCGGCGCCGCGGCCGCGGTGGGCCTGGTCGGTGTCTCGGGCTTCGCCTACTTCCGGATGCTGCGCCGCCGGCCCGATGGCGCCGCGTAGTCACACGCCCAGGCACTGGTACCGGACGCGCGCCTACCGCCTGACGAGGACGGCCGTGATCGCCCTCTCGCTGGTGGTGGGCGGCATCTGGTGGATCGAGGACGACGGCCGCCCCGCAGGTCCGGTGGCCGCCCCCGTCGCGGAGCCCGGGGACGCGAAGGCGTCCCCGGGTCCCCCCGGCGTCTCGCCCCCCTCGGTCTCGCCGACACCGGTGCCCCGGCGCAGCCACGCCCGCCCCCGGCCTCCCGTCCGCCGCCCCAGTCCGGCACCCCGGCCGCTCCCTCGGTCCAGCGCAACGGTCCTGAGCATCCCGTATCTCAGTCTGGAAGCCCCGGTCATCGGACTGCGCCTGGACCGGGAGCGCCGGCTCACCACCCCGCCGGTGAACAACCCCAAACTGGTCGGCTGGTACGAGGGCGGCCCCTCGCCCGGAGAGCCGGGCACCGCCGTGGTGGTCGGCCACCTGGACACCGCCACCGGGCCCGCGGTCTTCGCCGGTCTGGACCAACTCGGGCCCGGCCGCCGCGTCGAGGCCCGCCGCGCCGACGGACGCATTGCCGTCTACACCGTGGACGCCGTCCGCACGTACGAGAAGGCGCGATTCCCCAGTCAGGAGGTGTACGGCCCCAGAAACCGCCCGGAGCTGAGGCTGATCACCTGCGGCGGAACGTACGACCGGAAGACCGGCTACCAGAGCAACGTCGTCGTCTTCGCACATCTGACGCAGACGCGCGGGCCCGCTCGCCACGCCTAGGGGTGCTTCGAAAGTCCCGCACGGCACCCACGGCGCCCGGGGCAGGGAACCGGAACCCCGGGTGCCGGGTCCTCGACCCGGGTACGCGGAAGATCACCTTTCGCCGTACGCCCCGTGGTCCGAGCGGGCCGTGCCGGACTCCGGCGATGACCTCAGCGACGATCAACGCGGAGGCGTCGGGGACTCGGCGGCTCGGGGACCTCACGGTCAACCGTCTCCGATTCGGGGAGTCGGTCGTGACAGTCGACGTCGCGCGCCCCGCTGTGCACGGGACGTCTGCCTGAGGCTGCTCACTGGTCGCGTCGCCGCACCGAGGTCACGGCCACGGCCGCCGCGACGACGGCCCAGACCGCGTAGACGATCCAGGCTCCGGTGACCGTCGACGGGTAGGCGACCGGCTGGTGGCCGACGGCGACCAGCCGGTCCCACGCACCGGCCGGCAGGGCGTGATCGACGACGGCCGCCCAGTGGCGGTCCGCGCTGAAGACGAGGGGCAGCAGCAGGAGGATCCCCACGCTGGCGACCATGGTGGCGGCGCTGTGCCGGATGACGGCACCCAGGGCCATTCCGACGAGCGCGGACACCGGCGCGAGGAGCGCGGACGCCGCGACGACGCGCAGTGCGCCGGGGTGGTCGATCGACACGCCGGCGTGCCGTGCGGACAGGACGGCCTGCGTGAGGCCGAACGAGGCCGCCGAGACGACCGCGCCGAACACGGTCGTGACGGCCGTGACCACGCCCGCCTTGGCGGCCATGACCGAGCGGCGGGCCGGGACGGCCGCGAACGTCGTGCGGATCAGACCGGTCCTGTACTCGCCGACGATCGCGGTGGCGCCGATCGCGCTGAGGGCGAGCATGAGGATCATGGCGGCGTTCGCGGTGAAGGCGATCGACAAGGGGATCCCGTCCCGGATGAAGCCGGCCCGGGAACGTGTGTCCGCCGCCGACCAGTATCGGTACTCGTCCCAGGCGGTGCCCACGTTGAACCCGATGACGGCCAGCGCGCTGAACACGAAGGCCCAGAGCGTCGAGCGCAGCGACCACAGCTTGACCCACTCGGCGGCGACGAGGTCGCGGAACCGGGCACGGGGCTCGGTGACTTGGGCGCGGACGGCCGTGGTCACGGGGGTGGCCGGGGTGGTCGGCGGAGTGGTCATCGGGGTTCTCCCGCGAGGTATTCGACACTGTCGGCGGTGAGTTCCATGAAGGCCTCCTCCAGGGAGGCTGCGCTGGTGGTCAGCTCGTGCAGCGGAACCCGGTGATGGAAGGCGAGTTCACCGATCCGGGCCGCGCTCAGGCCGGTCACGGTCAGCACGTCGGCGTCCTGGCCCACCGCCGCTCCCTCCTCGGTCAGCAAGGACGCCAGCGTGGCGGCATCGGGCGTCCGCACGGAGACACTCAGGCGGGTGCCGCGGGCCGCGAACTCCGTGAGGCTCTCGGCGGCGATCAGTCGGCCCCGGCCGATGACGACGAGCTGGTCCGCGGTGTTCTCCATCTCGGACATCAGATGGCTGGAGACGAACACCGTGCGGCCCTCGGCGGCCAGCCGCCGGAACAGTCCGCGGACCCACTTCACGCCCTCCGGGTCCAGCCCGTTGAGCGGCTCGTCGAAGACCAGCACCGGCGGATCTCCGAGCAGCGCGGCGGCGATACCGAGACGCTGTTTCATACCGAGCGAGAACCCGCTGATACGGCGTCGGCGCGCGGCCGCGAGCCCGACCTCCTCCAGCACCTCGTCGACCCGGCGGCGCGGGATGCGGTTGGAGCGGGCCAGTACCGACAGGTGCGCCGCCGCACTGCGGCCGCCGTGCACGTCGTGGGCGTCCAGAAGTGCGCCGACGTGCCGCAGGCCGCGCGGGCGGTCCCGGAACCGGTGGCCGTCGATGGTGACGGTTCCGCCGGTGGGGTCGTTCAGGCCGAGGACCATCCGGAGCGTGGTGCTCTTGCCGGCGCCGTTCGGGCCTAGGAAGCCGGTGACGTGTCCGGGGCGCACGGTGAAGCTCAGGTCGTTGACGGCTGTGGTGCCGCCGTATCGCTTCGTCAATTCGTTGACTTCGATCACGTGGCCAACGGTGCCGTGGGGCACGGCCGTTCGGCATCGGGCCGGCGGCGACAATCGCGCGGGGCGGGTGTCGACCGTGGGTGTACACCCACGGTCCGATGACCGGCCGGGATCATGTCGTTACGATCGGCGCATGCCCGCCACACCGCGACATCCCCTGCTCAAGCGCATACCGCCAGGCGTCTGGACGGCACTGGCCTGGTGTGCGGGTCTGGCGATCACCATGCTCATGCGTTTCCGGTTGCCCGGCCAGGAGGAGGCCGACGCCTACCGCACCGCTCTCCTCAGCAGCGCCAAGTGGGAGGGCTGGGCACTCCTCACGCTGGGCACCGCCTTGACGCTGGCCGGCAGTGCCCTGTTGCACCGTCGGTCGTTGTGGCCCCTGGCCCTGATGCTCGCCGGTTCGATCAGCGGGACGAGCGCGCTGAGCGTGGGGGCGATTCCCCTGCTGCAGTTCCTGGCGGTCGATCTCACGCTGTACTTCATCGCGGCGACCCGTCCCCGCCGGACCGGGGTCGTCGCCGTCTCCATGGCGCTCTTCACGCTCGCCGGCTTCCTGGCCGTCCGAGTGCTGAGCGGGTGGGGGATCGGAACCACGACCGAGCTGATCGTGGCCCTGACCGCCGTCATCGCCTGGCTCGTCGGCCATTCCACCCACCAGGCCCGGGAGTACGCCGCGAAGTCGCACGCCCAGGCCGCCACGCAGGCCGTCACCGCCGAACGGCTGCGTATCGCCCGGGAGTTGCACGACATGGTGGCCCACACCATCGGTATCGTCGCGCTCCAGGCCGGTGCGGCGCGGCGGGTCATCGACACCCAGCCGGCGCTGGCCCGCGAGGCGCTCGGCGAGGTGGAGAACGCGAGCCGGGAAACGCTGTCCGGCCTGCGCCGGATGCTGGGCGCCCTCCGCCTGGCCGAACCGGGGCACGCTACCGAGGCACCACCGCTCGATCCCGCCCTCGGCCTGGCCGACATCGACCGGCTGGCCGAGCGGACGACCGCCGCCGGCATCCGGGTCGACGTTCACTGGCGGGGCGAACGGCGGCCGCTGCCCCCGGAGATCGGCATGTCCGCGTACCGCATCGTGCAGGAGGCCGTCACCAATGTCGTACGCCATGCCGGCACCCGTTCCTGCCAGGTGACCGTCGACTGCCGGGACGAGGAACTGGCCATCGAGGTCCTCGACAGCGGGCCAGGCCCCGGTCGCTCCGCCGACACCGGCTACGGACTGCTCGGCATGCGTGAACGGGTCGGCCTGCTGCACGGGGAGTTCTCTGCCGCGCCGCGTCCCGAGGGCGGTTTCCGAGTGGCGGCGCGGTTGCCCGTACCGGCGGGTGTGCGATGACCGACCGTGTCGTACGAGTCGTACTCGCCGACGACCAGCCGCTCGTCCGCACCGCCCTGCGCATGGTGATGACCGACGTCCCCGACCTCGATGTCGTCGGGGAGGCGGGAACGGGGGCCGAGGCGGTCGAACTGGCCGAGTCGGAGCGCCCCGACGTCGTGGTGATGGACATCCGTATGCCGGGCATGGACGGTATCGAGGCCACCCGGCTGATCACGGAAGGCGGCACTGGCGCCCATGTCATCGTCCTGACCACCTTCGACGATGACGACTACCTCTACGGCGCGCTGCGCGCGGGCGCGGCGGGGTTCCTCGTGAAGGACATGGCCCTGGACGACATCCTCGCCGCGATACGGGTCGTAGCCACCGGCGACGGTCTGCTCGCGCCGAGTGTGACACGCCGTCTGATCAGGGAGTTCGCGGACCGTCCCGTATCCGACGCGCCCGACACGCGCACGGTCGAGGGGATCACCGACCGGGAACGCGAAGTCCTGACCCTCGTCGGGAACGGACTGTCCAACACCGAGATCGCCGAGCGGCTCTCCATCAGCGTCGCCACCGCGAAGACGTACGTGACCCGGTTGCTCGCCAAGCTGGGCGCCCGGGACCGGGTGCGGCTCGTCATCATCGCGTACGAGGCGGGGCTGGTGGCGTCGGCCCGTTGAGCGACTCGTCGAGGGACTGGTCAGTCGAGGAACTGGTCAAGGGAGGCCAGCCAATCGGTGAGGAGCCGGTTGACCTCGTCGGGGCGTTCCTGCTGCACCCAGTGGCCGCAGCCCTCGACGAGGTGCGAGGAGACCAGGCCGGGCAGCGTGGTGGGGAAGGCCTTGATCGCGTCCGCCAGCCAGGCGATGGAGGCGTCGAGTTCACCGGCGACGAAGAGCGACGGCTGGGTGATCGGCGCTCCGTCCCACTCGGCGAGGTCCTCCCAGTCGCGATCGACGTTGCGGTAGCGGTTGAGGGCTCCCGAGAACCCCGTGCGCTCGAACTCGCCCACAGCGAAGTCGAGTTCTGCCTCCGTGAGCCAGGACGGCCTGTCCTGTACGAACCGGTCGGAGAGCTTGCCGCCCCTCGGGACGAAGAAGACGCCGCTCTCTCCCGACGGCGGCATCGTGTCTGCCGACAGCGTCGCGTAGAACCCCGCCAGCCATCCCCGTACGTCCTGCTCGATCTCCGCCTCCGCCCTACCGGGCTCCTGGAAGTAGCGGACGTAGAACTCCTCGTCCCCGCCGATCATGGCGAAGGCGTCGGTCGGCCGGATCCCGCCCCGCGGCGAGTACGGCACGCCGAGCAGCCCGACGGCGGAGAAGACGTCGGGCCTGAGCAGTGCCGAGTCGGCGGCGATGGTCGAGCCCCAGTCGTGGCCGACGATCGCGGCGGTCTCCGCACCGAGGGCGCGTACGACAGCCACGTTGTCCTCGACATGCGCCCGCATCCGGTACGCCTCCACCTCGCTGGGCGTCGAAGAGCGCCCGTACCCGCGTACGTCGACGGCGACAGCGCGGTAGCCCGCCGCGGCGAGCGCGGGGAGCTGGTGACGCCAGGAGTACCAGAGCTCGGGAAAGCCGTGGATCAGTAGGACCAGAGGGCCGGTGCCCCGCTCCACGAGGTGGATACGGCCACCAGGGACGTCCACGAGTCGGTGCTGGGCGTCCGCTGGTGTGAACGGACTGGCGGGCTGAGCCATATGTCCTCCTCCGTGCTCTTTTTTCTCCTCTGTTTCCCCGGACCTGAGTCCGCTGATCCCGATCGTGGCTACACGTCCACGAAGGTGCGACCGATGTTGCCGTTTCGGCAATATCTCGCGAGGGGGCACGCCTGTGGGTGGGCATGCCGCGCAGGTCACGGACGGCCCTCCCGCCGGACAGAAGACCGCCCCGGGTGCTCGGCGCCCGGGGCGGTCTTCTGTGTCCAGGGAGAGCGATGGAGACCCCACGACGGACCTACGCGGCCATGGGCGGCTCATGGTCGTCCGCCCGAGGCGGCACCTCGGGCTTCTTGAAGCGGTGCCACGCGTCGCGTGCTTTCCCGGCGGAGTCGATCACGTCCGGGACCGGTCCAGCAGAGGCGCGCCTGCGCGAACGATCGACCGCACCTCGGAAATGTGGGTCCGGGAAGAGTCGGTCGTCGCCGGACTGATGCAGACCCCCGAATACGCGCGCCATGTCATCCAGCGGTACGCGGAACTCCTCGGCGGAGCCAGCGACATTGAGGCCGCCGCGCGTTCCCGGGTACAGCGGCAGGAGTGGCTGTACCCACCCGGCGGCAAGCTGCACGTCCTGATGTGGGAAGCCGCGTTGCGGTCGCTGATCTGCCCGCCCTTGTGATTGGACGACGCCGACAACATCGCTTTGTACTCGAAGGTCTGGAAGACCCTCCGCGAGTCGGCGGTGTACGGAGCCGACGCCCACAACGTCATCAACTCGGCACGGCGTGCGCTGAACCCGCGTTGAGCGCCCTCTGGCCTCAGCGCTTGACGGCGTCTCTCCGGAAGGGCCTCCGCCGGCGCTCCAGCTTGAACGGCACCTGGAAATCGGCCTCGGCGAGGATCGCCTCGGTCAGCCGCTTCTCGATCAGGTCGGCGTTCTCGCTCAGCGTCTTGATCTGCTCCAACTTCTCGTCCACCTTCGAGCTGATTCAGCGTCAGCGCGAGCGTAGAGCCGTAATAGCGGCGAGATTTCCTGACGCGTCGCGCCGGTGGGGCGGATCAGTGGGTGAAGGCGACAGATTCAGCGAGTTCCTTCTGGGTTTCGAGCGCGGTGAGACGTTCGGTGAGTGCCGCGTGGATTGCGCTGTAGGTGTCGGAGCCGAGAGCCAGGCGCAGGGGCGGGCTCGGGTGGCGGGTGGTGTCGTAGATGGCGGCGGCGAGCTTGGCCGGGTCGCCGGTGAAGACGCTCTCGTCCGCTGTTTCCAGGTAGTGCCGGGTCTGACCGACGGCATTGTCGCGGTAGACGGCCGTTTCGGTGGTGTATTGCAGGGCCGAAGCGAAGCCTGTGCGGGTGGCGCCGGGCTCGACCAGAGTGAGGTGGATGTCGAAATCGGAGACCTCGCGGCTGACGCTCTCGGTGAAGCCCTCCAGCCCCCACTTGCCCGCGTGATAGGAGCTGTGAGTGGGGATACCGACCTGGCCGCCCACGCTGGAAACCTGGATGATCCGGCCACCGCCCTGCTCACGCATCGGCTGCAGGAAGGCACGGGTGATCACCATCGGCGCGAGCAGGAGGACCTCGATCTGGTCGCGAATCTGCTCGACGGTCATTTCCTCGGCGGCGCCCACAACCGCGTATCCGGCATTGTTGACCACAATGTCCACCGGCCCGGACCGGAGAGTCCTGCCGACCACCTTGTCCACATCGGCCGGCCGCGTGAGGTCGAGGATCTCGACAGTCAGCCGGTCGCCGTACGTCTCGCGCAGGTCTTCAAGAGCTGTCTGGCGGCGGGCCGTCGCCGTAACGCGGTCGCCGTTCCGGAGGGCGTGCTCGGTGAGATGGCGGCCCAGACCACCGGAGGCTCCGGTGACGAACCAGTGACGTGAGGCCTTGTCGGAGGGAGCGGGCATGGGGGTCTCCTGAAGTAGAGTGATACCGGAACCTATTCCGTTTAAAGTTAAGCGGAACAGATTCCGGAAAGCAACTGGAGACCGACACCGAAGGAACACGCATGCCCGCCACGCCCCGCCGCACCAGGAGTGACGCGCTGCAGAACCGGGAGCGCCTGCTGGAGGTCGCCGCGCAGGCCTTCGCCGAGCAGGGGCTGGACACCGCGCCTGCCGCCATCGCCAAGCAGGCGGGCGTCGGTGTCGGCACGCTCTATCGGCACTTCCCGACTCGGGAAGTCCTCATCGACGCCGCCTACCGGCGTCAACTCACCCAGGTGTGCGAGAAGGTGAACGGCCTTCTCACCCAGCACCCGGCCGCCGAGGCCACCCGGATGTGGATGGAACACTTCATCCACTACGCCACGGCAAAGAGCGGAATGTCCGAAGCCCTCAATGCGGTCATCGCCTCCGGCATCGATCCATACTCCGACAGCCGCGCACTCCTTACCGACGCCGTCGCCACCCTCCTCACGGCCGGCGCCCGAGACGGAAGCCTGCGAACGGACGTCGCCCCGGACGATGTCCTACTCCTCATGGGTGGCATCGCCTATTCCGTGCAGCACGGCACCACAGAGCAAGCCCGTCCGCTCGTCGACCTCTTCATGGACGCGCTGACCAAGCACTCGACCGCGAGCTGAACCCGAGCCCCCCCGGACCGGCACGCCAACGGGAGCGCAGCCACGGTCAATTCATCGAGTGGCTCTGTCGGCACTCACGAGGTTCTGGACACATGTCGCGCACCGAGTTCCGAGCGCGTTCCGTTAGGAGTTCCAAGAGATGGCTCGACTGCGGCGTGTGGGACGAGATCTTGGCCGCCCTGCCCGAGGACGGGCCCGGCTACCGCGTGCTGCCTGAACTCAACCTGGTGCCACCGTTCCCGGTGGAGGGCCGAGTTGACCCGCGCGTCCTGGCTGACGCCGATATCCAGGAGAAGCGGTGACCCCGGAAACAGGTGTGCCCCCTCCGGTGGTCAGCGGTAAGGGCGCTCGACTGTCCAGCGAAACGATTCGGATTACAGGCGAGTTCTCGCCTACTCCGAACACCCGGACGGTTCGGTGAACCGGACCGTGCGACGCCACGTACTGAAGGAGGGCGTTCACCTTGCGGGAGCGTTCGCAAGAGTGACGCTGTGTCAGGACAGTCGCACGGGAGCCGTGGATGAGGCATGCACGACGGAACGTTCAGCGGATCGCACGGTTCGCCGCCATCGGTGGGCTCGTGTGCGGGGGGCTGATGGTCACGAACGCCGTGGCGAGCGAGACGTCGGACGGGTCGAACGCTCCGAGCGCCGAGGCCCGGGCCGCCGACACGGGCAAGAAGCTGGTCTCCGAGCTGGGCACCTCACGTACGGCGGGCAGCTGGATCGACGCGGAAGGGCGGCCGGTCGTCGCGGTGACCGACGAGAAGGCGGCGGCCGACGTGCGCAGCGCGGGCGCCGTCGCCAAGGTTGTGAGCCATCCCATGAACGACCTCCGCTCCGCCACCGAGACCCTGAAGGACGCGCCCCGGGTGGCCGGTACCTCCTGGTCCATGGACTACGCGTCCAACCAGGTGGTGGTACGCGCCGACAACACCGTCTCCGCCGCCGAGTGGTCCCGGATGACCAAGCTCGCCGAGAGCATCGGCAAGTCCGTGCGCATGGAGCGGATGGAGGGCACGTTCACCCCGCGGCTGAACGGCGCCGCCCCGCTCTTCGGCGGCACCGGCCGCTGTTCGGCGGGCTTCAACGTGACCAACGGCCAGGCCAACTTCATTCTCACGGCCGGCCATTGCGGCCCCACGGGCACGACGTGGTTCTCGGACCAGCAGGGCAACCAGCCGGTCGGGGCGACCGTCTCCGGGTCGTTTCCCGGCGGTGACTTCTCGCTCGTCCAGTACAACCCCGGCACCGCGCTGAACGACGCCGATGTGGTGGCCGTCGGCAACGGCCAGGGCGTACGTATCACGGGGGCGGCCGATCCGGCCGTCGGGCAGAAGGTCTTCCGCAGCGGCAGCACGACCGGGCTCCAGTCCGGGGAGGTGACCGGACTGGACGCGACGGTGAACTACCCGCAGGGCACGGTCACCGGGCTCATCGAGACCACGGTGTGCGCCGAACCGGGCGACAGCGGCGGCCCGATGTTCGCCAACGGCCTGGCCCTGGGCGTCACCTCGGGCGGCAGCGGGGACTGCGACGACGGCGGTACGACGTTCTTCCAGCCGGTCACCAAGGCGCTGGAATCGCTGGGGGTACAGCTGGCCGCCGATCCCGGATCGGGCGGCCAGGCGGCGCCTTCCCCGGGGAACACCGGAGGCGCCGCCGACAACAACGGCGCCGCCGTACCGCCGGGCACGTCCTCGACGGCCCCCGGTGGTGCCGCCCTTCCGGGGGGCCTGGGACCGGTGGATTCCGTTCCCGAGGGGCAGACCGGCAGCGTGACCTCCGCGTTGGAGCAGATCGCGGACTTCCGGAGCGTCGGCCCCGGGCTGTTCGTCATCGCTGGAAGCCTGGTCGCGCTCGTGGCACTCCGGATCCGCTCGGAGCGAGGTCGCAGGCGGTACCGGGCGGAGTACTCACAGAGCTGGGGCTGACGTCCCAGCTCGCCCGTGAGGCGCGATCAGCCGGTTGGGAAGCGTGAGCGGTTTACTGGGGACATGACGCACTCCAGCCCCGGCCCAGCCGCCGCCGAAGACAGCGCCCCCGTCATCGTCAGTACCGCCGGCTCCTTCGCCCGGAGTGTGCTGGACGAGCGGCACCCCGCCCTCATCGAGCGCGTGCGGCGGGCCACTCCGTATCCGCCCGGACAGCAGCGCTCACTGGACGACCTCCTTGAGGAGATCACCAAGGGGGTCATCGAGCGCCTGGACGACGGCGAACCCGGCGCCGAGCGCTGGCAGGACGAGCCCTACTACGGTCAAGGCTGGGCGGACGTGCCCTTCCTGTGGGCGGAGAGCTTCTTCTACCGCAAACTCCTCGCCGCCCTGCGCCACTTCACGCCTGGCCCCTGGCAGGGCGTCGACCCCTTCGCGCCGTTCAAGAACGCCGAACTCGCGAGCCCCAAGGTCGACGAGGAACTGTCCGCACTCGACCGCCTCCCCGGACTCCCCACGGAAGAACGGGCCCAGACGCTCCTGCTCTCCTCCCTCTGGGGCAACCGGGCCGATCTCGGCTTCCAACTCTCCGCGGGCGCCGAGGGATTGGGCGACCGTGTGCCAGGCCTCGTCGTCGACGACTCGATGAGGCTCTGGGAGACCTTGGAGCCGCTGAAGACCCTGGAGGCCGCGGCGCCCGGCAAGGTCTGTCTCGTCGCCGACAACGCCGGACCCGAACTGCTCCCCGACCTCGTCCTCGCGGATCACCTGCTCGCCACGCGCCGGGCGGCTTCCGTCGTCCTGCACCTCAAGCCGTATCCGTACTACGTCTCCGACGCCACCACCACCGACGTCCTCGCCTGCCTCGACCGCATGACCGCGGCGTCCGGGCACGCGGCGGAGATCGGCGAGCGGCTGCGTCAGGCCGTCAGCGGCGGCCGGCTGATCCTGCGCACCCACGAGTTCTCCTGCGCACCGCACCCCTATGAGCGGATGCCGGCCGACCTCCGGGAGGACTTCGCGTCCGCCACGCTGACCGTCATGAAGGGCGACCTCAACTACCGCCGCCTGGTGGGCGACCGCCACTGGCCCGCCACCACGCCCTTCGCCGAGGCCACCGCGTACTTCCCGGGCCCGGTGGCGGCGCTGCGGACGCTCAAGTCGGACGTCGTGACGGGACTGGCGCCGCGGACCGTGGAGCGGTTGGACGCGAGCGGGGAGGTGTGGCGTACGAGCGGGACGCATGCCCTGATCCAGGTGAAGGTCTGACTGAGGGTGATCCAGGTGAGGGTCTGACCGAGGACAGGGACTGACGGGGTGAACAGGCCCCGGCCGAAAGGGCAGCTCCGACTGGGCGGGCAGCTCGCTGACCCGGGGGCAGGGTCTTCCCGTTCCGGTTGTGAGGACCGGGCCGTTTGTCCGCTCCTGGGTCCGGGGCGTCGATAGCGTGCGCTGGTCACCGATCATGTGAAGGTGCACGACGTGCACAGGGGGGAAATTGCGCATGGGGAGCAAGCACGCGCCCAGAGGTCTGTCACGACTGGCCGTCGCGTTACTCGCAGGGTTCGTTCTCGTTCTGACGGGTCCGGGCGCCGCACACGCCTCGACCACCGTGGAGGTCCCGGCGGCAGCCGAGGGCGGTATCTCGGCGACCGTGAAGTTCTACGGGGCCAAGGTGCCCCAGCCCTACAATCCCGATCCGGCCGCTCACTTCGGCGACCGCAAGTGCCAGCTCGTCTACCACGACTACGACCCGACGCCGGGCTGCGGGGGCTTCAAGCTCAGCGTCATCCTGCACAACGTCCGCGACCAGCCCGGCTACCTGGCCGGGCTCGGCACCACCGACAGCAACTTCCGGGCGTACGCCGACACCGCGCGCACCTTCGGTTGTCTACGGCCCGACGGCAGCTTCGACCACGGCACGAGTTTCGTCGTCCGCACCCAGCAGCAGGCCCTCAGTGCGACGTACTACTACACGCAGAGCAGCTACATCCTGTACGCGCACCAGCAGTACGCCGGGGATCACGGACCGCACTTCTACGTCAACTTCCCTGCGGTAGAGGTGAATTGCCCGACCGGAATGACCGCCACCCAGTACGGGCTCAAGGTCAGCAACGTCAGCGTCAGCATCGACGACGAGAACGTCTTCGGTAAGTCGACGTGGAGCACGCCGGGGCCGTTCTACGGATGACCCGCCGTGCCCGAGGCGCCCGAGGCGCCCGGACCCGCGGGGTCCGGGCGCCTTCCCCTCCCGCGGGCGCCGCTGTCCTTCTGGCGGACGGGGCCCTCGCCCCGTTAATCCACGGGGTCCTCGGAACGTTGTCACAGGCACCGCATAACATCACCCGTTATGAGCAGCCGGCCGCAGTACAGGCACCGCGTCGCGTGGGCACGCGGCTCGGCGCTGTGTCCTGCCCTGGTCGTCCTGGTGGCGACGCTGGTGACGTATCTGGGGTACGTGCCGTCGAGCGAGCGGCCGGAGCGAGTGGCCGGTCCCGCGGCGTCCGTCTCCGTCGCCCATGAGCGGTTGGGCTCCCCCGCCGGGCACGACCAGTGCTGTGGCCTGCCCACCCGCGAGGCCCGAGCGGTACTGCCCGTGGGGGCTCAGCCGCTGCCCGCCGTCACGCCTCGCCTACCGGTCGTGACGCGCCCGGCCGCCACTCCGCGCTCCCCCGCTCTCCCGCCCGCCCGTGGCGCCCCCGATCTCCACGTCCTCCAGGTGCAGCGGATCTAGACCGACGTCGGCATCTCCACGTCAGTCCACCTCCGCACACCCACCGCCGCCCGACGATCCGGCGCGGCGGGGACAAGGAACGCATCCCCATGAGCAAAACCAGCAAGAAGTCGGCCGCCGCCGCGCGCAAGGCGCGCGTAGAGGAGATGCGGCGTGCCGAAAAGGCCCGCGATCGCAGAATCCGCATCATCACCATCACGATCAGCACGGTCATCGTCGCCGGGCTGGTCGGTTTCGGCGCGTACGCCCTGGACAACGCCAACGACAAGGAGGAGCAGCAGCAGGCGGCCGCGAAGAAGCCCGTCAAGGGCGAGAAGTCCTGGGAAGCGAAGAAACTGACCCAGAACCACGTCGCGAAGGCCGTGTCGTACCCGATGAACCCGCCGGTCGGCGGCGACCACAACCAGGCGTGGATGACCTGCGACGGCACTGTCTACACGAAGGCGATACCGAACGAGAACGCGGTGCACTCCCTGGAGCACGGCGCGGTCTGGGTGACGTACAACGACAAGGCGGCGGACGCCGATGTGAAGACGCTCGCCGACAAGGTCGCCAAGACCCCGTACACCCTGATGAGCCCGGTCGAGGACCAGGCGGGGGCCATCATGCTGTCGGCCTGGGGCAAGCAGCTGACCGTGGAGAAGGCGTCCGATCCGCGGGTCCAGCAGTTCCTCACGAAGTATGTGCAGGGCGCGCAGACGCCGGAGCCGGGCGCTGCCTGCACCAACGGGGTCGACGGCTCCTGACGCGGTGGCGCCGGGCTCTTCCGGGAGCCCGGCGCCCCGGACCTCGATCTCTGGCAGGCTCACCCCAGGCGCATCGTTCGTTCCGATGCCGAGCAGGAGGCGTGAGATGGAGACGCTCGACTCACAGGATCCCCTCGCGGTCGCGGTGACCGAGGCGATCCGCGGCGGTGACCTGCCGGCGCTCCGGCAGTGCCTCGCCGAACACCCCGGCCTGGCCGACGCACGGATCGTGCGGCGGGGCCCCGGTGCCGGCACGCGCAGCCTGCTGCACATCGCCGCCGACTGGCCCGGCCACTTCCCCCACGGTCCCGCCGTCGTCGCCACCCTCGTGGCGGCGGGCGCCGACCCCAACGCCCGCTTCGGGGGCTCCCATTCCGAGACCCCGCTGCACTGGGCGGCCAGCAGCAACGACGTTCCCGTACTCGACGCCCTCGTCGAGGCGGGCGCCGACATCGAGGCGCCCGGTGCCGTGATCGGCGGCGGCACACCGCTCGCCGACGCCCGGGGCTTCGGCCAGTGGCGGGCGGCGCACCGGCTGGTCGAGCTGGGCGCACGTACGACGCTGCAGGACGCCGCGACGCTCGGCCTGCTGGACCGGGTGGAGTCCTTCGTCGAGGGCGGCGAACCGCCGGACCATGACGCGGTCACCCGCGCCTTCTGGGGTGCCTGCCACGGTGGCCAACTGGCCGCCGCCGACTACCTGCTGGCGCACGGCGCCGATCTCGACTGGGTCGGGTACGACAACAAGACCCCGCTCGACATCGCCAGGACCGCCGACGCGGACGGGGTGGTCCGGTGGCTGCGGGAGCACGGCGCGAAGGGGCGTGCCGAACTGCCGTGACCCGTAACGGATTTCCGCCGTCCGGGACGTTCGGCGTCGGTCGCAGCGGCACGTGGATCTCAACAACCATGGTGGGCATAAGGCCCATGCTGCCCGCAGCGGCCGCGTCCGTCTCATTCAGGATGCCTGACATGAGCGGCAGCGTGGTGCCCTGGGCGAGGGGAACGGCCGGCGGACACGTTCGACGCCCTGTACGGCGAGCGGCGCGTCGAACCGTCTTTCTGGTTAGACCCGCGGCGCACGCTGCGCAGCAGGTCACGGCGCCATTACTCGCCGTCTGACAAACTTCCGTACGGAATTCTGCAGTTGAGCCAGAAGCGCGGCTGACTTTTGGTCAGCATGCTCAGGCCGTATGAGACATGCGAGCACCCGCACCGCGAAACGACTCGGACTCCTCTCCGGCGCCGCCGCTCTCGCATTGGGCGTGAGCCTCCTCCCCCAGGAGGCGCAGGCCGGCCCCGGAGACTTCCAACGGGGCCCCGCACCCACCGAACAGTCCATCACCGCCGAGCGCGGCCCCTTCGCCACGGCCCAGACCACGGTCGACGGGCCGACCTTCAACAGAGGCACCGCCTACTACCCCACCGACACCAGCCAGGGCACCTTCGGGGCGGTCGTCGTCAGCCCCGGCTTCATCACACCGGAGGCGCTGATCAGCTGGTACGGCCCCCGCCTCGCCTCCCAGGGCTTCGTCGTGCTGACCCTGGACACCAACTCCGGCCTCGATCAGCCCGACGACCGGGCCACCCAGATGCTCAACGCGCTCGACCACCTGGTCCAGTCCAGCTCCGTGAGAAACCGCATAGACCCCAACCGCCTTGCCGTGATGGGCCATTCGATGGGCGGCGGCGGTTCCCTCAGGGCATCCGAGCTGCGTCCCTCACTCAAGGCCGCCGTGCCGCTCATGCCGTGGAACAACGACAAGACCTGGCAGACCGACCAAGTACCCACACTGATCATGGGCGCCGAGAACGACGCCATCGCGTCGCCGGCCTCCCACGCGGAGGTCTTCTACGGCAGCCTCACCGCCGCCCCGGAGAAGGCGTACCTGGAACTCAGGGGCGCGGATCACAACGTGGCGCTCGGCTCCAACGTGACGATCGCGAAGTACAGCATCGCCTGGCTGAAGCGGTTCGTCGACGAGGACGTGCGGTACGAGCAGTTCCTGTGCCCGGCACCCGCCCCGAACACCCAGATCAGCGAGTACCGGCACACCTGCCCCACGGGCTAGCCCTTGCCCCTTCCTTGCCCGCGCGGCCGCTCCCGGTCCGGGGCGTGGCCGCGCGGGCCAGGCCACCCTGCCTCCTGCACCCCGGTCTCGGCTCCCCCGCGGACGGTTCCCGGCAAACCGTCACCCGCCACCCGTCACCCTGTGTGAGAAGTCCGTAACTCCCCTTTATTCCGGATGACTTGGTTGGGTAATCCACCGTGGCTGAAGTGGTCCTCACAAGCAGCGTCCAGGTGACAACGCCTCGGCGCCTCGCATGGAGGACTTCATGCCTGAGCTGTATTTCCATGTGCGCTGGCCCGACGGCGAGGTCCAGCACTGCTACTCCCCCTCCACCGTAATCGAGGACCACTTCACCGTCGGCGGCGCGTACCCGCTCGACGACTTCGTGAAGCGCAGCCGGACGGCGCTGGGCATCGCGAGCGACCGGGTCAGGGAGAAGTACGGCTTCGCCTGCACCGGAGCGTCCGACCAGCTCGCCCGGATCGAGGAGACCGCCGAGGCGTACGCCTCGCTCCCCGAGCCCACCGTCACCGTCCAGGCCCTGCTCTACGCCGATGGGACCGCGCGGTGAGTCCGCGGTGTCCGGCCGGAACCCTCCCCCAGAGCCTCAAAGGCGGGGCAGGTACCCCCGTCCCGGTGGCGGTCGTCGGCGGCGGCCAGGCAGGCCTGTCCGTGAGCTACTGCCTGCGCGAGCGCGGCATTGAACATGTCGTGATCGAGGCGAACCAGGTCGGCCACGAGTGGCGCGCCCGTCGCTGGGACTCCTTCTGCCTGGTGACCCCCAACTGGCAGTGCAAACTGCCTGGTTACCCCTACCGGGGGGACGATCCGGACGGCTTCATGGTCCGCGACGAGATCATCGAGTACCTCCGGGACTATGTGGCCTTCTTTCAACCGCCACTGGTGGAGGGCGTATCCGTCACCGGTCTGCGGCGCTCCCCGAACGGCGTCTTCGAACTGTCCACGTCCGACGGGGACTTCACCGCCGACCAGGTCGTCGTCGCCACGGGCCCGTACCACACCCCCTCGATCCCGCGGCTGGCTGAGCGGTTGCCCGCCGGTGTCGAGCAGATCCACTCCTCCCGCTACCGCAACCCCGGCGGCCTCCCCGAAGGCGGCGTCCTGGTGGTCGGCACCGGCCAGTCCGGCTGTCAGATAGCAGAGGACCTGCACCTCTCCGGACGCCAGGTCCATCTGGCCGTCGGCGGCGCACCGCGCGTGTCCCGCTTCTACCGGGGCCGGGACTGCGTGGCCTGGCTGGACGAGATGGGTCACTACGCCAAGGACATCGGCGAGTTCGACGACGCCGGCGCGGTCCGGATGCGGGTCAACCACTACGTGACCGGGCGTGACGGAGGCCGCGACATCGACCTGCGGGCCTTCGCCCGGGACGGCATGCGGCTGTACGGGCGGCTCACCGGGATCGACGGTACGCGGCTGGAGTTCGCCGACGACCTCAAGGTGAACCTCGACAGGGCGGACGCGGTGGCCGAGGGCATCAAGGACGCCATCGACGCCCACATCGCCGCGCAGGGGATCGAGGCCCCGGACGAGGCACGGTACGTACCGGTGTGGGAGCCGTCCGAGCAGCCCGGCGAACTCGACCTGGCCGCCGCCGGAATCACCTCGGTCGTCTGGTCCACCGGCTTCGCCCGCGATCACCGCTGGATCGAGGTGCCCGTCTTCGACGGCCGGGGGTACCCGATGCACTGGCGGGGCGCCACCAGCACGCCGGGCCTGTACTTCCTGGGCCTGCCCTGGCAGTTCAGCTGGGGATCGGGCCGCTTCGAGGCGGTCGGCCGGGACGCGGCGTTCCTCGCGGACCACATCGACGCCTCGCGCCGCCTCGCCGACGTCTGCGGCACCCTCACCGGGTCCCCCAGCGAACTCGCCTCCGCGCTCCCCATCGGCTGAAGGAGATCAGGGACATCATGGTCTTCGACGCCCACCGCCACATCGGCGTCCTGCCCGCCCACCCCTTCTACGGCGGCCCGCCCGTCCACCCCGACACCACCGCCCGCGCCACGGTCAAGGACCTGCTCGCCGACCTCGACGCCGAGGGCACCGAACGCGCCCTGGTCATCCCCAACTACGGCGTCCCGGACCCGGAGATCGCCTTCTCCTTCAACGAGTTGGCGATCGAGGCGGCCCAGACGGACGACCGGATCCGGGCGGGGCTGTGGGTCTCGCCGCGCCCCGAGGACGAACATCTCACGGCCCACGCCCTGGCGCTGGCCCGCGAGGACGGCGTACGAGCCCTGAAGCTCAGCTTCCTGCTGGGCGGGCGCGCCACCGACCCCGCCTGCCGCCCGATGCTGGACCGGATCTTCCACGAGGCCGAACGCCTCGACCTGGTCGTCCACGTCCACACCTCCCCCGGCGCCGCCTCCGACATCGACGAGGTCGGCCATCTGGTCGACTGGTACGCCGACCAAGTGCCCGTCCATCTCGTGCACTTCGGCGGCGGGATGAGCGGTCACATCAAGCTCGTCGGCTCGCGGTTCTTCGACTGGATCGAGTCCGGCAAGCGCGTCTACACCGACCTCTCCTGGGCCATCGGCTTCGCGCCGCGCTGGTTGGCACAGGAGATCGAGCGCCGCGGCATCGGCCACGACCGGGTGCTCTTCGCCAGCGACCAGCCATGGGGCGACTACGCGGGTGAGTACGCCCGCATGACCGCCGCGGCCGGCGGCGGCGAACTCCGCGAACGCGCCTTCCGGGACACGTTCGCCGCCCTCTACGACTGACCCCTCATCCGCTCCCTGCGCCCTGCCCCCCTCCTCACTTCCGGTACGTACAAAGGAGACAGCCATGTCCGAGACCGTCACCGAGCTCAGCGACGTCGAGCAGAAGTCCCTCGACGAGATCCCGCACCCGTCCCTCCCCGAGGGCACCAGCATCTACGGCTCCACCAAGGTGTTCCCCGACTACCAGGCCGAGAACGGCGAGACTTACTTCACCCTCGTGCACGGCATCGCCCACGAGTCCTCGGTCTCCTTCGTCGCCGTCCTCCAGGCCACCCGCGCCCTGCGCAAGGGCTTCGAGACGGCCATCTACTTCTACGGACCCGGCTCCCTCAACTGCCTTGCCACCCGCGGCTTCCCGACCGTCGGCAACTCCGCCTTCCCCGGCGAGCACAACATCAACAACCAGCTCAAGACCTTCCTCGCCGAGGGCGGCAAGGTCTACTGCTGCCGCTTCGGCCTCTCCCTGCACGGCGCCCGCGAGGAGGACCTCATCGAGGGCGTGATCCCCACCCACCCGCTGGACGTCCAGGACGCGCTGATCCACTACGCGCGCAAGGGCGCCATCATCAACTCCACCTACCAGCTGTAAGGGCGACGACGTGAGCGTTGGCACCGATACGACCAGTACGGCGGTGGATGTGCGGATCATGACCCGCGCCGAACTCGCCCTGCACGGGGTGGCGTCGGCCGCTCCCGTACGGCGGCCGGACGGCGCGGGGCCCAGCGACGACGGCCATTTCGTTGAAGGCGGTCTCGTCGACGGTGCCAACGCCGCGCTGCCCACCAACCCCGACAGCCCCTACTCTCTGCGCGACGGCAAGGTGTGGCTCGGCGACGAGGACACCGGCCTGACCCTGACCGCCGTACGACGTCCCAAGTTCTACGACCTGACCACGTCCGACGGCATCCGCTACGAGCAGATCGCCCGCCTCCACGGCGCCGACGTCCTCGCCACGACCGTTGTCCAGACCTGTATCCGCTACGCCGAGTCCGACCGCTGCCGTTTCTGCACCATCGAGGAGTCCCTCCGTTCGAGCGCCACGGTCGCCGCCAAGACACCTGACCAGCTCGCCGAAGTCGCCGAGGCGGCCGTGCGGTTGGACGGGGTGAAGCAGATGGTCATGACCACGGGCACGACCACCGGACCGGACCGGGGCGCCCGCAACCTCGTACGGTCCCTGCGCGCGGTCCTCGATGCGGTGCCCGGGCTGCCCGTTCAGGTGCAGTGCGAACCGCCCGGTGACCTGGCCTGGATCCGCGCGCTCCACGACGCCGGAGCCACCGCGATCGGGATCCACGTCGAGGCCCTCGACGACGAGGTGCGCGGGCGGTGGATGCCCGGCAAGTCGACAGTGCCGATGTCTGAGTACGAGGCCGCGTGGGACGAGGCGGTGCGGGTCTTCGGGCCGAACCGTGTCTCCACGTACCTCCTGGTCGGACTCGGCGAGGATTCGGACGAACTCATCGCTGGTGCAGGGAAGTTGATCGACCGGGGCGTCTACCCCTTCGTCGTCCCCTTCCGGCCCATGAAGGGCACGCTCGCCGCCCGCGATGGCATCCGCGCGCCCTCCGCGGAGCTGCTGCGGTACGTCACCGAGGGCGTCGCCGCGAAGCTCCGTGCGGCCGGTATGAGCGGCGCCGACCAGAAGGCGGGCTGCGCCGCGTGTGGAGCGTGCAGCGTGTTGCGTACGGCGGGCGGGTGAGCCGCGTGCAGGTGGAGAGCCAGAGCCTGGACGGCGGCCGTGCGGTCGCTGTGCCGGACCGGCCGGACGACATCCTCGCGCTGCTGGGCGATCGCAGCACGCTGGCCCGGCTGCCGGGCTTCCGTATCGAACAGGCCTCCACAGCTGCGGAGTCGGCCGCCTACCGGCAGCTGCGACGGGACGCCTTCGTTCACGAGCAGGGCCTCTTCGAAGGCCATGACCTCGACGATCGTGACGACGATCCGCGGACCGTGGTCCTGGTGGCCAGGGACCGGGCCGGCACGGTCGTGGGCGGAGTGCGGCTCGGTCCCGTGGGCGACGGTGCGGACATCGGCTGGTGGGCGGGGGGCCGACTGGTCGTCGCGCCCGGTGCCCGCGGCCTGCGCGGAATCGGCCCGGCGTTGGTCCGGGCCGCCTGTGCCCGGGCCGAGGCCGAGGGCGTGCTGCGCTTCGACGCGACCGTGCAGGTCCAGGGCGAGGTGCTGTTCAAGCGGCTGGGCTGGGGCAGGGTGCGGCCGGTCACGGTCGCCGGGGCCCCGCACGTCCTCATGCGGTGGCCCATCGGCCGCATCGCCGGGCAGGCGGCGGTTACCAAGGCCGCGCTCGGCCCGCTGCTGGCCCAACTCTCTCCTGGCGGCTCCGGCTTCGTCGGCGACGACGGCGCCCCGGTCCCCGGCACCGATGTGATCGCCGCGTGTGACGCGATCGTGCCGTCGATGGTCGAGCGGGATCCGGAGTGGGCGGGCTGGTGCTCGGTCCTGGTGAACGTCAACGACCTTGCCGCGATGGGTGCTTCACCCGTCGGACTGCTCGACGCGCTCGGTGCCCGGGACGCCGCGCACGCCGCCCGCGTCCTCGCGGGCCTGAAGCGCGCCGCCGAGGCCTACGCCGTGCCCGTCCTGGGCGGCCACACCCAGTTCGGCGTGCCCGCCGCGCTGTCGGTCACCGCACTCGGCCGTACGAACCGTCCCGTCCCTGGCGGCGGCGGGCGGCCGGGCCATGCGGTGCGGCTCACCGCGGACCTGGGCGGCGGCTGGCGTGCCGGGTACGGCGGCCGTCAGTGGGATTCGACAACTCATCGGCGTACGGACGAACTGCGCGCGATGCTCGGCGCGGTGGCCGCCGCCCGGCCCGCGGCCGCCAAGGACGTGTCGATGGCCGGTGCCGCCGGGACCCTGGGCATGCTCGCCGAGGCGAGCGGCTGCCGGGCGGTGCTCGACGTGGCCGCCGTACCGCGTCCCGGGGAGGCGTCCATGGGCGACTGGCTGACCTGTTTCCCCGGTTTCGCGATGCTCACGGCCGACGAGCCGGGCAGCGCGCCCCTCCCGGCGGGGCCCGCCGAGGGTGCCGTGTGCGGAGAGCTGACGTCGGGTCAGGGGGTCGGGCTGCGCTGGCCCGACGGAGAGATCACCGAGGCGGTCGCCGGTTCGGTGACCGGAATGGGGACCGCATGAGCACGCCCGGACCATCCGGATCGCTCGGAACACTCGGAACACTCGGAACACTTGGCACGCCCGGAACGAGGTCAGCATGAGCGCCCTGCGTATGGCGGCCGTCTCCGCCGAGTTCGGCCGCGACCTCGAAGAGGACTTCGCCACCGCCGAGCGGCTGATCAAGGAGGCCCGCGCGGCGGGCGTACGGCTCCTCGCCCTGCCGGAGGCCTGTCTGGGCGGTTACCTGCTGAGCCTGGACAACGACACAGAGCTGGACGCGGGCCCGCCCGCTCTCGCCCTCGACGGCCCCGAGATCCGCCGACTCGCCGCCCTCGCGGGTGAGATGACCGTCGTCGCGGGCTACTGCGAAGCCGCCGGCGACGCCCGCTACAACAGTGTGGTCTGCGTCAACGGCGACGGTGTACTCGGCAACCACCGCAAGGTCCACCAGCCGCTGAGCGAGGACGCCAGCTACGCGTCCGGGGACCGCTTCCACGCGTTCGAGACTCCGGTCGGGCGGATCGGCATGATGATCTGCTACGACAAGGCCTTCCCGGAGTCCGCCCGCGCGCTGGCGCTGGACGGCGCCGAGATCGGCGTGGTCGTCTCCGCCTGGCCGGGCTCCAGGACCAACGCCGCCGCCGATCTCGTCAACGACCGCTGGAAGCGCCGGTTCGACCTCTTCGACCGGGCCCGCGCGCTGGAGAACCAGATCGTGTGGATCTCCTCGAACCAGGCGGGTACCTTCGGTTCGCTACGTTTCGTAGGCAGCGCCAAGGTCGTCGACCCGGGCGGCGAGATCCTCGCCGACACCGGAGTCGGGGCCGGTCTGGCGATCGCCGAACTCGACGTCGCGCAGGCCCTGGAGACGGCCCGCCGCTCCATGGGCCATCTCCGCGACCGGCGCCCGGAAACCTATACCCCCGCAGGAGCAGTCACCGCATGAGCACCATCCGGATCGCGGCCGCTGCCGCCCACTTCGGCCGCGACCTGGAGTTCGACCTCGCCCGCATCGCCAAGCTGATCGATGACGCCCGGACTTCGGGCGCCGGGCTGCTGGTCCTGCCGGACGCCGCGCTCGGCGGCTACCTCGCCGATCTGCGCCACCCGGACCCGGAGGCGCTGCCGCCCGCGCTGAAGGCGGACGACCCGCTGCTCCTCCAAGTGGCCCGTCTCGCCGCCGAGATGGTGGTGTGCGTCGGCTACTGCGAGGACGGCGGCGACGAGCGGTACAACTCCGCCGTGTGCGTGAGCGGCGACGGGATCCTCGGCCGCCACCGCAAGGTGCACCTGCCGGCCGGGGAGGTCGCCGCGTACGCGCCCGGCGACCGCTTCGACGCCTTCGACACTCCGGTCGGCCGGATCGGCATGCTCATCGACTACGACAAGACGTTCCCGGAGTCCGCCCGCTCCCTGGCCCTGGACGGCGCCGAGATCCTCGCCTGCCTCTCCGCCTGGCCCACCAGCATCACCAACCGCGCCCCACGCATGGCCCAGGACCGCCAGGCCAAACTCTTCGACCTGTACGACCAGTCGCGCGCCGCCGAGAACCAGGTGGTCCTGGCCTCCTCGAACCAGACCGGTGCCATGGGCGGCATGCGCTTCCTCGGCCAGGCCAAGGTCGTCGGGCCCGGCGGCGACATCCTCGCCCGCACCTGGTCCAAGGCAGGACTGGCGGTCGCGGAGGTGGACGTCGCGACGGAGATGGACCGCGCCCGCCGTATCCTCCGCCACCTCGACGAGCGCCGCCCGGCCGCATATCGGGAGGTCACGTCGTGACGCGACACCGGCAGACCACCTCATGACGAACCGATGGCACCACCGGGAGACCGTCTCATGAGGATCGCCCTGCTCAGCTACTCCACCAAGCCACGCGGCGGCGTCGTCCACACTCTCGCACTGGCCGAGGCACTGGCCGCGCTCGGGCAGGACGTCACGGTGTGGACGCTGGGGCGGGGCGGCGACTCCGGGTTCTTCCGGCCGGTGGACCCGGCGGTCCGGCTGCGGATCGTCCCGTTCCCCGACGACCCGGGCGGCGAGACGGTCGGCGAGCGCATCCTCCGCTCCATCACCACGCTGCGCGCGGCCTTCGACCCGACTCCGTACGACATCGTGCACGCGCAGGACTGCATCAGTGCCAACGCGGTCGGCCGCTGTGTCCGCACGGTCCATCACCTCGACCACTTCACCACGCCCGAGCTGGCCGCCTGCCATGAGCGGGCGATCACCGATCCGTACGCACACGTCTGCGTCTCACGGTCGGTCGCGGACGAACTCACCGCCGGCTGGGGGCTGAAGGCCGAGGTCATCCCGAACGGGGTCGCCTACGAGCGGTTCGCGACGACCGACCCGGCGGCGCGTGCCTCCTGGCGGTCCCGCCTCGGCCCGTACGTCCTGACGGTCGGCGGCATCGAGCCGCGGAAGGGTTCACTCGACCTGCTGGAGGCGTACGCCCTGCTGCGGACGGCGCATCCGGAGCTGAGCCTGGTGATCGCGGGCGGCGAGACCCTCTTCGACTACCGCGACTACCGCGCCCGCTGGGAGACCCGGGCCGCCGAACTCGGCGTCGAGCCAGTCGTGTTGGGACAGGTCGGCGACCACGAACTCCCCTCCCTCGTCGCCGCCGCGAACGCCTTCGCGTTCCCCTCCACGAAGGAGGGCTTCGGGCTGGCCGCCATGGAGGCCCTCGCCGCGGGCGTCCCCCTCGTGGTCCGTGAACTGCCCGTGCTGCGCGAGGTCTTCGGCTCCGCGGCCCGCTTCGCCGCCACGTCGGACGACCTGGCCTACGCACTCGGCGCCGCCGTCTCGCACGACGACCCGGTACGTCGCGCGGCGGGCCGGGAGCTGGCCGCCCGCCACACCTGGTCCGAGGCCGCGGGGCGCCATCTGGCGTTCTACCGCTCGCTGCGCTGAGCCCGACCGGCCCACGCCACCGGGGACGGGTCGAGTCGTTCTCCCCTTCTTCGGGGGTTCAGAAACAGGCTCCTATTAGCGGGCATTCGCGTGCACTCCCGCGCAGCGGCTCTGACATCTTCACAATCCCATGTTGCGCAGAATATTGACCACCGATGCCAAATTGCCTAACTTCACTGTGCCTGCCCCCGTCACAGGGAGTCCGTTCATGCAAGCGCCACCCCAACCCCCCAGCAACCAGACCCAGTTGCGCCGCGTCGCCCTCTCCGGAATGCTCGGCACGGCCGTGGAGTTCTACGACTTCCTCGTCTACGGCACCCTCGCCGCCCTGGTCTTCGGCGAGCTGTTCTTCCCCCGGGCGGACCCGGCCGTCGGCACCATCGCCGCCTTCGGCACCTTCGCCGCCGGTTACGTGGCGCGGCCGCTCGGCGGCATGGTCTTCGGGCACTTCGGCGACCGGCTCGGCCGCAAGAAGATGATGCTCACGACCATGGTGATGATGGGCCTCGGCAGCTTCCTCATCGGCCTGCTGCCCACCTACGACGCCATCGGCGTCTGGGCTCCGGTACTGCTTGTCACCCTGCGCGTGGTGCAGGGCATCGCCATCGGCGGCGAGTGGGGCGGCGCGACCCTGATGGTCGTCGAGCACGCGGGCGAGAAGCGCCGCGGCCTGTGGTCCAGCGCGACCCAACTCGGCGCCCCGCTCGGCTCGGTGCTCTCCGCCGGAGTCGTCACGCTCGTCTCGACCCTCCCCGACGACCAGTTCCGCTCCTGGGGCTGGCGCATACCGTTCCTGCTCAGCCTGGCCCTCCTCGCCCTCGGCATGTTCGTCCGTCTGAAGATCGCCGAGAGCCCGCTGTTCGCCGCCGTGAAGGAGGACCGGCGCGAGGCGCGGATGCCGCTGGCCGAGGTGCTGCGCCGGCCGAAGCCGCTGTTCCTCGCCTGCTCCGTGGGCATCGGCGCGTTCGCCGCGCAGTCCCTGCTGACCAGCTTCATGATCACGTATGCGGTCGACAACGGCTACACCCGCTCTCAGGTCCTCACCGCCGTGACCGTCGCCTCCTGCGTCGCCCTCGTGGTACTGCCGCTCGCCGCCGGACTCACCGACCGCGTCGGCCGCCGCCCGGTCGTCCTCACCGGCGCCCTGCTCTCCGCCGCGCTCGCCTTCCCCGTCCTGGCGCTCGTCGACTCCGGCAGCCCCGGCCTGCTCATCCTCGCGCTCGCCCTCGGCCACGGAGTGGCCCAGTCGACGATGTACGGGCCGCTGGGCGCGCTGCTCACCGAGATGTTCGGCACCCGCGTCCGCTACACCGGCGCCTCGCTCGGCTACCAGATGGCCACCCTGATCGGCGCCGGCTTCTCACCGCTGATCGCCGGAAGTCTGGTGGCCGCGAACAACGGCGGCGGCACACCGCTCGCCGTGCTGCTGTGCGCGGGCGGCGCCGTGACCGCGCTGGCCGTCTGGCGGATCCGGGAGACGAACCGCGACGAACTCACCGAGCGCCCCGAAACCCAGCCCGCACCCGCCACCTCTGAAGGGATCCCTTCATGAACCGACGTCTCCTGATCTCGGTCGCCGTCCTGCTGATGGCGACCACCGCCCCGGCCCGCGCCGCCACCACCACCGCCGAGGACGTCCACGTCGAGGGCACCCTCGCCTCCGGCGCGACGTACGTCATGGACGTCCCCGCCGGCTGGAACGGCACCGTTCTCCTGTTCAGCCACGGCTTCCGGCCGCCGGGCGGGCCGAACCCGGCCCAGAACGTCACCGACGCCGCCACCCGAGCCCTCCTCCTCAAGGACGGCTACGCCCTCATCGGTTCCTCGTACGCCATCAACGGATGGGCGGTGGAGCACGCGGTGCCGGACCAGCTGGCGACGCTGGACGCGTTCACCGACCGGTTCGGGACGGCCGAGCGGACCGTCGCGTGGGGCCAGTCGTACGGCGGGCTGGTCACGACCGCGATCGCCGAGCGTCATGCCGGCCGTATCGACGGCTCGCTGTCCATGTGCGGGCTGGTCCACGGTGGCGTCGCCAACTGGAACAACACCCTCGACCCGATCTTCGCCCTGAAGACCCTCCTGGCGCCCGACGCCTCGGTGCCCCTGGCGGACTTCCAGGACCAGGCCGCCGCCACGGCCGCCGCCGCCACACTGAGCGGCGTCGTCACCGAGGCGCAGAACTCCACGGAGGGCCGCGCCCGCATCGCCCTCGCGGCGGCCCTGCACAACATCCCCGGCTGGAACGACCCCTCGCAGACCCGCCCGGCCCCCGACGACTGGACCGCCCAGCAGGCCAACCAGTACCCGGCGGTCAGGGGTCTCCTGGCGACGGCTGCCTTCAGCTGGCGGCAGTACACCGAGGTGCTTGCGGGCGGCAACTCGTCCTGGAACACCGGGGTCGACTACACCAAGCTGCTGCGCGCGTCCTCGGGATACGAGGAGGTCAAGGGCCTCTACAAGGCGGCCGGGCTCTCCCTCAAGGACGATCTCAAGGCGCTCAACAGCGCCCCGCGCGTCAAGGCCGACAAGGAGGCGGTCGACTGGATGAGCCGCACCAGCGCCTTCACCGGAAAACTGACCAAGCCTCAGCTCACCATCCACACCACGGGAGACGCCCTCGTCCCGGTGCAGACGGAGAGCGCCTACCTGCGGGCCGCCACCGCGGGCGGCTCACGGCCTCTGCTGCGCCAGGCGTACGTCGACAACGCCGGCCACTGCACCTTCAGCCCCGCCGAACAGGTCGCCGCGTTGGACACGCTGGAGAACCGGCTGGACAAGGGCCGGTGGGGCGACACGGGAGCAAACACCCTCAACTCGCGGGCGGCGCAAGCCGATCCGACCACTCCGGCTCGCTACGCCACGTACCGTCCCACCCCCTACCTGCGCCCCTACGACCTGGCCCATCCGGGCGACGCGTACCGGCCCTGACCGGTCCCGCCCGGCGTGGGAGCGTCCCGGCCGTCGGCCGGTCCCGCATCCTCTCCTCGACGCACGCGACCGGCACCCGGCCGGAAGCGACCGTGGAGGAGGAATCGGTGCCGACACGCCCCACGCCTCGCAGCACGTTCCCAGCCTCTCGCAGGACGCCCTTGCTGCTGACCGCGGCGGCCGTACTGGCCGCCGCGGGCTGGACCGCCGTGGGGCAACCGGCGGGAACGGCAGACACATCCCGGGCGCCCGAGCCGTCCCCTCCGGCGACGCTCTGCGCCCCCGCCGGCACCCTCAAGGGCGAGGGCGGGCAGCGGGCCTCCGTCAGCCTCTGCGCGAGCACCGGCGGCGCGGGCACGTCCTTGTCGGCTCCGGCCGTCTGCGAGCGGGCCGGAGCGCGTGTCCGCCACACCTGTCTGACCTCGGGCACCTGGACCCTGCGACGCGAGGGCCGGACCGTCGCCACGGGCACGCTCCCCGGCGGCAGGGAGAACCCGGGCCCGGGCACGTACGACGTCAGCGGCACCGTACGCGTCCGCTCGACGCCCGCGGGCGTCGATCTGCGCGGACAGGTCCACGCAACCCTGCCCCTCACCGACCCGAAGCCCGCCCCCACCCACCGCATCGAGCTCGACCGGCGCACACTGCGACCGAACACCACGACCACACTCACGTACACCGTCTCGCGCGACAGCGACGAGGGCGACGGCAGCGCACGCTTCGGACTGATCGGCGAGGAGGCGTCGGGTGTGGAGCTCACCACGTCCGACGCGCGCTGCGTCAACCCGCTCACCGGCCGGTATCCGTCGACGGCCCGGAGCATGTACGCCCTGGACTGCGCCCTCACCGACCTTCAGCCGGGCCGGCCCTCCAAGGTCGTCGTCCGCGCCACGCTCGAGGACACCTGCACGACCGTCGTGTCCAAGCTGGGCTACTGGATGCCCCGCGGCCAGAGCCTCTACACCGGCGGCCTGCTCGCCGGCGCCACGGTGGAATGTCAGCCCCGGTAGTCGGGGGCACGCGGGCCGGCAGCCGGAGCAGCGCTCGAAGAGGAGGACGGGCCGGTCCCGCGCGGGGACCGGCCCGTGGCGGCGGCGAGGTAGGCCCGCGATCGTTGTACGACGTCGGTGTCAGGTCTGCGGCCGGTCCTTGTTCGGGTCCGTGCCGAACTGGTCCCTGAGCCTGTCCTGGCCGGTGTCGACCTGGCCCCTGTACTTGCCCTGGGTCTTGTCGTCCACGAAGTCGCCGGCCTTGTCGACGCCCTTGTTCGCCTGGTCCTCGTGGCCCTTCAGCATGCCCTTGATCTTGTCCAAAACGGACATGAGTCATCCTTCCGGTCAGTTCACCCCCACGCCTCCAGGGTCACCGCAGGGGTCGGGTTTCGCATCCGGGCGGGGTATCGGCCGGATGCGCGGGGCAGGTACGTGCCGGTCGGCGTCCCGCCCCAGCCAGGGGCCTACGCCTCCGTACGGCACTCCGGGTGGCCCCATCCGTCGGCGTTCTTGGCGATGGTCTCGCCCGCGACGTACGAGCGACCGCAGCGGCAGCGGCCGGGGAACTTGGCCTTGAGCGTGCGCGAGGACGAGGACGACGAGGACGAGGTGCGCTTCCGTGCGGGCGCGGCCTTCTGTACCGCCTTGGCCGCGGGAGACTTCGGCGGCTGCGGCGATCCCTGTCCGCTTCCCGCCGGCTGCTGGACGAACGCGGCCTGACTCGCGGCCCGGTCCGCGAAGTCGTTGAGGGGGTCCCCGTCGACCTGGTGCGCGGGCACGTACCGGAACTCCACGGAGCGGCCGTCGAGGAGTGCGTCGATCCGTACGACGAGCTCCTGGTTGGCCACCGGCTTGCCCGCCGATGTCTTCCAGCCCTTGCGCTTCCAGCCCGGGAGCCAGGTCGTGACGGCCTTCATCGCGTACTGGGAGTCCATCCGGATCTCCAGGGGGACATCCGGGTCCACGGCCGTCAACAGCCGCTCCAGCGCGGTCAGTTCGGCGACGTTGTTGGTCGCCGTCCCGAGCGGTCCCGCCTCCCACCGGGTGGGGGTTCCCGTCCCGTCGGCGATGACCCAGGCCCAGCCGGCGGGCCCGGGGTTTCCTTTCGACGCCCCGTCACACGCGGCGATAACGCGTTCAGCCATGCGCCCGATCATGCCAGGTCGCGGCGTCGACAGGCCTACCGGCCCGTCTGCCGCGGCTTCCCTTCGCGGGCGGGGACGGGCGGGCCTTGATCAGCTGCGGGTCGTTCGTGGCCGGGCGCGCGGTTCCCCGCATCTCTGAGGGGCGCGCCGCGACCCGGGGCACGTCCGCGCGGCGCTGGGTTATGTTGAACCGCGTTGGGACACGAAGGAGGCGCACCGGTGGCATCGTCGCCGCAGCAGGCACGCGCGCAGGCGTCCGCGATCAGCTCGGGGAAGCCCGTCCCGGAGGCGGAGGCCGCTCCCACGACACGGCTGCGAGCCCTGTTCGACGGTCCTCGGCTCTCCCCGGGACAGCGCCGCATCGCCCAGTACCTGATCGAGCACATCACCGAGGCGGCCTTCCTGTCGATCACCGATCTCGCGGAGCGCGTCGGCGTGAGCCAGCCCTCGGTGACCCGCTTCTCGACGGCGGTGGGCTTCAGCGGCTACCCCGCACTGCGGGAACGCCTCCAGTCGATCGCGCTCAGCAAACTCGCCAGCACGCCCGACGCCGCCGAAGAGGCCCGTCCCAACGAACTCCAGGCGGCCGTCGACGCCGAGATCGACAACCTGGAGAACCTGCGTCGCGACTTCGCCGACCCGGAGCGGGTCATCGAGACCGGCCGCGCGCTGTCCCGGTCGACCCCGCTGACGGTCCTCGGCCTGCGCATCTCCGGTTCGCTGGCCGAGTACTTCGCCTACGCCGCCCGCCGTATCCACCCCGACGTCCGACTGGTGACCCGGGGCGGCAGCGTCGCGTAC
>NZ_JBQQCG010000199.1:0-2539 GCF_052245575.1 Streptomyces sp. 2A115 | reverse complement strand
GAGTTGCCAGTTGATCTGGCGGGTTGAGCACGATGGGTGGCCGAGCTCACGGGCTGGTCCAAGGAGGAAGTCACGCCGGGGCCAGCACAGGTGTCGGTCAGTCTTCGGGTGTCCCGGCGTTCGCCCACTGGGGTGCGTGGTCCTGGACGAACTCGGCGAAGGTGCGGGGCGGGCGTCCGGTCAGGTCCAGCACCGCGGTGCTGACCTGGTCGTCACGGCCGGTTTGGATGCCGGCGTCGACAGCGGCGAGGGCGGTCGCGAAGGCGTCCGGCATGCCGGACACACGGTAGGTGTCTGCCTGCTCGGCGACCCCGACGGGCACGACCCGGATCGGCCGGCCGGTGTGGATGGTGATGATCCGTGCCGCGTCCTGGTAATTCAGCGCCTTCGGCCCGGTGAGCAGGTAGTCACGCCGCTCGTCGGGGTGGCCGTCGGGTTCGGCCAGTAGCACGGCGGCCACCGCCGCGATGTCGCGAGCGTCGATCCAGCCCACCCGGCCGGTTCCGGCGGCGGTGCGGATCTCACCGCGTCGCCGGATCCGCTCACCCAGCGGGTGGGGGGCCAGGAAGTTCTGCATGAACCCGGAGGCGCGCAGCACCACCCATCCGGGCCGGGCCCGCACGTGCGCGGCCAGTTCCAGCGCACTTGGGGCACCGGGCAGCACGATAGCGGAGCCGAGCAGCACCACCCGGCGCACGCCGAGGCGTTCGGCCTCGGCCAAGAACGGTTCGACCAGCGGCATCGGGTCCGTGGTGTCCACCGGAGGCACCAGGTAGACCCGGTCCATCCCGTGCAGCGCGGCCGGGTGGGTGACCGGGTCGCTCCAGTCGAACCGAACCGCGTCCGGGGCGTCGGCCGGTGGGATGCGGCTGGCCACCCGGACCGGCACACCGCTTTTGCGGAGCAGTTCGGCCAGGGCGCTTCCCGTCTTCCCGGTGCCGCCGGTGATCAGCACGCCGGTCATCGGGTGGCCTGCGAGCGCAGCGAGCCGAGCAGTTCGGGCAGCGTGCCGGCCGCTGAGGCAGCGGCCAGCGGGTTCCAGTAGTCCCGATAACGGGTGATCAGGCCCTGGTGGGTGGTGAGCACCGTGATGTAGTCCAACTGGTACGGCTCATCGGTGGCCACCGTGCGGCCGCGCGCGGTGAACTCCACCACGATGGTGTCCGGCTGGTCCGTGTGGCGCACGGTGAGGGTCGGGATCGCCTGCACGTCCATCAGGTCCGGGTAGCCGGCCAGATAGCCCCGGACGGCCTCACGTCCAGTCAGCCGTCTCGGTGAGGCCCCTTCGGCGAAGGGGAACTCGGCGGTGCCGTACTCCGCCCACAGATCGGCGATGGCATCCATGTCTTTGGCCAGCAGCAGCTCCAGCAGCTGGCCAAAGGTCTCTTCGGAAGTGCGTGGTGACACGGTGATTCTCCAGCGTTCAGCAGGACGTGTGACCGCACCAGAGTGGGCGCACGAGGCAGTGCCGTGGAACGCACCAGTGAGCCCCGGACCACTGGTCCGTGGCTAAGCCGAGTGCCGTTGTGCCAACCTGGCCGGGTGAGCAGAGGAGAACTGGCCGACTTCCTGCGCCGTCGGCGGGAGGCGCTACGCCCGGCCCAGATGCCGACCACGGCTGTCCACCCACCCGGCCTGCGTGCCCGGCGCACCCCCGGGCTGCGCCGGGAAGAGGTGGCCGCCCTGGCCGGGGTGTCCACGAGCTACTACGAGCGACTGGAGCAGGCCCGCGCGCCGCGTCCGTCGCCGCAGGTGCTGACCGCGCTGGGCACGGCGCTGCGCCTCACCGCCACAGAGCGTGAGCACCTGGCACGGCTGGCCGGGCAGATCCCGCCCAGTACGGACGCCGATCGCGCCCCGGTGCCTGCCGACGCACGCCGACTGCTGCACCGGCTCGGCCCGATTCCCGCCTATCTGGTGAACGACCTGGAGGACATCGTGACCTGGAACGCTGCGGCGGCCGCGTTGATCATCGACTTCGCGCAGCTGCCCGTCCACGAGCGCAACACCGTGCGCCTCGCCATCCGGCTGGGCGGCACCCTCTGCTCGGCTCCCGTCGGCGCGGAAGGCGACTTCGCCCGGCAGTCCGCCGCCCACCTGCGCGCGGCCGGCGCCCGCCATCCGGCGGACCGTGCGCTGGGCGAGCTGGTCAACGAATACGCCGCGCACAACCCGGACTTCGTCGCCGGCTGGCGCAGCCACGACGTGCGCCCCCGGCCGACGCTGCGCAAACGCCTGCATCATCCCGAACTCGGCGAGCTGGAACTTGACCGTCAAACCCTGCTCATGCCCGGCACCAGCCTGCGGCTGATTCTCTACACCGCAGATCCCGGTAGCCCGAGCGCCACCGCACTGGCCCAGCTGGGCCCTCCCGACGCGCCGCCGTGACCGTTGGCCCAGGCCAGGCGGGGCGGCCAAGCCCTTATCCACGAACGCTCGGGAGCCCCAGTCCAGCGGCCGGCAGACCTCGCCGCGGCGGCAGGCGTCCCGCAGGAGCGCCAGAACGGTCTGGATATCCTGCCGGGCTATCGCTCAACTG
>NZ_JBQQCG010000198.1:0-2693 GCF_052245575.1 Streptomyces sp. 2A115 | reverse complement strand
CAGGGTCTCGGTCACCTCACGGTCGGCGAGTTGTCCGAAGTCGTCGTACCACTCGCCCACCGACCCGAAGTGCCGCGGCCGGTGCGGGCAGATCACCTCGTCGGCCTCCTGCAACTGGGCGACGCCGCCGGCCGAGCCCACGGGCACGGCCAGCACCAGCCGAGCGGGGCTCTGGCGACGTAGATGGATCAGGGCGGCCCGGGCGGTGACACCGGTGGCCAGGCCGTCGTCCACGACGATCACGGTCCGGTCCCGGACCGGCGCTGCGGGGCGCCCCTGGCGGTAGAGCTCCTCCAGGCGGTGGACCTCGTCCCGCTGCCTGGCGACCTCCGTCGCGAACTGGTACTCGGTCATGCCGAGGAGGGCCAGCGTGGCCTGGTCGAAAACAGGTGGGTCCTCCCCGGCGACCGCGCCGATCCCTGTCTCGGGCCGACGGGGAAGGCCGATCTTGCGCGCGATCAGCACATCCAGCGGAGCGTTCAGGGCGCGGGCGATCACCGCCGCGACGGGCACACCGCCGCGGGGCAGGGCCAGCACGACAGGATCAGTGACCTCGTGGCCCTCCGCCCATTCCGAGAGCGCGGCGGCCAGTACCTCTCCGGCATGCCGACGGTCGTGGAATCGCATGATGGCTTGGCTCCTGTTCGGTCGGTCGATGCCTCTCAACGACCGAGTACCCCGGTTCGGCCCCGTCCCGAGCCGGGCCCCGTCCCGAGCCCGGCTCCGTGGCGGTCCTTCGCAGTCCCGCTGTCCCGGCGGAGCTGCCGGCGGCCGCGCTGCTCGTCGAGGTAGTCGGGACCAGGGCCGGCGCCCAGGTGCCAGTACGTCCACGCCTGCCCCGGGATTGTGTAGCCGATGTCCGTGAGCGCGCCCGAGATCCCACGAAGAGGCCGGAGAGACCTTCGGCTGCCTCTCCGGCCCACTTCTTCCCCTTGGGTGTTCCCCTCAGGTCTTCCCCCTGGGTTCCCTCTCGGGTCCTGATCCCCGGCGTCAGTGCCGCCGGTCAGTCCTCACCCCTGACGATGTTCCAGTCAGGGGACACATGCACCTGCCTGGTCTCTCTGTCGGCGATGGCCGGAACGTAGGTGCGTACCTGGCTTCCGCGTCGGCGGCGGGCCTTCGCCCAGCCCGTTTCGGGTCGGCGGATGGTGTCCTTCTTCCTGACGTCCGCGGTCACGGCGCTTCATCTTCTTTCTCTGCTTCTTTCAGTGCTTCTCACTGGGTCCGGTCTCGCTCGGGACCGGCCAGGTCTCATGCTCACTCTGCTGTCCGACGGTGCAGCTGTTGTCCGTTCAGCTGCTGTCCGTTCAGCTGCTGTCTGAAGGTTGCCCAAGCGAGTTCCCCTCGCCGCCACCGGGAAACCATTGCTCCCCGTCCCGTCTCCGGTCGTGGTTCCCGGGTACTCGGGCCCGTGATCTCCCGGGTGCGTCTCCCGTACCCGGTACCAACACCTCCGGGAGGAGCGGACAGCGATGAGGGCAGTGACCTGGCAGGGCCGACGAAAAGTGAGCGTGGATTCCGTCCCGGACCCGAAGATCAAGGAGCCGACGGACGCGGTCATCCGTGTCACATCGACCGGGCTGTGCGGATCCGACCTGCACCTGTACGAGGTGTTCACCCCCTTCATGACCCCGGGCGACATCCTGGGGCACGAACCCATGGGCATTGTGGAGGAGACCGGATCGGGGGTTATGGGGCTGAAGCCCGGGGACCGAGTGGTGGTCCCCTTCCAGATCGCCTGCGGACACTGCTGGATGTGCGACTCCGGCCTGCAGACCCAGTGCGAAACCACTCAGGTCACCGACCAGGGCATGGGCGCCGCCCTGTTCGGCTACACCAGGCTGTACGGGGCGGTGCCCGGCGCGCAGGCCGAATACCTGAGGGTGCCGCAGGCCCAGTACGGCCCCATCCAGGTGCCCGAGGGACCCGCCGACGACCGTTTCGTCTACCTGTCCGACGTACTGCCCACCGCGTGGCAGGCCGTGCAGTACGCCGACATCCCGCCCGACGGTTCGGTCGCCGTGCTCGGTCTCGGTCCGATCGGTGACATGGCCTGCCGGATCGCGCTGCACCGGGGCGCCGGGATGGTCTTCGGAGTGGACCTCGTCTCCACCCGGCTGCGCCGGGCGCACGACCGTGGAGTCGAGACGTTCGACCTGTCGGAGTTCGACAGCGGGGACGACCTCGTACGGGCCATCCGCGACCGCACGGACGGACGCGGGCCGGACAGCGTGATCGACGCCGTGGGCGCGGAGGCGCACGGCAGTCCGCTGAGCCGCATGGCCCAGCAGGCGACCGGTGTCCTGCCGCGCGGCCTGGCGGCCCGGTTCGCCGAGAAGGCTGGTTCGGACCGGCTGGCCGCGCTGCGTACGGCGATCGACCTGGTACGACGCGGCGGGACGATCTCGGTCAGCGGCGTCTACGGCGGAGCGGCCGATCCGCTGCCCATGCTGACCATGTTCGACAAGCAGATCCAGCTCCGAATGGGACAGGCCAACGTCCGCCGCTGGGTGGACGACCTGCTGCCGCTGCTCACCGACGAGGACCCGCTCGGTGTGGACGCCTTCGCCACCCACCATCTGCCGCTGGACGACGCGCCGCACGCGTACGAGATCTTCCAGCACAAGGAGGACGACGCCGTGAAGATCCTCATGCGTCCGTGACCACAACGGTGGCGGGGAGAGCACACGGCC
>NZ_JBQQCG010000197.1:0-2767 GCF_052245575.1 Streptomyces sp. 2A115 | reverse complement strand
TCGGCGACCGGCATCAGCTCCACATGCGTGAAGCCCAAGTCCGAGATGTAGGCGGGCAGTTGGTCGGCCAGCTGGCGGTACGTCAACCCTGGGCGCCAGGAGGCCAGATGGACCTCGTACACCGAGAGCGGCGCCTCATGGGCCGGCCGGTCGGCCCGCCGTGTCATCCACTCCTCGTCCCGCCACTCGTGATGCGACGCGTGCACGACGGAGGAGGTGGCGGGCGGCACCTCGGTGCGCCGCGCCATCGGGTCCGCCCGCATGGTCCTGGAACCGTCGGGCCGGGTGATCTCGAACTTGTAGAGCTCGCCCTCGCCGATCTCCGGGACGAACAGCTCCCACACCCCGGAGGAGCCCAGCGACCGCATCGGGAACGCCGTCCCGTCCCAGAAGTTGAAGGTCCCGGCGATCCGCACACCACGGGCATTGGGCGCCCAGACGGAGAACCGGGTGCCGGCCACACCCTGGTGCACCATCGGCTCGGCACCGAGCGCCGTCCACAGCTGCTCGTGCCGGCCCTCCCCGAACAGATGCAGGTCCAGGTCACCGAGCGCCGGCATGAACCGGTACGCGTCCTCGACCTCCCGCACCGTCCCCTCGTACTCCACCACCAGCCGGTACTCCGGCACCTCCCGCAACGGAATCACGGCGGAGAAGAACCCCTCCCCGTCGTCGTGCAGCTCGGCCCGCAGCTCCTCGGTGACGACGGTCACGGACAGCGCGTACGGCCGCAGCACCCGGAAGACCACACCACCGGGCACGGGATGGGCCCCGAGCACGGAGTGCGGATCATGATGCGCGCCCCCGAGCAGCCGCTCCCGGTCACCGCGGTCCAACACGGCCAGCGGCCGCACGTCCGGCACGTCGAGCACGCCCTCGCCCGGCTGCCCAGGAATTCCGGGCCCGGCCGCGGCGGTCATCTCTTCACCGGGCGCCACAGCCTGCTTGGGTGCCTTCTTGGCGACCGTGGGCTTGGCCTTGGCCTTGGCGGCGGCCTTGAGGGTGTCCTTGGCCTTCGCGCTCTTCGGCTTCTTGGCGGGCGGGTTCGGGCGGGGCGTCACGGGCGGAGCCTCCTCAACAGGGTCGACAACGGGATAAAAGAGGTCGGACGGGAAGGGGCGCTCAGGGCCCTTCGGAGAGAGCCAGGCGGCGGACCGCCGCCATCGGCACGGGCAGCCAGTCGGGCCGGTGCCGTGCCTCGTACACGACTTCGTAGATCGCCTTGTCGGTCTCGTACGCACGCAGCAGCACCGGGTCCGTACGCGGATCACGACCGCTGACCTCGGCGTACCCGGAGCAGTACGCGGCCCGGCAGGCATCGGCCCAGCCGGGCACGACGGACGGGTGCGAGTGCGCCGCGTAGTCGAAGGAACGGAGCATGCCGGCCACGTCCCGCGCGGCCGGCTGCGGCATGCGTCGCTCGGCGAGCGGTTTCGAGGGTTCGCCCTCGAAGTCGATCAGCGACCAGTCGCCGGCTGGTGACCGCAGACACTGGCCGAGGTGCAGATCCCCGTGTATCCGCTGAGCGGTCCACGTCTGACCCTCGGCCGCCAGCTCCCCGAGCGCCTCGAAGGAGGAGCGCAGCCCGGGCGCGTACGGCCGCAGCGCGGGCACCGCCTGGACGGCCGCCTCCAGCCGTTCGATCATGCCGTCCGCGAGCAGCTCCATCTGCCCGCGCCCCAGCGTCACCGTGGGCAGCGCCCGGGCCAGGGCCGTGTGCACCTCGGCCGTGGCCCGCCCCAGCGCCCGCGCCTCACCGCTGAAGTCCTCGCCCTTGGCGAGCCCGCGCAGCACGAGGTCCCAGCCGTCCGTGGCGCCCTGGACGAAAGGTTGCAGCACGCCCAGTACGTACGTGTCCCCGGCCAGGTCCGCGAGCATCCACCCGGCGGGTGCGGGGACCCGCGGGCAGCCCTCGCGGGACAGCGCCAGCGGCAGTTCCAGGTCGGGGTTGGTCCCGGGCAGGACCCGGCGCAACAGCTTCAGAATGAACGTATCTCCGTAGACGATCGACGAGTTGGACTGCTCGGCCGTCACCATCCGCGGCACCAGGTCGTCCCGGATCTCCTGCCTCATGTCCCGCTCGAAGCGCAGCTCGCCCACGCGCGCCCGCGCCCGCAGCGCCTCCAGGAGCACATCGGCGGGCCGGGGGTCGTGCAACGCCTCGTACACGGTCCGGCCGGCCAGCGGCCCTTCCTCCGGATGACCGATCAGCGCGGGCGCCAGCCGGGGCGGCAGCGTCTCGCGCACGCCGATCAGGAGCTGGTAGCAGTCGGACGGATGCGCGGCGGCACCCTGCGTCGGCACCAGCGGCTGATGCGCTCGTACGAGCAGGTGCAGGAACCCCAGCTTCGCGTTCCACGGCAGCAGCTCCGTGGCCGCGACCAGCGAGAACCCGGTGACCGGGCGGCCCTTGCCCGCGAACCACCGCTGCCTCGGCAGCCACTCACGCAACAGCGGATCGAGGGACGCAAGGAGGCCGGGGCTTGTCGAAACGGAGTGCGCGGAGCGAGTGACGGCTTCCGACATGGCGTCGCGTCCTTTCCCCGGAGTCGGGGTGTTACTGATGCGTGCCCAGGGCGGGGCGGGAGAAACCGCCCCGCTTCAGTTGTACGCCCCGCTCAGGTCCTACGCCGCGTCCTTGCGGAGTCGGAACCAGTAGAAGCCGTGGCCTGCGAGGGTGAGCAGGTAGGGGAGGTCGCCGATGGCGGGGAAGCGGACGCCGCCGATGAGTTCGACGGGGTGGCGTCCGTTGAAGGTCTGGAGGTCG
>NZ_JBQQCG010000196.1:0-2936 GCF_052245575.1 Streptomyces sp. 2A115 | reverse complement strand
TGCGCAGGGCCACGACCCGAACGGCGTCCTCCAGTGACAAGGCACCCGCCACACACGCGGCCGCTATCTCACCCTGCGAATGACCCAGCACCGCATCCGGCACCACACCCACCGACGCCCACACCGCAGCCAGCCCCACCATCACCGCGAAGCTGGCAGGCTGCACCACATCCACCCGCTCCAGCAGCTCGGGTTCCGCCTCGCCACGCAGCACATCCAGGAGCGACCAGTCCACCCACCGATCCAACGCAGCAGCACACTCCGCGATCCGCTCGGCAAACACCGGCGAGGAATCCAGCAACTCCCGCCCCATCCCCACCCACTGCGAACCCTGCCCCGGAAACACCCACACCACTTTCCCCGGCACACCCGAGCTTGCCAGCCTGCCGGACATCACACCGGCCGCGCTCTCACCTCGTGCCAGCGCACCCAGCCCGGTCAGCGCCTCCTCACCCGAGCCAGCAATCACCACCGCACGCTCACCCAACAGCGCACGGCCCGACAGCAACGCGTTCGCCACACCGGCTAGAGGCACGCCACCGGCACCCGACTCCACATACGACGCCAGCCGCCCCGCCTGACCCGCCAGCGAACCTGCACTCCGCGCCGACACCACCAACGGCACCACACCCGCAGACACCGACTCGCCGGTGTCCCGCTCCGCCTCTGGCGGCGCTTCCTCCAGGATCAGGTGCGCGTTCGTCCCACTCACCCCGAACGACGACACCCCGGCCCGACGCGGACGGCCGTTGCGCGGCCACTCCCGCGCCTCGGTCAGCAACTCCACCGCACCCGCCGACCAGTCCACCTGAGGGGTGGGCGTGTCCACATGCAGCGTGGGAGGCATGACGCCGTGCCGCAGCGCCTGCACCATCTTGATAACACTGGCCACGCCCGCAGCCGCCTGCGTATGACCGATGTTGGACTTCAACGACCCCAGCCACAGCGGCTGTTCCGGGTCCCGGCCCTGACCGTACGTGGCCAGCAACGCCTGCGCCTCGATCGGATCACCCAGAGCCGTCCCGGTCCCGTGCCCCTCCACCACATCCACATCCGCCGAGACCAGACCGGCACCGGCCAACGCCCTGCGGATCACCCGCTGCTGCGACGGCCCGTTCGGCGCCGTCAAGCCATTGGACGCGCCATCCTGGTTCACCGCACTGCCCCGTACGACTGCCAGCACCCGGTGCCCACGCTCCCGCGCCACCGACAACCGCTCCAGCACCACCACACCCACACCCTCGGCCAGACCCATTCCGTCCGCGCCCGAGGAGAACGCCTTGCAGCGCCCGTCAGAGGCCAGGCCCCGCTGCCGGGAGAACGTCACGAAGGTGCCGGGTGTCGCCATCACCATCGCGCCGCCGGCCAACGCCATCGAGCACTCACCCTGCCGCAGCGCCTGCGCAGCCAGATGCATCGCCACCAACGACGACGAACACGCCGTATCCACCGACACCGCCGGTCCTTCGAAGCCGAAGACGTACGACACCCGGCCCGACGCCACGCTCGACGCCAACCCCGTGCCGGCGAAGCCCTCCAACTCCGGCGCGAGCACGCCGGTCCCGTAACCCTGGCTGGACACCCCGGAGAACACCCCGACATCGGTGCCCTTCAGCGAGACCGGGTCGACACCGGCACCCTCCAACGCCTCCCACGACGCCTCCAGCAGCAACCGCTGCTGCGGATCCATCGCCAACGCCTCACGCGGCGAAATCCCGAAGAACCCCGCATCGAAGAGCCCAGCCCCGCGCAGGAAGCCACCCTGACTGGTGTACGAAGTACCTGAGCTGTCAGGGTCGGGGTCGACCAGGCTCTCCAGATCCCAGCCGCGGTCGTCGGGGAAGGGCGCCACGGCGTCCCGGCCTTCAGCCACCATCCGCCACAGATCCTCCGGCCCCGCCACTCCACCCGGCAGCCGGCACGCCATACCCACGATTGCTATCGGCTCCCCCGCGTCGGCCACCACGACCGTCGGCGCCACTGGCACTGGTGCCACGTCACCGAGCTCGTCGCGCAGATGGCGGGCGAGGACCAGCGGGGTGGGATAGTCGAAGACCAGCGTGGGAGGAAGCTTCAGACCGGTTGCCTCACGCAGCCGGTTGCGCAGTTCCACGGACGTGAGCGAGTCGAAGCCGACGTCCTTGAACGCCAAATCCGCTCGGACGCCCTCCGGCCCGGCATGCCCGAGCACGGTCGCGGCCCGGGCACGCACAACGTCAAGAAGCAGAGCCTCCTGCTCCGCCTCGGCGAGCCCGGCCAGCCGGTCGGACAACTTCCGGCTCTCGTCGCCGGTGCCTGCCGCCCGCGCCGACTGCCGGGCCACCCGCACCAGACCGCGCAGCAGGTGCGGCACTCCACCGCCGTCCGCCGCGTCAGCACGCAACCCCCGCAGGTCGAGCTTGATCGGCACCAGCAGCGACTGCCCGGACCCCACAGCGGCATCGAACAGCTCCATGCCCTCCGCGGCAGTGATCGCCAGCACACCACCTCGGCTCGCACGCGCCTGGTCGACGCTGCTGAGGTGAGCGGCCATGCCGAGGCTCTCCTCCCACAGGCCCCAGGCGAGCGACAGCCCGGGCAGGCCCGCCGCCCGACGGCCGGCCATCAACCCGTCCAGGAAGGCATTCGCCGCCGCGTAATTGCCCTGACCGCCGCCCCCGAACACCCCCGCGACAGAGGAGAAGGCGATGAACGCGTCGAGGTCCAAGCCACGAGTCAGCTCGTCCAGGTGCCGCACCGCGTCCACCTTGGGCGCGAACACCCCGGCCAGCCGCTCCGGGGTCAACGCCCCGATCACCCCGTCATCGAACACACCGGCCGTATGCACCACGCCTGTCAAGCGGTGCTCGTCCGGCACCGAGGCCAGGAGCGCCCGCACCTGGTCGCGGTCGGACAGGTCGCAGGCCGCGACCGAGACCACGGCTCCTTGCTCGGCG
>NZ_JBQQCG010000195.1:0-2978 GCF_052245575.1 Streptomyces sp. 2A115 | reverse complement strand
GAGGGCCAAGGGACGGTGTCCCAAACCTTCCAATCCCTTCCTTGACCCGGCTGCCGAGCCCACGGGTGTGGTTGCTGCTGGCCGGTCCCGGTATGCGGGCCAGACGTCACCGCGCCCCACTCCCTGCCCGCAGCCGCTAAGCGCACCCGGCGTGCTGGCGAGACGCGATTGCGCCCACAGGCCCCGGACCACTGCCAAGCCGACCTGGGCGTCCGGCCTGCCTCGGGACACCACCCTTTCCGGCCGCCCGCTCGCTTCTCCCTCGTGCTGGAGCGGGCCGTGTCAAGGGTGGAGCGCAGCGGAATCGGCGTAGCCGACGCGACCGGAGGGAGCGCCCTTTACTCGGGCCGTGGAAGCACGACACTGGCCAAGAAGCGGGCGGCCCCACGGCGACCGAACATCCCGCCCGAAGGACAGCTCGAAACTGAACCCGGAGCGCGGTGACCATCCCGAAGGGCGGCTGAGGCGGCGGCCTCGCGGCTGTCAGATGCCTTCGACTTGCACCTTGTCGCCGCAGAGCTTCTTCATGGCGTCCACGTCCGACGTGAGGACAATGCGAGGTCCCGAATGGCTCAGCGCTGTCGCGGCCACCACGGCGTCGATCGCGTATTTGTGTCCGTGCAGACTGGCGTCCTTCAACAGGTCGATCGCGTTCCAGGTGATCGCTTCAGTGGCGGGCAGGATCTTGAGCCGGGAGAGGTGCCACCGGAACCGGTTCATCTGGACGTTGTCATGCCAGGCTTCGATGAGTGTCAGGTTGCTGACGGCGATCAGCATGTCCTCTGCCTGACAGGCCGCGATGAACGCGGTCGCCTGAGCGTCGGCGCTCACGGTCTTGGACAAGCCCTCGCTGTCGAGGAGCAGGATTCCGCTGTTCAGCTTGCTTTGCGTCCGTGCCACTCTTCGTCTGTCTCTTCACTCGAGGTGGCGTCCCGTTCCGCCAGCGCCTTTGCCGCCCGGATCGCCTGTGCGGCGCGATCGCGCATGTCCTGGGTGATGGGACCCGCCTCGGCCTCGTTGGCCTCCAGCAACTCCTCGATGAGATCGCGCTGTATCTGCCGCTCCACAGCGGCGCTGACATACGCGGAGAACCCGCGTGAGCCGACGCGTGCTTTGACCGCGGCGATACGGTCTGCGGGCATGGACACGCTCACCTTCTGTGCAGGGGCCTCGCCCTTGCCGTACTGCTCCGTGGAGTCCATTACGCCAGGGTAGCAGTGCGGTGGTAAAGGAAGTAGCAAACCGTTTCACGGCGAGTTGACGGACTGCGCCACCACCCCTCAGTCTCTTGGCTTGTTCGTCCTTCCCGGCGGCGATCTCGCCTCGGCCGGAGCAGCCCGCCGCTATGTCCGGGGTGCAGCCCGGTCTTGGGGGCTGCACCCGGATGCGGTGGACACTCTGGAGGCCATCACCGGCGAACTCGCCGCGAACGCGCTGGAACACAGTCACAGTCAGTCGATCACCGTGGCACTGTCCCTTGCCGCCGGGACCGTCACCGTCAGCTTGACTGATGAGGGAACGGGCCAGGTGTCCGTGCCGGAGACGGTAGAGCCGGAGCGGGAGTCCGGACGCGGTCTGCTGATCGCCAATGCGCTGGCCACGCGCTGGGGTCAGCGGCAGACCGGCGGTCGCTTCACTGTCTGGGCAGAGGTCGTTCTCGAAGCGGCACCCGGCTGACGTGCCCGATACTCGCCTCAGCCGTTTTGACGGTCTGCAGGAAGACGATTTCCGGGGGGAACTATGAGCCACACCCGATGGAAACTGGCGCGCGAACGCAAGGCCGCCGAGGGATACACCGAGCCCCCGGATGTCGTGGCCGAGCGTGAGCAGATCCGGTTGGCGCACGACCTGGGACAGTCGGTGCACGACCGGCGTACGGCCTTGAGGCTCTCACGGTCGGTGCTGGGCGATCGCCTCGGAATGACGGCCGACGAAGTGGAGGCGGTCGATCTGGGCGGCATGCTGCCCGTCACCGCCGACCTCCTCGTCAGGCCGGCGGTGGCACTTGAGGTCACAGTGGACGTCCACGTGATGTCAGACGGGCGCAACACCGTGGCGTCCGGCGGCCACGCGGCGTAGCGCACGCGAGTCCGACGCCGACGGTCGCCGCGCGGACCGGGAGCGGTGTGTCGGTGAAGAAGCCACACCGGCCATTCCGGGCCCGCGATCAGGAGCAGGCTGCTGACGCAGATCACAGGCCAGAGGATCTGGCCGATGACGGTCCACGTGAAGAGCGTCGTCCAGGCGTGGCGGCTGTCCGGGCTTCCCAGGCCGTGGTGACAGGAAAACGAATAGCCGCCCCTCCCATGGGAGAGGGCGGCAATTCTGCGCTCCCAAGCAGCAAGGCCGGACGGGCCGTATTACAGCCTTCTGGAAATATCAAACTTCAGGGGATGAGGAGATATACCTTGCAGTCCGCGCATCCCTTGTGCTCGCTCAAAACGGTGTTTCCACGGGTGTTCTCTATGGTCATCTGGCCGCTGGCGTGGCGCCACGGCAGCCAACCTGAGCTGATCTTGATGCGCACCCAGGCATCCCCCGAGCACGAGCCGCCCGAGTACTTCTTGGTCCACGAGGTCCATTCATCGGAGAAGGCGTAGTACTTGGACCCACAACTACGCGTCCAGAACTCCTCGTCAGAGGCTGCCGCCGGGCTTCCCACAGCGATAACCGCTGCGAAGGACGCCGCGAGGACAGCAGCTCCAAGCCTCAATCGATTACGCATGATGCGATCTTCCCCCTCTTTTTTGGCGGGTTTCCCTGAATGGACACGATTACGTTCGGTGCCCCTGTGCGGGGCTGCTGGCTAGCCTGACGCGTGCCGTCTTCCGGTGGCACCTGAAAAGTTTCAGGTTGTGCCGGGGGCGGTGCCATGGCAGCCCAAGATCAGCAGGTGCCTCCGCTGCCGTTGGCCTGGCATGCTCCCACCACCCCCACAAAGGAGTTGCAAAGAGGACACAAGAAAGGGAGGGGGGAGG
>NZ_JBQQCG010000194.1:0-3013 GCF_052245575.1 Streptomyces sp. 2A115 | reverse complement strand
GCAGGGGGAGGAGGGGCAGGCTGTCAGCCGTTCGGCGTCGGGTCCGGTGAGCAGGTCGGCGGCGTCGGCAGCGAGGATGCCGAGGGCCTGGTCGACGATCTGGTCGATGGGGTGCGGGGCGGTGCGGTGCATGCCGCGGACCGAGTCCCAGCCGAGCGGGGAGGCGGTGGGGACCCGGGTCAGGGCGTCGTTGACGGCGGCCAGCGCGGCGGCGGGAGCCGGATGGCCGCCGACTTGGGCGGCGAGCAGGGCGCGCACCTGTTCGCGCAGGGAGCGCAGGCGTGCCGCGCAGATCTCCTGCAGACCGGCCTCCGCGGGAGCCAGGTTGTGGTCGACCAGCCACTGGTTGGCGCCGGACGGCGTGCCCAACGAGTCAAGGAACTGGCCACCGGGCAGGGCGATGGCGCTGTTGGCAAGGTCGAGCGCGGGGTAGTGCTCAGCGCCCGGCGCCGGCGGCAGCCCGGGATCGACCGTGTCGGCGGTGGCGGCGGTAGCGGTCTCACTCACGCACCTCACGTTACAACTTGCGTCCATCCGTGACAAACGCCTACTATCACGGATGTAAGCCAATCTATCCGTGAGGTGATTCGTCATGGCAGCAACCGGCGCGTCCAGCGAGCAGGTCCCGATTCGTGTCTTCGGCGGTCCGACCGCGCTCATCGAGTACGGCGGGCTGCGGTTCCTGACCGACCCGACCTTCGACGCCCCCGGTACCTACCCCTCGGGGCTGACCAAGACCGCCCCCGCCTCCGCCGCGCCCGCCGATCTGGGCCGTATCGATGCGGTGCTGCTGTCACACGACGAGCACGACGACAACCTTGACACCTCGGGCCGCGCACTGCTCGCCGACGTACCCCTGACCCTGACCACGCCCAGTGGTGCGGGCCGCCTGGGCGGCACAGCACGCTCCCTTGACGACTGGGAGTCCATCCAGCTGGACCGCCCCGACGGCGGCACGATCACCGTCACCGGCGTTCCGGCCCTGCACGGCCCCGGCGCGCGCGAGGACCTCGAACCGGTCGTCGGCGAGGTCGTCGGCTTCGTCCTGAGCGGTGACGGCCTGCCCACCCTCTACGTCAGCGGTGACAACGCCCAGCTCTCGCTGGTCCGCGAGATAGCCGACCGCTTCGGACCGGTGGACACCGCTGTGCTGTTCGCCGGCGCGGTCCGCACCCCCGTCCTGGACCGTCAGCTGCTCACCCTCGACAGCGCTCAGGCCGCCGAAGCCGCCCGCATCCTTGGCGCCCGCCGTATCGTGCCCGTCCACTTCGACAGCTGGGCCCACTTCACCGAGGGCCACGAGCAGCTCATGGACGCCTTCACCGCCGCCGGATTGATCGACCGCGTGGAACTGGCCTGATCCCGCATGCCCCGGCCGCTGCGATGCGCCACGAGCACACCGCAGCAGCCCATTTCCCCGGCCTGGCCACCCGCACCGGGCGGGCACATCCACAGAAGGAACCCCCGTGAACGCCCCGATCAAGGGAGAACGGTGTGTCGCAGACGACCGGCCGGCCCTGGGTCTGGCTGCTGGGCTCCTCCGGGTACTCCGCCCAACTCGCCGCCCACCTGGGCCTGCCCTTCGCCTTCGCCGCGTACTTCTCTTTCCACAACCGCTCGAAGGCGAGGCGGCCCGCGGCGTCCCATACGACCAGCTCGCCGCTTATGTGAACTGTCACAGGTGTCTCATGAGCGGGTGCCAGTCAGGGTCCTCTCCGCAACCGGTTGACTTGGGGGTGGGGGCGGAGGTCTCTGCTTCCGTTACTCCGTGCCCCGTCGTCGCGAGCGAGAACTCGGGAGCGTTCGCGGGCCGGTCCCCGGACAATGATCGTCATGACATCCCTCCGCTCCAACCCACTCTTCGCCCGCCTTGCCGATGCCGAACGGATCCTCATCACGGGCGCGGGCGGAGGCTTCGACATCTACTCCGGCCTGCCGTTGGCACTCTCCCTCCTGCATCAGGGCAGGCAGGTGCATCTCGCGAACCTCTCCTTCAGCGCACTCGCCGGTCTCCCGATCGATGACTGGGTTGCCCCCGATCTGGCCGCCGTTACTCCCGACTCCGCTTTGCACCAGAACTACTTCCCGGAGCGGACCCTCGCTCAGTGGCTGCGCCGGCACGGCTATCCGTCCACCGTGTACGCCTTCCCCCAGATCGGGGTGCGCCCGCTGCGCGCCGCCTACCAGGCACTGATCGAGCTGCACGACGTCGACGCTGTGGTGCTGGTCGACGGCGGTACGGACATTCTGATGCGCGGTGACGAAGCCGGGCTCGGCACTCCCGAGGAGGACCTGACCAGCGTGGCGGCGCTGGCCGCGCTGGACGGCATACCTACCCGGCTAGTCGTGTCAGTCGGCTTCGGTGTAGATGCATACCACGGCGTAAACCACGTCCAGGTACTGGAGAATATCGCCGCGCTGGAGCGTGACGGCGCGTACGTCGGCGCGTTCTCGATACCGCGCGCCACCCGTGAGGGCGCGCTCTACCTCGACGCAGTGACGCATGCTCAGCAGCACACCCCGGAGCACCCGAGCATCGTGAACGGTTCAATCGCGGCAGCCGTGCGCGGCTCGTTCGGCGATGTCCGGTTCACAGATCGTACGCGGGGCAGCGAGTTGTTCGTGAACCCGCTGATGTCCCTGTACTTCGCCTTCGACCTCCCGGGCCTGGCAGCCCGCTGCCTCTACCTGGATCGGATCGAGGACACCCACCTGATGCGCCAAGTCCACTCGCGGATAGCCGAGTTCCGTGAATCCATAGTGACTCGTCCACCCCGCAGCTTCCCGCACTAGCCTCGCCGTTTCGCGCGCCCAGCAGACTCGGAGGTCTCAAGGGGGAGCGAAGCAGCGGTCCGCAGCATCACGCGAAATCTGCGGCGTCGTTAGTACTCCAGCCGTAGATCGTGATCTCGATGGTGAGTGGCGCCTCTCCGCCTACCCGAGTTCACCGAGCCGGAGGGCGTCCCTTATCTCGCTGAGCTTCGCGGTTGTCGCCGGGGTCCGTTCCTTCGCC
>NZ_JBQQCG010000193.1:0-3024 GCF_052245575.1 Streptomyces sp. 2A115 | reverse complement strand
GTCGTGCTCGACCCTCCTTCGTCGGGCGCTCCGCGCGATCGCCCTCTCGGCACAGGCGCGCCCCTTCGGCTCACTCGCCGCTGATGTGTACGCGATTCGCTCGCCGCCCTTGTTGTACGCGGTGTCAGTCGCTCGTAGCCCTTCACGCGGTGCAGTCGCTCCGGAGCGTTCACGCGCCGTCAGTCGTGCCAGGCCCCCAGCTCCTCCAGGCGGGCCTGAAGCGGCTCGAAGAGGCCTGGCGGGGCCGCGACCGTAAGGTCGGGGGAGAGGGGCTCTCCGGGGCGTCCACCGGTCAGCGCGCCCGCTTCCCGGGCGATCAGATCGCCGGCCGCGTAGTCCCAGGCGTTCAGGCCGCGCTCGTAGTACGCGTCCAGGCGGCCCGTCGCCACGTCGCACAGGTCGATCGCCGCCGAGCCGCCCCGGCGGATGTCCCGCACCTCCGGGATCAGCTGCCGGACCACCTCGGCCTGCCGGGCCCGGCGCTCGGCGAGATAGCCGAAGCCGGTGCCGACGAGGGCCAGTCCGAAGGCGGGGGCGGGCCGCACGCGCGCGGGGCGGTCGTTCACGTACGCGCCCTCACCGAGGACCGCCCGGCAGGTCTCGCCGCGCATCGGGGTGTGCACGACTCCGACGACCGTCTCGCCGTCCTTGCGGGCCGCGATGGAGACGGCCCAACTGGGCAGCCCGTACAGGTAGTTGACCGTTCCGTCGATCGGGTCGATCACCCACTGGATTCCGCTGCTGCCCTCGACGCTGGCACCCTCCTCGCCGAGCACGCCGTCGTCCGGCCTGCGGTCGGCCAGCAGACCGGTGATCATCTTCTCGGAGGCGATGTCCATCTCGGTGACGACGTCGGCGGCACTGGACTTGGTGGCGGCCACACCGAGGTCCTCGGGGCGGCCGTCGCGCAGGAAGGCGCCCGCGCGGTGCGCCGCGTCGAGCGCGATCTCCAGGAGCTCGGCCTTCAGCCGGTCGTTCGCGGTGGCGGTCACGGTGCTCCTCATGCGTACTGGCTGTCGGCGCCCGCGGCGGCGGGCTTCGGGACGCGGGCCGGGCAGCAGCCCACGGGGCACACGTCGTGGCTCGGCCCCAGCGAACCGAGGGCACAGGGTGTCACGTCCTCGCCCCTCTGGGTGGCGACCCGCTCCAGGACGAGATCGCGGACCGCGGCGGCGAACCGCGGATCGGCGCCCACGGTGGCCGAACGGCGGACCGGCAGGCCCAGCTCCTCGGCCTTGGCCTTGGCTTCGGTGTCGAGGTCGTACAGGACCTCCATGTGGTCCGAGACGAACCCGATGGGCACCATCACGACGGCCGGGACGCCGGCGCCGTGCAGCTCCTCCAGGTGGTCGCAGATGTCCGGCTCCAGCCACGGCATGTGCGGGGCGCCGGAACGCGACTGGTAGACGAGCTGCCAGGGGTGGTCGATGCCGGTCTGCTCGCGCACGGCGTCGGCGATGAGCCTCGCGACGTCCAGATGCTGCTTCACGTACGCCCCGCCGTCGCCGTGGTCGCCGACGGGTCCGGACGTGTCCGCCGAGGCGTTGGGGATCGAGTGCGTACTGAAGGCGAGATGCGCGCCCGCGCGGACGTCCTCGGGGAGGTCGGCGAGGGACTTCAGGACGCCCTCGATCATGGGCTCGAGGAAACCGGGGTGGTTGAAGTAGTGCCGCAGCTTGTCGACCCGGGGCAGCTCCAGGCCCTCGCCCTCAAGGGTTGCCAGGGCCCCGGCGAGGTCCTCGCGGTATTGCCGGCAGCCCGAGTACGAGGCGTACGCACTGGTGGCGAGGACCAGGATCCGGCGGCGGCCGTCGGCGACCATCTCGCGCAGGGTGTCGGTCAGATACGGGCCCCAGTTGCGGTTGCCCCAGTACACCGGCAGGTCCAGGCCGTGGTCCGCGAAGTCCTTGCGGAGGGCGTCCAGGAGGGCGCGGTTCTGGTCGTTGATGGGGCTGATCCCCCCGAACAGGAAGTAGTGCTGCCCCACTTCCTTGAGGCGATCCTTGGGGATGCCGCGTCCACGCGTCACGTTCTCCAGGAACGGGACCACGTCGTCGGGGCCTTCAGGACCGCCGAACGAGAGCAGGAGCAGGGCGTCGTAGGGGGTGGCATCACGCGCGTCTCGCATGTCTCGATCCTGCCATCCGACTCTGACAGCCGGACAACGGCGGGGGCCGGTCGGAGGGCGGACGGACGGCGGGCGAGGTGACGGGCGGGGTTCGCGCGTGCCTCAGGGTCACCCGACTCGTAAGCCGCATCAGCCACATTCACGCCTTACCGGACCTCACCGGAGAATGTGCCCAGCCCCTACTGCGCCCCCGTTCGCCACCCCCGGCTCGACGGGCTTCACCACCGCGGAGGCGATCTTCGGGGCGGTCGACGTGGCCACGGTGGCCTTCGCCGAGGAGCGGGGTCACAAGGGGCCGCGAGCATCGTCCTGGCGATGTACGCGGCGGGCCCCTGCGTGGCGGGCGCCATGTTCGGACCGCTGCGCTTCAAAGGGGCGCCCGCCCGCAGGTGGGCAACTGGGCGTATGTGCCATGGCCGTGAGTATGATCCCCCTCCTACTGGTCGGAAACTTGCCGTTCCTGGCCGTGGCGCTGTTTGTCGCGGGCCTTTCCATCGCACCGACGATGATCATGACGATGGCCCTCGTCGAACTGCACGTACCACGCGCGAAACTGACCGAGGGCATGACCTGGGTGAGCACCGGACTCGCGGTCGGGGTCGCGCTCGGCTCCTCCCTGTCGGGCTGGGTGATCGACACGGCCGGGGCGCGCGCCGGGTACGGGGTACCGGCGGTGGCCGGGGCCGTCGCGGTGGCGGTGGGTTTCCTCGGGTATCGCCGGCCCAGCAGGCCGGTTCCGCAGCGGGGAGGGACCCATGAGCAGCACAGCGAGCGGGAAGAGCGGCACGTGGCGTAACTGGGCGGGGAACGTCACCGCCCGGCCGGCCCGGGAGGTCACGCCGGCCTCCGTCGAGGAACTCTCCGCGGCCGTGCGCGAGGCCGCGGAGGACGGGCTC
>NZ_JBQQCG010000192.1:0-3194 GCF_052245575.1 Streptomyces sp. 2A115 | reverse complement strand
ACACAGTGGACGCGAGCAACTGAGGACAAGCCCTCGGCCTATTAGTACCAGTCACCTCCACCCGTTACCGGGCTTCCAGATCTGGCCTATCAACCCAGTCGTCTACTGGGAGCCTTAACCCCTCAAAGGGGGTGGGAATACTCATCTCGAAGCAGGCTTCCCGCTTAGATGCTTTCAGCGGTTATCCCTCCCGAACGTAGCCAACCAGCCATGCCCTTGGCAGGACAACTGGCACACCAGAGGTTCGTCCGTCCCGGTCCTCTCGTACTAGGGACAGCCCTTCTCAATATTCCTACGCGCACAGCGGATAGGGACCGAACTGTCTCACGACGTTCTAAACCCAGCTCGCGTACCGCTTTAATGGGCGAACAGCCCAACCCTTGGGACCGACTCCAGCCCCAGGATGCGACGAGCCGACATCGAGGTGCCAAACCATCCCGTCGATATGGACTCTTGGGGAAGATCAGCCTGTTATCCCCGGGGTACCTTTTATCCGTTGAGCGACGGCGCTTCCACAAGCCACCGCCGGATCACTAGTCCCGACTTTCGTCCCTGCTCGACCCGTCGGTCTCACAGTCAAGCTCCCTTGTGCACTTACACTCAACACCTGATTGCCAACCAGGCTGAGGGAACCTTTGGGCGCCTCCGTTACTCTTTAGGAGGCAACCGCCCCAGTTAAACTACCCATCAGACACTGTCCCTGATCCGGATCACGGACCCAGGTTAGACATCCAGCACGACCAGACTGGTATTTCAACGACGACTCCACACCGGCTGGCGCCGGCACTTCACAGTCTCCCAGCTATCCTACACAAGCCGAACCGAACACCAATATCAAACTGTAGTAAAGGTCCCGGGGTCTTTCCGTCCTGCTGCGCGAAACGAGCATCTTTACTCGTAGTGCAATTTCACCGGGCCTATGGTTGAGACAGTCGAGAAGTCGTTACGCCATTCGTGCAGGTCGGAACTTACCCGACAAGGAATTTCGCTACCTTAGGATGGTTATAGTTACCACCGCCGTTTACTGGCGCTTAAGTTCTCAGCCTCGCACACCCGAAAGTGCACTAACCGGTCCCCTTAACGTTCCAGCACCGGGCAGGCGTCAGTCCGTATACATCGCCTTACGGCTTCGCACGGACCTGTGTTTTTAGTAAACAGTCGCTTCTCGCTGGTCTCTGCGGCCACCCCCAGCTCGAGGAGCAAGTCCTCTCACCAGTGATGGCCCCCCTTCTCCCGAAGTTACGGGGGCATTTTGCCGAGTTCCTTAACCATAGTTCACCCGAACGCCTCGGTATTCTCTACCTGACCACCTGAGTCGGTTTAGGGTACGGGCCGCCATGAAACTCGCTAGAGGCTTTTCTCGACAGCATAGGATCATCCACTTCACCACAATCGGCTCGGCATCAGGTCTCACCCACATGCCATCCGGATTTACCTGGATGACGGGCTACACCCTTACCCCGGGACAACCACCGCCCGGGCTGGACTACCTTCCTGCGTCACCCCATCACTCACCTACTACAGGTCTGGACCGTCGGCTCCACCACTCCCCCTTGCCCGAAGGCTCCGGGGCGGCTTCACGGACTTAGCATCGCCTGGTTCAATGTTTGACGCTTCACAGCGGGTACCGGAATATCAACCGGTTATCCATCGACTACGCCTGTCGGCCTCGCCTTAGGTCCCGACTTACCCTGGGCAGATCAGCTTGACCCAGGAACCCTTAGTCAATCGGCGCACACGTTTCCCACGTGTGTATCGCTACTCATGCCTGCATTCTCACTCGTGAACCGTCCACCACTCGCTTACGCGGCGGCTTCACCCGGCACACGACGCTCCCCTACCCATCCCAGCCCCCGTTGGGGGTACATGCTGGAATGACACGACTTCGGCGGTACGCTTGAGCCCCGCTACATTGTCGGCGCGGAATCACTAGACCAGTGAGCTATTACGCACTCTTTCAAGGGTGGCTGCTTCTAAGCCAACCTCCTGGTTGTCTGTGCGACTCCACATCCTTTCCCACTTAGCGTACGCTTAGGGGCCTTAGTCGATGCTCTGGGCTGTTTCCCTCTCGACCATGGAGCTTATCCCCCACAGTCTCACTGCCGCGCTCTCACTTACCGGCATTCGGAGTTTGGCTAAGGTCAGTAACCCGGTAGGGCCCATCGCCTATCCAGTGCTCTACCTCCGGCAAGAAACACACGACGCTGCACCTAAATGCATTTCGGGGAGAACCAGCTATCACGGAGTTTGATTGGCCTTTCACCCCTAACCACAGGTCATCCCCCAGGTTTTCAACCCTGGTGGGTTCGGTCCTCCACGACCTCTTACAGCCGCTTCAACCTGCCCATGGCTAGATCACTCCGCTTCGGGTCTTGAGCGCGCTACTATACCGCCCTGTTCGGACTCGCTTTCGCTACGGCTTCCCCACACGGGTTAACCTCGCAACACACCGCAAACTCGCAGGCTCATTCTTCAAAAGGCACGCAGTCACGACTGTATGTGCAAGCACATACAGCGACGCTCCCACGGCTTGTAGGCACACGGTTTCAGGTACTATTTCACTCCGCTCCCGCGGTACTTTTCACCATTCCCTCACGGTACTATCCGCTATCGGTCACCAGGGAATATTTAGGCTTAGCGGGTGGTCCCGCCAGATTCACACGGGATTTCTCGGGCCCCGTGCTACTTGGGTGTCTCTCAAACGAGCCGCTGATGTTTCGACTACGGGGGTCTTACCCTCTACGCCGGACCTTTCGCATGTCCTTCGCCTACATCAACGGTTTCTGACTCGTCTCACAGCCGGCAGACTGTGAAAGAGAGATCCCACAACCCCGTACACGCAACCCCTGCCGGGTCTCACACGTATACGGTTTGGCCTCATCCGGTTTCGCTCGCCACTACTCCCGGAATCACGGTTGTTTTCTCTTCCTGCGGGTACTGAGATGTTTCACTTCCCCGCGTTCCCTCCACACACCCTATGTGTTCAGATGTGGGTGACAGCCCATGACGACTGCCGGGTTTCCCCATTCGGAAACCCCCGGATCAAAGCCTGGTTGACGACTCCCCGGGGACTATCGTGGCCTCCCACGTCCTTCATCGGTTCCTGGTACCAAGGCATCCACCGTGCGCCCTTAAAAACTTGGCCACAGATGCTCGCGTCCACTGTGCAGTTCTCAAACAACGACCAACCACCC
>NZ_JBQQCG010000191.1:0-3205 GCF_052245575.1 Streptomyces sp. 2A115 | reverse complement strand
TGAGCGGTGTGCATCGTGAAATCGCAGGTCGCGGGTCTGGTGTGAATGACGAGTGGGGTACTCGCGCCGGTCGGCGGCCGATGACCTTGGTGTAGATCATTGGGTGGTCCGGTTCCGGTGGGATGCCTGGTTCGGCTGCGCTCGCGACTTGCCCCCGCCTACGATCCGTCGGCAGGTCGGCACGCCACGAGATCGCGGGAGGACTCGGGATGCAGGAGCGGCAGTGGATCGCCGCCCGCCGGAGCGAACTGGACGCCCTTGCTGAGGAGTTGACCATGCAGCTTCAGGAGGTCCAGGTCGAGCGGGACGAACTGGCGATCGCGGAGCGGGTGTTGAATCGGCTGGCCGAGCAGGTCCAGGCCGACGCCGAGGCTGTCGCTCCGATATCGGCGAAGGTGGCCGGGCGGGCGGTCCTGCTCATCCCGCACCGCAGCGACGCTGCCGACGAGGGCGCGCTGCCCGGCGACTACCGCAAGATCCTGGCGATCGTGCGGGAGGCCGACGGCCCGGTGCAGGTCAGGGCGGTCGGCGAGCGGCTGGGTCTGAACGCCTCGGTGCGCGGCAAGCTGGAGCCGCTGCGGGCGAAAATGACCAAGCTCGCCGACCGCGGCTGGCTGCACAAGCGGCCCGACGGGCGGTTCATCGCCCGTCCCTAGCCGCGCGGGGCGGGCCGTAACTGGCGGGCCCCCGGCGGCAGTTGAGTTTGGTGTGAAGAAAAACAACCATCCCGTCGAGGGCCCTGACGGCCTTGTCTACACCGCCCGCCTGCCGCTGTCGAGTGCCACCCTGAACTGGCTCGCCGACCTGATACGTGGCCACTGCAAGAAGATCAGGTCACGGTGGCGGGCCCTGCCCGCGGGGAAGATCGCCGCCATCGTGCTCGCGGTGCTGCGCTGTGACCAGCGGCCGGGCGACCTGGCCGGCGGCAACGGGATACACCGCACCACCGTGACCCGGTGGGTCAGGGAGGTCGTCGGCCTGCTGGCCGCTCGCGCCCCGCGCCTGGACCGCGCCCTGAAGAAGATCACCCGAACGGGTGGCGGGGTGGTCCTGCTGGACGGCTCGCTGATCCGCACCCGGCGGCGCACCGGCAAAGAGAACCGGAAGAACTACTCTGGCAAGAGCAAATGCCATGGCTTGCTCGTGATCGCGCTCACCGACGACCGCGGCCGACTGCTCTGGGTCTCGGCGGCCCGGCCCGGACGTACCTCGGAGATCACCGCCTGCCGTCACGACCGGCTCACCGTCAGGCTGCGGGCGGCCGGCCTCGGAGCCATCGCCGACCTGGGATTCGTCGGGCTCGACGACAGCAGTTCCGACGCCGATCCGGCGGTGATCACCGGCTACAAGGCCGCCCGGAACCGACCGCTGACGCGCGGGCAGAAGCTGTCCAACAAGGCCCTTGCCGCAGTACGGGCGCCGGTCGAGCACGGCTTCGCCCACCTGAAGAACTGGCGCGTACTCGGCAAGGTACGCACCGACCCGAAGTGGGCGACCGCCCTGGTGAGGGCTCTGCTGGTCCTGACGAACCGCGAAGTCTCCCGGTGACCGACGCCATCCTCTGCGTGAACCGGACCGGGATCCCCTGGCGTCACCTCCTGCTCGATTACCCGCACAACGGCTCACGGCATGGTAGGTTATAGGTCGACCACTAACGTAGGGGTGAAAATGACAGTCAAGGAAGACGACACCGCCCGCCGCGCCGCTGCCCAGCACGCCGTGGCCGAGCACCTGCGCCTCACCGCTGCCGGACACACCGAGGAGTGGGTGAAGCTGTTCGCCCCGGACGCCGTGCTCGAGTTCCCGTACGCGCCGGCCGGCGTGCCCCAGCGGGTAACGGGGCGAGACGCACTGCGCGCGCACATGAGCAACTTTCCCAAGACCTTTGACGTGGAGTTCGTCGACCTGGTGTTCCACGAGACGGTCGATCCGAGTCTGGTGATCGCCGAATTCCGCTCAAAGGGCACGGCGCTGCCGACCGGCAAGCCGTACGAGCAGACGTGCATCTCCGTCGTGCGGACCGATGACGACGCGCGCATCACCCACTACCTGGACTACTGGAACCCGCTGGTGGCGATCGAGGCGCTCACGCCCCACGACGTGCCGTCCGACTCCGACCGCAGCGTGGCTTTTGGAGGCTGAGGGGAGCCGTGTTTGACTGACGCCCATGCCTGCCGCCGGTACCAGCACGAAGAGCGACGAACGACGTCGGGCCATCGTGGCCGCCGCGGTCGACTGCTTCGCGCAAAAGGGTTTCTACGGTACGACGACGCACGAGATCGCAGACTGGGTCGGCGTCTCTCAGCCGTATCTGTATCGCCTGTACCCGAACAAGGAAGCACTGTTCGCGGCGGTGGTCGACCACGTGTCTGTCGTCATGACCGACACGCTGGTCGCTCACTCGCCGGCGTCGGGTGGGGCCGGGCCGGCGCCCGAGGCGGCGTTGGACGCGGCGCGCGGCGCCTACGCCGCGCTCGTCGCGGACCGGAGCATCCTGCGTTTCCTCATGCACGCGAACTGTGCCGTCGGCGAGCCGCTGGTGGAGCAGGCCGTGCGCCGGTGCTACGCCAAGCAGGTTGACACCGTTCGGCAGCTGCTGGGCGACGACGAGGCCGTGCGGCGCTGGTTCGGCGCCGGCATGCTCGACAACGTGGTCGCCGTGCTGGGTCTGGCCGACATCGATGAGCCGTGGGCGCACGTCCTCACCGCTCGATGACCCGACACTGGCAGTTCGGCGCCGACGGCCCCGAGTCTTCCTCGTAGGCCAACTCGGCCGATGGGACTCGGCTTCTTCAGCCGCGGGCAAGCTTCGTCCGGGTCAGCCTCTGGCGGGCGTCGGGGCGACGGCTGCGGCGGCCTCCGCCGCGGCCCGGTCCTGCTCGGCCAGCCGGTTCAGGACCCGGCGATCACGAGCTCCTCCCTCTCGGCCGGGACCTCCTGCAGCTGCTTGGCCAACTGCGCAGCGAGCGTGTCCAGTTCGCTCCGCGAGCCGTGGTCCGCTCCAGCTCCCGCATCCCCACCCTCTCCCGGCCCGGCCCGGGATCGTAAGAGCGGCACAGCGGTCGGCGCAGCACAAACCGAGGACGGCTCTGAACGACATGTCAGACGATCTTCGCCGTGGACACCGGCCGACGACCAGCGCGAGTAACTCTCCCGACCCTCAAACCAGATCCGTGACCAGCAACTTCACGATGCACACCACTCA
>NZ_JBQQCG010000190.1:0-3360 GCF_052245575.1 Streptomyces sp. 2A115 | reverse complement strand
GTACCACGCTGGGCGATCCGATCGAGGCGCAGGCGCTGCTGAACACGTACGGCCAGGAGCGGTCCGAGGACCGTCCGCTGTGGCTGGGTTCGCTGAAGTCGAACATCGGGCACGCCCAGGCGGCAGCGGGTGTCGGCGGCATCATCAAGATGATCCGGGCCATGGACCACGGGATCCTGCCGAGGACCTTGAACGTCGATGAGCCCTCTGGGCACGTCGACTGGGAGTCGGGTGCGATCTCCCTGCTGACCGAGGCCCAGGAGTGGCCGGCCACGGACCGCCCCCGCCGAGCGGGTGTCTCCTCGTTCGGGATCAGCGGCACCAACGCCCACGTCATCATCGAACAGCCGCCCGCGGTCCCCTCTCGGCCGAGTACCGCGCCCGAGGCGGGTGCGGTGCCATGGATCGTGTCGGCCCGCACCGAGGACGCCGTACGCGACCAGGCCGAGCGGCTGCACGCGTACGTGACCGAGCACCCCGAGCTGACGCCCGCCGACATCGCCTTCTCACTGGCGACCGGACGCGCCGTTCTGGAGCACAGTGCGGCCGTCGTCGGCACCGACAGGGACGCGCTTCTGGACGGGCTCCGGGTCATCGCCGGCAACGGTTCCGCCCTCTCCGTCCTGCGCGGTCACAACGACAGGCCGGGCAGGACGGCCTTCCTCTTCACCGGACAGGGCAGCCAGCGCCTCGGCATGGGACGTGAGCTGTACGCGACCTCGACCGTGTTCGCCCGCGCCCTGGACGAGGTGTGCGCGCACCTCGACACCACCCTGACGCGCCCGCTCAAGGAGGTGCTCTTCGCCCCCGACGGGTCGGCGGACTCCGCGCTGATCGACCAGACGGTCTTCACCCAGGCGGTGCTGTTCGCCGTGGAGGTCGCGCTGTACCGCTGGTTCGAGCATCACGGTCTGACGCCCGACTATCTTCTCGGCCACTCCATCGGCGAGGTGACCGCCGCGCACGTGGCCGGGGTCCTGGACCTCGCGGACGCATGCGTGCTCGTCGCCGAGCGGGGCCGGCTGATGCAGGCGGCGCCCGAGGGCGGCGCGATGGCCGCCATCGAGGCGAGCGAGGAAGAAGTACGCGAGGTTCTCGACGCCCTCGACCCGCAGCGGGGCGCGGTCGCCGTCGCCGGGGTCAACGGGCCCCGGGCCGTGGTGATCTCCGGGGACGCCTCCCTCGTCGAGGAGCTCGCCGGAGAATGGCGGGAGAAGGGAGTACGGACCAAGCTCCTCACGGTCAGCCATGCCTTCCACTCCCCGCACATGGAGGGAGTGCTCGACGAATTCCGTGCCGTCGCCGCGAAGTTGACGTTTCACGCTCCCCGCATTCCGGTCGTCTCGAATGTCACCGGCACCCTGGCCACCGCGGAAGAGCTGGCGTCCCCCGACTACTGGGCGCGCCACATCCGCCAGGCCGTCCGCTTCCACGACGGAGTGCGCTGCCTGGAGACCCAAGGCGTCGCCCAGTTCCTGGAGTTGGGCCCGGACGGCGTACTGACCGCTTTCGTGCAGAACTCGCTCGCCGAGAACGCCGGAGCGCTGACTCCGGCCCTGCGCAGGAACAGGCCGGAAGCCGAGACCGTCCTGGCCGCACTCGCCCTGATGCGGATGCGGGGCGCCGAGCCCGACTGGGCCGCCGTCCTCCCCGGCGCCCGCCAGGTCCCGCTGCCCGCCTACGCCTTCCAGCACCAGCGGTACTGGCTCGACGCGGCGGCGCCGGACGTCGACGCGGCCGGGCTCGGCATGAATGCGGTGGAGCACCCGCTGCTCGGCGCCGCCGTGAACATGGCGGGCCGGGACGAGTTCCTGTTCACCGGGCGCCTGTCCCGGCGGACGCACCCGTGGCTCGCGGATCACGCCGTGGCCGGGACGGTGCTGCTGTCCGCGACCGGACTGCTGGAACTGGCGGCCCGGGCGGGCGAGCAGGTGGGCACCGATCGGATCGAGGAACTGACCCTTGCCGCCCCGCTGGTACTCCCCGAACGCGGCAGCGTCCAGGTCCAGTTGGCCATCGGCACGCCCGACGCCGACGGACTCCGCACGGTCGGGATCCACTCGCGCACCGACGACGGCGACTGGGTGAACAACGCCCACGGAACCCTGGGCACGGCGGACGACACGGAGGTCGTGGCTGCCGGTTTGGTGGTGTGGCCTCCGGTGGGTGCGGTCGAGGTTGATCTGGGGGGTGTGTATGGGCGGTTGGCGGATCAGGGGTATGCGTATGGTCCGGCGTTTCAGGGGTTGAGGAGGGTGTGGCGCGGCGAGGGCGATGGCGAGGGTGAGGTCTTCGCCGAGGTGGTGCTGCCGGATGAACTCCTGGGCGAAGCGGGCGGGTTCCTGCTGCACCCGGCCTTGTTGGATGCCGCGCTGCATCCGCTGCTGCCCGGAGTGGCGGCTGAATCCGGGCAGGCACGGCTGCCGTTCTCCTGGTCGGGCGTGAGGGTGCACGCCACCGGCGCGTCGTCGCTGCGCGTCCGGCTGACTCTGCCGGACCCCGAGGCGGAGGCGGAGACGCTGGAGGCGTCCCTGCTGGTCGCCGATGGTGTGGGTGTGCCGGTGGTGTCGGTGGAGTCGTTGGTGTTGCGTCCGTTGTCGCGGGATGCGGTGCGGGCTGCGGCTGATGCGGGGCGGGACGGGTTGTTCCCGGTGGAGTGGTCCGAAGTGCCGGGTGCGGGTGGGGTTGTTGAAACCTCGGGTTGGGCTGCGTTGGGTGTGTCGCCGGTGGGTTCGGTGGTGTCGTATCCGGATCTGGACGCGGTGGCGCGGGCCGGCGCGGACACCGTCCTGTGGTCGCTGATCCCGTACGGCGAGAGCGGCGACATCAGCGGCGCGGGCGTTGCGGGACTGGCGCGCGTGGAGCTGTGCCGTGCGCTGGAGCGGGTGCAGGCGTTCTTGGCCGATGAGCGGTTGGCGGGGGCGCGGTTGGTGGTGGTGACGCGGGGTGCGGTGGCCGCGGTGGCGGGTGAGGATGTTCCTGATCTGGTGCATGCGGGTGTGTGGGGTCTGCTGCGGGTGGCGCAGACGGAGAACCCGGACCGTATCGTCCTGATCGACGCCGATTCTGACGCCAGCGCCAGCGCCGATGCCGATGCCGGACTCGGCACCGAGGCCGACCTCGGTGGCCGGGTGGCGGTCGCGGTGGATTCTGGTGAGCCCCAAGTGGCTGTACGCGCAGGCAAGTTGCTCGTACCGCGCCTGGTGCGTGCCCGTTCCGTCGAAGGTGCCGATGCGCCGCGTTGGGATGAGGGCACGGTTCTGATCACGGGTGCGACGGGGACGCTGGGCGGGATTCTGGCCCGTCATCTGGTCGTCGAGCAGGGCGCGCGGCGGCTGCTGCTGCTGAGCCGGCGTGGTG
>NZ_JBQQCG010000019.1:0-153498 GCF_052245575.1 Streptomyces sp. 2A115 | reverse complement strand
GGCATCCCACCGGAACCGGACCACCCAATGATCTACACCAAGGTCATCGGCCGCCGACCGGCGCGAGTACCCCACTCGTCATTCACACCAGACCCGCGACCTGCGATTTCACGATGCACACCGCTCAATGGCGCGTAGAGGGTGAGCAACAGGTGCCCGGAATCAGGCCTCGGGTCACTGTGAGACCGAGCCCGCCCAGCCGCCGGATGTCTACGCCTGGTCAACCAACGAATCCTGCCATCGTCAGCTGAACCTGTTGTTGGCGAGGGTTCCCGGGCCGGCTGGCAGGACGGCAGCGCGCAGGCGTCTCGATGTACTGCCGGCGGACCCGGACGTACCGCCACGACAAAGCCGCCAGCTGGTGTGAGCCCGTGGCGTCACCCCCGGGGGTGCCCCGCACGGCCTCCGGTCTCGGCATGTGCCATTGGGTCGTGAATCGAACGCCATGGCTGCCCGGCTTTCCGCCGCCGCGTTTCCACCTGGGTGCGCGTCAGCGGTTTTCGACCAGCGGCTCGCCCCTCGCCCAGAAGCAGCGGGCGCTGACAACGGGACCGAACCACCGTGGGCATCGGTACGTAAGTTCACATGGCAAGGCAGAAATGAACCAAGGCGGAGGGCCACATGACATGCCGATCGCGGCACTGATCGACGTCGCACAGTACCCGCTGGATTTGCTGGGAATCCTCGCCTTCTCCCTGTCGGGCGCCATCCTCGCTGTGCGCAAGGACTTCGACATCTTCGGCACAAGCCTGTTGGCCGCGGCGTCGGGCCTGGGGGGCGGGCTGTTCCGCGACCTCGTCCTGGGCGTGCCTCCCATCGCCTTCACCGATCTGGGATTCTGGCTCACCCCCCTGGTCACTGCGGTGGCGGTGTTCTTCTGGAAGGGCGTGCAGCGCAACGAAAAGGCGTGCGCCATTTCGGATGCAGCCGCGTTGGGGCTGTTCAGTGTCACCGGCACCATGAAGGCGCTCTCTCACGGCTTCGACGTCGCGTCATCCGCAACTCTGGGCATCGGTACGGCGGTCGGCGGCGGAATTCTGGCCGGCCCTGGCCAGCAGCCCGGGGTGACGGTACGTCACCCCGGTGACGAGCAGGCCGAGTCGGGTCGTCGAGGTGTGGGCCGCGAGATGGCCGAGGGTGGTGTAGCCCTCCAGCATGGGATCCGTCGCGGTGAGGCCGTACGCCTCCATCTGGAAGTAGTGGTCCATGACGGAGAGCCGGCTGATGCCGGCCTCCTCCGCGGCCGCGCCCGCCGCGGCCAGCTCGGGTCCGAGGGCGGTCGGGCCGTCGGGGTGGTCGAAGCGGGTGATGTGTACGCCCAGTCGCATGAGTGCTCCGGTTCAGTCGGCGTGGTAGCGGAGTCCGTCGAGGAGCAGATCGAGCATGCGGCCCGCGCGGTCGCGCAACCCCTTGTCGGTGGTGATCAGCAGGATGCCGCCGAGGCTGAAGCCGACGTCGAGAGGGTCGACGTCGGAGCGCAGGACACCCGCCTGGGCCCCGGCCTTCAGCAGCGTGCTGATGGCCGTGCTGATCCGGTCCAGGCTCTCGGCGAACGGGTCCGAGTCACCGGAGGCGATGACGGCCTTCAACGCGTCCGCCATGCCCTGCTTGGTGGCCAGATAGTCGATGAACCGGTCCATCCACACCCGCATCGCCTGGTCGGGCGGGTACTGAGCCAGCAGTTCCTCGGCGCTGTCGCAGACCCGCGCGACCTCGTTGCGGTAGGCGGCCTCGATCAGTGCCTCCCGGGTGGGGAAGTGCCGGTACAGCGTGCCGATGCCCACACCGGCCTCTTTGGCGATGGCCTCGAGCGACGCGTCCGTGCCCCGCTCGGAGAAGGCGCGTACGGCGACGTCGAGCAGGCGTTGCCGGTTGCGCCGCGCGTCGGCACGCAGTCCGCGTGTGTTGCCGGTCACAGCATTCCTTCCTCCTGGACAATCGGAGGCTCCTCCGCTTAATGTTCAAGCAAAGCGGAGGAGCCTCCGATTTTTGATCGTAGCAAACCGGGAGCACGTGCCGACATGACCACGAACACACGCATCACCACCCCCTTCCACGCCGGATCCACCGCCGCCGAGGTGATCGCGGGCGTGGATCTCACCGGCCGCCGGGCCGTCGTCACCGGAGCCACCTCCGGCATCGGCGTGGAGACCGCCCGGGCGCTCGCGGGGGCCGGATCGGAGGTCGTCCTCGCCGTGCGGAACGCGGCCGCCGGCCGGCGTACCGCGGAGGACATCAAGGCCACCACCGGCTCCGAAGGCGTGACGGTCGCCTCCCTGGATCTGACCGATCGGGCGTCCATGGAGGCGTTCGTGACCGCGTGGGAAGGGCCGCTGCACATCCTCGTCAACAACGCGGGCGTGATGGCGACTCCAGAGACCCGGACGCCACAGGGCTGGGAGCTGCAGTTCGCCACCAATCACCTGGGGCACTTCGCCCTCGCCACCGGGCTGCACGGCGCTCTCGCGGCGGCCGGCGGTGCGCGCGTGGTGTCGGTGAGCTCCAGCGGACACCTCTTCTCACCCGTCGTCTTCGACGACCTCCACTTCACCGAGCGGCCGTACGACCCGTGGCTCGCCTACGGGCAGTCCAAGACGGCCAACGTGCTGTTCGCGGTCGAGGCCGGCCGACGCTGGTCCGACGACGGGATCGCGGTCAACGCGCTGATGCCCGGCGGGATCCGGACCAACCTGATGCGTCATATCGGGGACGCCGAGATGGCGCAGTTCGGGGCCCACCTCCAGGCCCTGATCGGCGAGGGAACGCAGCCGCCCGAGCTGTCCCTCAAGACGGTGGAGCAGGGGGCCGCGACCTCGGTGCTGCTGGCCGCGTCGACCGTGGTCGACGGCGTCACCGGCCGGTACTTCGAGGACTGCGACGAGGCCGAACCGCACCGGCCCGGCACCAACACCGGGGTCGCCGCGCACGCCGTGGACCCGGAGGCGGCCGCGCTCCTGTGGCAGGTCTCCGAGTTGCTCCTGGCCTGACCTCCCATTCCATCAACTCCCTTTTCCCACTGGAAGGTTCTCGTGTCCCAGACCTGGTTCGTCACCGGCTCGTCCCGCGGCTTCGGCCGCTGCGGGGCCGATCAAGAAGGTAAGGGGGAAGCGGGGACCTGACACGAATGCGGTCAGCTCACTGGATCGACTCGGTCGCCGGTCCAGCCCCGGTGACGGTCCCACCGGCCTCTGCGGCCGGGGAAGGCGCACTGCTCGTACGAAGTCCGAGGACGGCACAAGGCTGAGCAGTGACAGTGCCGCTATGTAGCCGGCGATCGGCGGCCTCGGCCTCGTCGGCATGACGGAACGCGTCACCGCCCTGGGCGGCACCCTGCACGCCGGGCCCCGGGTCGGCCACGGCTGGGAGGTCCGCGCGGTCGTAGTCGCGTGCCAGCGGCTCGCTGCCCACGGCCTGGCCCGGTCCAGGGCTCAGCCCGGATGCTGTGGCTCCTCGCTGAGGCCGCCGGGTTCGGCCGCCGTACGGGGGTGGTCCGGGGTTCGCTCCGGGATGGTCGTGGTGTCGGGGTGGGGGACGGTCGCGGGGGTGTCGGGAGGTCCGGGCTGCCGGAGCTTCTTGCGGAGGCTGAGGAGGGGTACGGCGACCGCGAAGACGACGACGAAGGCGAGCAGCGTGGCGGAGACGGGGCGGCCCAGGAAGCCGGTCACGTCGCCGTCGAACATCCGCATCGAGCGCCGGAAGTCTGTCTCCAGCAGGTTGCCGAGCACGAAGGCGAGGACGAGCGGGCCGGGCGGCAAACCGACCTTCTTCATCAGGTAGCCGACGACGCCGAGCACGACCACGGCGAGCATGTCGAACATGCTGGACCGGATCGTGTAGACGCCGATCATGGTGATGAGCACGGTCAGCGGCGCCAGGATGCTGGCCCGGACGCGCAGCACGCGGACGAACAGCCCGATCAGCGGCATGCTGAGGATGATCAGGAACAGGTTCCCGATGTACATGGAGTCGATGACGCCCCAGAACACCTCGGGATGTTCGTCGATCATCTGCGGGCCCGGGGTCACGCCCGCCAGCAGCAGGGCGCCGAACATGACGGCCATGGTCGCGTTGGCCGGGATGCCGAGAGTGAGCAGTGGGATGAACGAGGAGGTGGCGGCGGTGTTGTTGGCCGCCTCCGGGCCCGCGACCCCCTCGATCGCGCCCTTGCCGAACCGCTCGGGTGTCCTGGAGGAGCGCTTCTCGACCGTGTACGCGACCATCGAGGCCATCGTGGCGCCGCCGCCGGGAAGGATGCCGAGGAAGAAGCCCACCACTGTCCCCCGGGCGATCGCCCACCTCGACTGCAGGAACTCCGCCCGGCTGGGCCGGGCCCGGCCGACGCGGGGCTTCGGCGCGGCGCCTTGGCGAAGGCCTTCGAGGCTGTGCAGGATCTCGCCGATGCCGAACAGGCCCATGGCGAGGATGACGAAGTCGAGCCCGTCGGCGAGTTGGTCGCTGCCGAACGTGTAGCGAGCGCTGCCCAGGAGCGGGTCGCGGCCCACAGTGGCGAGCAGCAACCCGATGCTGCCCGCAAGGAGGCTGCGGCGCAGGGACCCGGTACTCAGGGTGGAGATCATCAGGATGCCGAGCAGCGCGAGCGCGGCGTACTCCGGCGGGCCGAAGGCCAGAGCCCAGCCCGCCACCAACGGGGCCGCCACGGTCAGTCCGACGATGCCTACGGTGCCGCCGATGAAGGAGCCGATCGCGGCGATGCCGAGCGCGGATCCGGCCCGGCCCGTGCGGGCCATCTCGTAGCCGTCGATGGCGGTCACCACCGTCGAGGCCTCTCCGGGCAGGCGGAGCAGCACCGAGGTGACCGTGCCGCCGTACTGGGCGCCGTAGAAGATGCCGGCGAGCAGGATGATCGCCGAGGCCGGTTCGAGGGTGTACGTGACCGGCAGCAGGATGGCGATGGTGGCGGCCGGGCCGAGGCCGGGCAGCACGCCGACCAGCATGCCGAGGGTCACCCCGATCAGGCAGTACAGCAGGTTCTGCGGCTCGAAGACCACTCCGAAGCCGTCCAGAGCGGGAGCGAGGAAGTCCATCGGGTTCTCACAGGTGTTGAGGGATCAGAACGCGACGAGATGAGGCAGAGAGACGCCCAGCGCGACGATGAAGAGCAGATACGACGCCGCACACGCGGCCAGCGCCACGGCCAGGCTGAGCCGCCAGCTGTCCCTGCCGAAGCCGCGCATCCACAGCACCAGCAGAAGCACCGTCATGACCTCGAAGCCCACCCGCTCGATGAGCAGGGTGTACGCGACCAGCGACAGGGCACCCAGGACCGCCACGGCGGTTTGCCTGCCGAACGGCTCCTGCTCGGTGTCCGCGCCCGGATTGAGGAGCAGCGAGGCGGACAGCGTCACCATGGCGAGGCTCACGATCAGGGGCCACAGCCCGGGGCCGGGATCGGCGGGCGAACCCAGCCCCATCGATACGGCCGCCAGGGCGGCGAGGGCGCCGATGCCGAGCGGCACCAGCGCCCCCAGCCGTGCCTGGGTCCTCATGCCTCAGCCCTCGCTCTTCAGGTCCAGACCGAACTCGTCGATGAGCTCGCCGTAGCGCTTCTTGGCGGTTTCGACCTGCTGGACGACAGCGTCCGGCGAGGCCTCCCAGCGGCCGATGTAGTTGTTCTCCAGGAACTTGCCGTACTCCGGGTCCTTGAAGGCCTTCTTCAGCGCCTCTCGCAGCTCGGAGACGACGTTGTCCGGCAGTCCTGCCGGGCCGGCGACCCAGCGGCGCTGGTCCACGACGACGTCGTGGCCGGACTCGACAGCGGTGGGCACGTCGGGCAGGAAGTCGATGCGCTCCTTGGCGAAAACCGCCAGTGGACGCAGCTTTTCGGACTTGAGATGGGGAGCGGCCTCGGCCACGTGGACGGCGCCGACGTCCACCTGGCTTCCGAGCAGCGCGGTCACAGTGGGCGCGCCGCCGTCGAACGGGATGCCGCCGGCTTTGACGCCGGCGTCGCCGAAGAGGAGCGCCTGGGCCAGCTCGCTTCCGGTGCCGGCGCCTGTGGTGCCGTACTTGACCGACTTCTTCGCGAGCAGGTCGTCGAGGGTCTCGGTGTCCGACTTCGCCGGGACGACGAGGACGTAGTCCTCCACGGTCAGCCCGGAGATGACGTGCATGTCGGACATCTTGATGGGGTCATCGTCGACGACGGTGTGCGGACCGATCGACATGAGCGACTGGAAGAGCATGACCAGGCTGTAGCCGTCGGGCTCGCGGCCGAGGACCTCCTTGCCGCCCACGGCGCCGTTGGCGCCGGGCTTGTTCTCCACCACAACGGACTGTCCCAGGGGGTCCTCCATCGCCTTGGCTGCGGCGCGCGATATCAGGTCGGTGCTCCCGCCCGGGTCGTTAGGCGCGGTCCACTCCACGGTCTTGGTCGGATAGTTCTCGGCGGCTTCTCCGCTTCCCCCGCCGCCCTGGACCCCTCCGCAAGAGGTCAGGGTGAGAAGCGCAGCGGCGCAGACAGCCGCGCCGGCGAGGTGCCGGCCCTGGCGCAGTCGGGCCTGGAACATCATTGTTCTCCTTCATGGGTGGGGTTCTGGCCAGCCGGGGTCACCACCGCGGGAGCGGTGGCTGCGCCCAGTCGGGGTGCTCGCGCCGCATGGCCGCGACGTCGTCGCGGTCGTGGCACTGCGGCGTCCGGTTGAACCGTTCGTGCAGGCGGGCTGGTCGTGCAGGCGGGCTGGCACCAGGGCGTGGACGGCGGCGATTTCCTCGTCGGGGTGGTCGCGGCTGCCGTAGGTCTCACCGATGCCGACGCCGCTGCCGGACGTCTCTGTCTCGACGATGCTGCCGGGTGTGTACGGCTGATACGCACCAAGGAAGTTGAACAGCGGCGGGTCACTGATGAGGACGGGGGTGACGGTCACCTTGACGATGCGAGGCGCGCTGCTGAGCACGACGGTCCCTCACTTCCTCACCTGTCCGTTGCGAGCGCCAGGCCGGTGTGCAGGAGGGCCTCGAGCTGCCCCAGGTGGTCAGGGGCCGGTTCCGTCAGGGGCGCGCGGACCGGGCCGACCGGGGCTCCGCGGAGCCGGGCCGCCGCCTTGACCAGGGACACCGCATAGCCCGTGCCCTGGTCGCGCAGTTCGACGAGGGGCAGGTAGAACTCCCTCAGCAGGTGTTCCATTCTTGGGTGGTCTCCGGCCCGGTGCGCCGCGTAGAAGGCACCCGCGATCTCGGGTGCGAAGGAGTGGACCGCCGAGGAGTAGGCGGGGATGCCGATGCTCGCGTACGCCCGTACCTGCATCTCGGCGGTGGCCACGCCGTTGAAGAACAGCCAGTCGCCGGGCGCCACCAGCCGCAGCCGCTGCATCTGGTCGAGGTCGCCGTGCCCGTCCTTGAGGCCGACGACGCCGTCCACCGTGGCCAGTTCCCTGGCCGCGGCTGTGCTCAGCTTGACCTGCCCGCGCTGGTAGACGATCAGGGGAAGGGGCGAGCCGCTCGCCACCGCGCGGACATGGTCCACGTATCCGCACTGCGGGGCGGAGATCAGGTAGTGCGGCATGAGCAGCCCGGCGTCCGCGCCGGCCCCCTCCGCGAGCCGGGCGAACTGCAGCCCGAGCGACCAGCCGTACCCGACGCCGGCCACCACCGGGACCTGTCCCGCCACGACCTCGACGGCGGTGCGTACGACGGCGTGGTACTCCTCTGCGGACAGTGAGAAGAACTCACCGGTTCCGCAGGCGACGAAGACGGCACCCGGGCCGGCGGCTAGCTGCGCGGCCAGGTGGGTGCGGAAGCCGTCGAGGTCGAGGCCGCCTTCGGCGTCGAAGGATGTCAGCGGGAAGGACAGGACACCCTGCGCCATCCCTTTGCGCAGCCGATCCGCCGTCTCGCGGTCACGCTCGATATCCCGAGTCGTCTCCATGCGCACCTGTCTTCATATGTAGACAGCCGTCTCGTGATGGAGAGCATGGCTACATGGCTGATAACCGTCAAGCATCGGTGCAAGAATTCTTCGAGTGCGTTCGGAAGGGGTGGCGATGAGTGAGCCTGAGGCGGTCAGCGGCGTACGGGGTGTGAAGTCGGCAGCCCGTACGGTCGACTTGCTTGAGCTCCTGGCCGCGCGGCAGAACCGGCCCGCCCGGCTGCGAGAACTCAGCGAGGCCCTCGGCGCCCCGCGCAGCAGCGTCTACGCTCTGCTGCGGACCCTGACGGAACGCGGCTGGGTCCGCACCGATCCCTCCGGCACGCTCTACAGCGTCGGCATCCGCGCCCTCCTCGCGGGGACGACCTACCTGGACGCGGACCCTTATCTGCGCATCGTCCAGCCGCTGATCAACGATCTGAGCGCCAAGCTCGACGAGACCATCCACTACGGGCGACTGGACCGCACGGACATCGTCTATCTGGCGACGCACGAATCCAGCCAGTACCTCCGCCCCTTCAGCCGGGTCGGCCGCCGGCTCCCGGCCTTCAGCACGGCGCTGGGCAAGGCGCTGCTCGCCGAGCGGCTGGACACCGACCTGGCCGACCATGTTCCCGACACGCTGAAGCCCCTCACACCGAACACCCACGCCGACCACGACGCTCTGATCAAGGACCTGCGGGCCACCGCCGAGCGCGGATACGCCATCGACAACGAGGAGAACTTCGTCGGCGTCGTCTGCTACGGATTCTCACTCCGGTTCACCACGCCCCCGATCGACGCGATCAGCTGCTCGATCCCCATCGACCGGCTCAACCCCGCGAGAACCGAGGAACTCATCGAGGCCATGCGGCTCACCCGGCTGTCGATCGAGCGGATGGCGCCGATCGAGCACACGATGCCGTAGGGCGTTCGCCCGACGCGACAGCCACGAGTCGCCCCCATCGACATCGCCGTCACCCCCAGCTCGAAACGTGGCCGCTTCGATCCATCCGGACCGCCTCTGACCAGCAGGATCGCCCCTCTGGATGACCATCGGGAGGGTGATCATTCGAGAGCGGCGCGGCGCCTGACGTCATGGTGGAGTCGCTCCAGCGGCACGGGGCGTTCCGCCGGGCCGCCCTGCGCAACAACCAGGTGCGCGACCCGCGTCCCCTGCTCGCCCTGTTCGTCAACGGCGAGCCCCTGACCCGCGACCACGGCTACCCGGCGCGGATCATCGTCCCCGCGGCGCCCGGCGTGCTCAACACCAAGTGGGTGGCACGGATGACGTTTGGAGAACTGTGATGCGCCGGCTTGTGGTGCGCCCGCGTGTGGGCAGCCCGTTTCAACTCCTGCTTCTCGCCTGTTCGTTCGCGCTGGCAGGGTAGCGGCCGCCCGATTGATGCCCAGCCTCTGATGGTTGCTGTCCGCGAAGACCGCCATCGTGCGGTCGGCGACGCCAGCAGCTCCACAGCGTGCTGGTGCGCGAGGCAGTGGGTGAAGTCGTCGTGGCGTACAAGGCGCGGATCACATGCGATCCCGGGGCTTCTTCCAGCGCCGAGCTGAGGATGCCGAAGCGGCGCAGCTCCTCGTGCGGGCGGGGGTCAGTTCGGGCACGGTTCAGTTCTTACGTGTCCATGACGCGCGACGTGAACAGCTGCCAAGCGCCGACCACTCAGATGAGGCTGCGGCATCCGGGCTGCGAGTGATACGCGTCGCCACCGGGCCAGGAACCACGTTGTCAGATCGGGAGTTCTCATGCGAGCAGATCACAGGCGCGGCCGGAGTCGCCGCAACGCCATCTTGGCGGTCACGGCGCTGCTGGCAGGGGGCGGTGGCCTCGTAGCCGTGAACTACGCCGCCAACGCGTCCGACGTCACCGCCACCGCTCCTACGACGCGGTCAGCCCAGACGATCAGCTGTCCGGATGTGAAGGGCAAGCTGCCGGCCGTCCCCCAGCAGGCACAGGCCGAGGTGGACCGGAACCTGCAGTTGCTGGACCGCCAGAGCGCGGAGGCCAACCAGCGCCTGGTCGACACCCGTGGGCAAGGGGGTCCCAACTTTGCACAGAACGCGATCCTCGGCCCTCTGACAGACAAAAGGAAGGCGACCATCGACCGGATCGCCATCGCCATCGGGCGGTCGGCCGCCAGGCCCACAGGACTGGACGCTCTCGCCGCCTGCAACCTCGGCCTCGATACACCCGGGACCCAGACATCCGGGGCCGGGGCCGCGAGCCAGAGCCCCGGCGGCGCCCAGGGCGAGGGAGGCGACTCCGGACAGCAAGGAGACGGCTCCGGTGCCGCAGGCCAGAGCAACGACGGGCCCACCGCGGCCGACTTCGTGGACATCACCAAGGTGGCCGCGAACGTGCGCAAGGTCAGCAGGCAGGCCGACGCCTCGACCGGAGCCTTCACCTCCCGATGCGGAGCCAACAAGGAGGGACAGCACAACTCGGATAACGACATCGTGGCTCCCGGTGTCAGCAACGGCGCCCACCACGTCCACGACTACGTGGGCAACCGGAAGGTGGACTTCACCTCGACCAACGAGTCCCTGAGCGCCCAGGGCACCTCCTGCACCAACGGCGACCAGTCCGCGTACTACTGGCCCGTCCTGCGGGACATCACCCGTCAGGGGCCCGACGCCAACGCCCTCGGCGGCGGCGCGGAGGGCAACAAGGGAGCCATCCTGGTGCCCAACACCGTCACGATCACCTACAAGGGCAGCCCCACCGGCAAGGTCATGGCGATGCCACGCTTCCTGCGGATCATCACCGGTGACGCCAAGGCGTTCACCAACGGGACCAAGAACGCCAACGCGCACTGGAGCTGCACCGGCTTCGAGAACAAGGTCCAGCTCACCGACAAGTACCCGATCTGCCCCACCGGCAGCAAGGTGGTGCGCAGCTTCGCCTTCCAGAGCTGCTGGGACGGCAGGAACATCGACAGCACCGACCACCGCAGCCACGTCGCCTTCGCCGACGCAGGCGGCAACTGCGCCAGCGGCTTCAAGGCCATCCCGCAGCTGACGATGAGGCTCACCTACAGGACCCCTGCGGCACCGAACTTCGCCGTCGACGGCTTCCAGGGACAGCAGCACAACGCCATCACCGACCACAACGACTTCATCAACGTGATGACCGACCGGCTCATGAAGCAGGCAGTCTCCTGCATCAACTCAGGGCGCCGCTGCGGCTGACCCGACCGACCGGGCGGCCACTCCCCCGGCCCCAGGGCCTCAAGCTTGGCCGGAGACGCCATCCGTCCACATGGCTCATGAAGGTCCTCTGCTCCGGCCTCGCCGCAAGATCGGCGAGGCCGGTGTCGCGTCGGAGGGGAATCACCCCGGCGGACGGTCTCCAGCGTTCCACGTCACCACGCAAGATCTTACGAAGCCCTTACACAACCGTCTCACGTGACGTAACGCGCCTACGATCACAGCGTGTTGACCATCCGAAACATCACCCTCGTCACTGTCGCGCCCCTTGTGCTGGCTGCGGCGGGCGCCGCGCACCCGCATGGTCTGTCCAAGGCGACGGCCACGGACTGGACACAGTTGCACATCGCGCTGCTGCCGGTCTTCCCACTGCTTACGCTCGGCCTCCTCGTCCCTCTGTGGCACCGCCCCCGACCAGATCTCGCGGGCTTCGCCACGGTGGTGGCCTGGGCGAGTGCGTTCACGTACGCGGCCTTCTATACCGGTCTCGACGCGGTGGCCGGTATCGCGGCGGGAACCGCGGTCGAGCACGCTGCCGGGACAGCGGACATAGGGCCGATCAAGTACCCGCTCTACGACACGGGTGAGTCGCTCGGGGAGGTCGGTGCCTACGCCCTCATCGTCGCTGTCGTGGCCACGGCGGTCGCGCTCTTCCCGAACCACGGCGTGCGCGTTGTTCCCGGCACGGTGGTTCTCCTGGTGGCCGGCTGGTCCTTCACTGACAGCCACATCTTCTGGCCCCGCGGCGTATGGACCATGCTCGGTTTCGCACTGGGCTTCGCTCTGCTCGCCGCCGGGACCAGAAGGAGCGAATCCGTTCCGCGCCACGCCTGAGCGGGACGGGACTTCCTTTCCCGCCCAGCCGCCTCTTCCTGCTGAGTTGCCCGGCAGGTCCGCTCGGGTACGGTCGCTACCGCCTCCGAGCGAAAGAGAAGCTCATATGAGGTTCCTCGGCGAGGGTGCCGGCCTTCCCGGCCGCCCCGCCCGATCGGGGTGCGCGGCTTGCGTGAATCGTTCGATCAAAACGTGCCAACGGCCGACGCAGCCCACCGGGCGGGTCCGGCGTTCGGAGACGGACCCGCGAGGAGTTGTATGTGATCCCGTGTTTTGTGGGGTGTGACCATGGCGCGGCGGAAGCCGTGGGAGGTCAGTGACGAGTTGTGGGCGGTGATCGAGCCGCTGTTGCCGAAGCATGAACGGCGCTTTCGGCATCCGGGGCGCAAGCGGATCGATGACCGCAAGACGCTGCAGGGGGTGCTGTTCGTCCTGTACACCGGCATCCAGTGGGAGTACCTGCCGCAGGAGTTGGGGTTCGGTTCCGGTCCTACCTGCTGGCGGCGGCTGGCCGAGTGGCAGGAGGCCGGGGTGTGGGAGGAGCTTCAGCGGGTGCTGCTGGACCGGTTGCGGGCGGCGGACCGCCTGGACTTCTCCCGCGCCACCGTGGATGCCTCGCATGTGCAGGCCAAGCGGGGGCGAAGCAGCCCAAAAGTGGGTCCGAGTCCGGTTGACCGTGCGCGGCCGGGCTCGAAGCATCACGTGCTGACCGAGGCGCACGGCATTCCGTTGCGGGTGTCATTGACGGGTGGACACCGTAACGATGTCACTCAGCTCCTGCCGCTGGTCGACGGCCTGCCGCCGGTGCGGGGCAAGCGCGGACGGCCTCGACGCAAGCCTGCGGTGTTGTATGCCGACCGCGGCTACGACCACGACGTCTACCGTCGACGGCTGCGCGAGCGCGGCATCGTTCCGAAGATCGCCCGCCGTGGTCAGCCCCATGGTTCGGGCCTGGGCAAGGTCAGGTGGGTCGCCGAGTCCGCCATCGCCTGGCTCCACGGCCCCCGTCGGCTACGGACCCGCTGGGAAACCCGAGACGACATGCACGACGCCCCACCAACGGCGGCAACAACGGGAACGGACGACAGTGGCCGTAGGGTGGCTGCCTACGGTTTCCATCCCGGGCCTCAACGGCGGCTTCGTCGTGCTGGAGACGGCGGAACACCGCCAGTTCGGTCTGACGGCGAACGGGTGGACGGGGTCGTCGGGCTCAACACCGTCAAGGCGCTCCACAAGAAGATGGGTCGGGTGTCGGACGGCATCTGGGGGATACCACGCACCATCTGCAACAGACGCTGAAGGCCGGCACGTTCTCAGTACGGCGGGGCCTCGGCCGGTGTCCGGCCGGGGCCCTGTTGCCTTAGGTCGGACAGGGCCGACTGGAACGCGGCGAAGGCCTCATTCGTCGGGTTCAGGGCCTCGCCGACCACACGGCGCAGTTGCTCGGCCAGGACGGTGTCCGGCAGATCGTCCAGGAGTTCCATGGGCAGCTCCGCGACATCCACCAGAACCGAGACGAACTCGGAACCGCTCGCGTCCTTCTGCACGTACGGTGCCCTTCTCTGCCGTGCGTGCCCGTGCACGCGTGATCCCCGGGTGCCGCCCGGTCATCGGCGGCGGGCCGAGCCTATAGGATTCCGCGGCCCCGGGACGGCCGAGTTTGCCGGACGATGTCTGAGCCCCGAACGGCATGGGTATGAAGGCGCCGCGTACGTATTCCAGGCGTGGGGACGTCCCGGCGGGTGCACGTCGACGGCGGCCGGATACGGGGTGGTGGGGGTGCTCTTGGAGCAGGAGTTCTATTTCTTTCTCAGCTATGCCCGGCGGGACGACCGTCAAGACGCCTTTGTGGAACAGTTCTACGCGGATCTGCTGGCCGAACTCCAGGGCAAGGGGGCAGCCTGCGAGGGCCAGCTGTCCTTTCGCGACTCGGCGCGGATCCGACTCGGCGCGGACTGGGAGAAGGCGATCGGCGACGCGGTCGGGAGCTGCCGTTCCCTGGTGGCACTGTGTTCGCCGGGCTATGTGAACAGCGCCTACTGCGGCAAGGAATGGGCGGTCTTCCAGGACCGACTGCGGCGGTACCGCATCGAGACCGACGCCGACGCGCCCGCGCTGATACCGGTGCGGTGGCTTCCGATACGCGGCGCGCTGCCCCCTGAGATGAGCCGGTACCAGTACACCGAGCGGGGGATGGACCCGAAGATGCGGGAGGAGTACGCGGAGCGGGGACTGATGCACATCATGCGCACCGACCCGGCAGGTCCGACCTATCGGGCGGTGGTGTCGACGGTCGCCGACGCGGTGCGGCGGGCAGCCGAGCGCTACGGGCTGCCCACGGTCAGACCCGATCTGAAGACCGTACGCAGCGCCTTCCAGGGATACGAGGTGGGCGAACCCCTCGATCGCACCACGGGGCGCGTCCGGGTGTTCGTCGCGGCCGGGACCGCCGCCGCGCCGCCCGCGGGCCGCCGGGACCACCAGTACTACGGGCGTTCCCCCTACGACTGGACGCCGTACCATCCGCCCGTCCACCCGACCGCGGCGCTGCGCGCCCAGCAGGTGATCGGCGACTCGCGGTGCATCACACACTTCGACGAGGTCGGCCACGACCTCGTCAGCAAGCTCGACGAAGGGGTACGCAACCGCGAGACCAGCGTGCTTCTGGTCGACGCGTGGGCGGCGCGCGGGGAGCCGTACCGGGCCGCACTCGCCGCCTTCGACAGGCAGAACCACCCGGTCACGGGTGTGCTCGTGCCGTGCCACGACACGGACGAGGAATCTCACGCCGACACTCTGTGGCACGACCTCAGCCAGGTCTTCCAGCGCAACTGGATGCGCCGCAACGACGCCTGGGACCCGCTCTTCAGGGTCCAGGTCGACGAGCGGCACTTCGACGACCAGTTGGCGGTGATGGTCGTCGTGGCACAGAACCGGCTGGCGGAGACGGCCGAACCCGTTCTGTTGCCCGCGGGGCCGGCCGCGCCGCCGTTGCCGAGTCTGGGCGTACCGGCGCAGCCTCCGACGGGCCGCGACGGACCGGCCGACCCGCCCGGCAGTCCCCCCAGCGAAAGATCGGACGATGACGGCTGAGACCGGGATACAACACGAGGGCAAGATCGTCACCTTCTACTCGTACAAGGGTGGAACGGGACGGACCATGGCGCTGGTCAACGTCGGCTGGATCCTGGCCAGCAAGGGGCTGCGGGTGCTGCTGGTCGACTGGGACCTCGAAGCTCCGGGAATGCACCGCTACCTCCGGCCGCTCCTCGTCGTCGACTCCGAACTGCGGTCCACGGACGGCCTGATCAACATGGTGCAGGCCTACGTCGGGCGGGTCATGGGCTCGGGCCGTCCGGAGCAGCCGCCCGGCGAGCCGGGCGCGGCGCCCGCCGTGATGGGCGAGGAGGAGTTGCGTGCCTGTGCCGACCTGGGTCCCTACACCACCGGTCTCAGGCTGAGCCTGCCGCCCGGAGGACGGCTCGACTTCCTTCCGGCCGGACGCCAGTCCGCCGCCTACTCGGCCGCCGTCACCAGCTTCAACTGGCACGCCTTCTACGAGCGTCTGGGCGGCGGTTCCTTCCTCCAGGTGCTGCGCCGGCGGATGGTGGAGGCGTACGACTACGTGCTCATCGACAGCCGCACCGGGGTCAGCGACATCTCCGGGATCTGCACCATCCTGCTGCCCGACATCGTGGTGGACGGCTTCGTTCTGAACCACCAGAGCATCGAGGGCGGTATCGCGGCCGCGAACTCGGTGGCCGCCTCCGCACCGCGCCCGATCCGTGTCCTGCCGGTGCCCATGCGGGTCGAGGACGCCGAGCAGGAACTGCTGGACCAGGGGCGCGACTCCGCACGCGCCGGCTTCGCGCCGTTCCTGTCCTGGCTGGGAGAGGAACACCACGCCCGGTACTGGGGCGAGGTGGAGATCCCTTACAAGCCGTACTACGCCTACGCGGAGATACCGGCGACCGTGAAGGACCGGTTACTCCAGAAGGGCTCGCTGCTGACCGCGTTCGAACGGCTCACAGCGTGGATCACCGACGAAGAGGTGCGGGCCCTGGAACCGCAACCGGCAGAGGAACGCAAGCAGTTGGTGGCGGAGTACCTCCGCGATCCGCGTGCCGTGCCGCCCCGGCTGTACATCAGTTACGCGCCGATCGACCGCATGTGGGCCGAATGGGCCTCCGCACATCTGGAGACGGCCGGCTACCAGGTGTCCCTGCACAGCGCCGCCGAACCCGTGACCGGTGCGCCGCCGGAGGCGACGTCCGTACTGGAGCGGCGTGGACGACTGCTCGCCCTGCTGTCCCCCGAGTACATGGTGCAGCCACGGGCCCTGAACATCGTGACCCGACTGGGCGGCGTCGAGGCGGGTGGCGGGCCGGCCCTGCTGCTGGTGCGCGTGCGGGAGACGGAGGCCGCCTCGGACGGGCCCTTCGGCGACTGGTTCAGCCTCGACCTCACCCGCAGATCGCCCGACGAGGCCGCCTTACACCTGTTGCAGTCCGTCGGTTCACCTTCGGGTCGGCGGCCGGCGGCCGGTGATACTCCGGCCCTGGGCACGGCTACGCCCCCCTACCCCGGCGACTCGCCGGCCGTGCAGCGCGTCCCGTCGCGCAACGTCTCCTTCACCGGCCGGGGGGCACTCCTGGACCGGCTCCGCGACGGTTTCACCACGGGGCCCACCGCCAGGCCCCAGGTGCTCTACGGGCTGGGCGGGATGGGCAAGACGCAGGTCGCCCAGGAGTACGCGCACCGCTTCAAGTCCGCCTACGACGCGGTCTGGTGGGTGACCGCGGCGCAGCCCGGCCTGATCCGTTCGGCACTCGCCGAGCTGGCCCCCGACCTGGGCCTGGAGCGGGGCCAGGACGTGTCCGGTACGGCCGACGCGGTGCTGCGGGCGCTGCGGCGCGGAGAGCCGTACGGCCGCTGGCTGCTGGTCTACGACAATGCCGGGCGCCCGGAGGAGCTGGCGGAGCTCATTCCCGCCGGGCCGCCCGGCGGGCATGTGCTGCTGACGTCACGTGACCGGGCCTGGGTGAACAACGCGGGCCTGGTCGAGGTAGAGGTGTTCCAGCGCCACGAGAGCGTGGATCTGTTGCGCCGGCTCAACCCCGGCCTGGCGGAGGGTGACGCCGAGAAGGTCGCCGAGGAACTGGGCGACCTGCCGCTGGCCGTGGGCCAGGCCGCCGTCTGGCTGAGCGAGAGCAGCATGCCGGTGGCGACCTACCTCAGCCTGCTCGGCGAGCGGCTCACCGAGGTCCTGCGCGACACACGGCTGCCCGACCGGGACTATCCGCAGTCGGCCGTGGCAACCTGGCGCCTCGCGCTGGACGAACTGCGCCAGGTGAACCTGGCGGCGGCCGAGATGCTGGAGATCTGCTCCTTCTTCGGCGCCGATCCCATCCCCCTGCGCCTGCTGTACAGCAGGGCCGTCACCCAGGCGCTGACGCTCCAGGAGGGCGAGCCGCGCGACGAGATGGCCATCGCACAGGTGGTGCGTGCCATCAACAGGTTCGGGCTGGCCAAGAGCGACCAGGGCAGCGAGACACTCACCGTCCACCGGCTGGTGCAGGCGGTCATTCGCGACCAGGTGCCCCAACCGCGCAAGGCGAGGCTGCGCGGCGTGGTGCACGCGGCCCTGGCCGACGCCAAGCCGGGTGACCCGGACGAGACGTCCGGCTGGAACCGCTACGACCAACTGCTGCCGCACCTGGCGCCGTCCCGTGCCGTCAGGAACCCCGATGCCCAGGTGCGGGCGTGGATCACCGATTCGGTCCGCTACCTGTGGAAGCGGAGTCTGCACGGCGCCGCGCACGATCTGGCCCAGGACACGCTGGAGCGCTGGGAGGCCCTGGGTATCGGCCACGCGGACGACGCCCAGGACGCCCAGACGCTCATCCTGCGCATCCAGTTCGGCAACGTCCTGCGCTCCCTGGGCCGGCTGCGGGAGGCGTACGAGTCCGATCTCGACACGTACGAGCGGCTGCGTCGCAGCAAGGGGGACGAGTACGCCCACACGCTGGCCGCGGCCGGCAACGTGGCCGCCGACCTGCGTGAGCTGGGCCGTTACCTGGAGGCGCGGGAGCTGGACCGGCAGACGCTGCGGGCGGCGCAGCGCACGCTGGGCGACGACCACAAGCGCACCCTGATGTATCTCAACAACCTGGCCCTGTCCGAGTATCTGGCAGGGGACCGCCGCGCGGCCCTGAAACTGCACCGCCGCGCCTGGCAGCAGCAGAGCGGAACCCACGGTGCGAACAGTCTCAACGCGCTGTCCTCGGCCAGCAACTACGCCCGTGACCTGCGGGAGACCGGGCGGCTGCGGGAAGCCCTGGAGTTGCTGGAGAGCACGGTGCCGCGCTACCAGGAGACGCTCGGCGAGAGCCACATCGAAACCCTGCGCGTGCGCAAGAACCTGGCGGTGGCACTGCGCAGGAACGGAGAGTACGAGCGGGCCAGGGAGATCGACGAGGACATTCGCAGCCGATACGTGGCGGACCAGGGCCCGGACCACCAGGACACCCTTGCCGCCGCCTCCAACCTGGCCAGTGACCTGGCGGCGCTCGGCGAACCGGCTCAGGCCCTGGAACTCGCCGAGCGCGTGATGAACCGCTACCGCGACTACCTGGGCGAGATGCATCCGGTCACGCTGGCCTGCGCCAACAACGTGTCGGTCTATCTGCGTCTCGTGGGCCGCACGGACGAGGCCCACGAGCTGGTGGACCGGGCGCTGGAGGGGCTCCGCGAGGTCCTGGGGGAGACTCATCTCTACACGCTCGCCTGCACGATCAACCACGCCAACGACCTCGTCGTGGCCGGCGGCCTGGAACGCGCCGTGGCGCAGGAGCGGTTCGTGCTCGATCAGCTGACCGAGGTGCTGGGCCCGAAGCACTACGACACCATCGGCGTCACCTCCAACCTCTCGCTCAGCCTCCGTGCCGCGGGCCGGACCGAGGAGGCCAACCGGCTGGTCGAGGAGGCGCTGCAGAACGCCGTGAGAACCCTCGGGGAGGGCCATCCCACCACCAAGGCGGTGCGGTCGGGGCAGCGGCTCGACTCCGACATCGAGCCGCCGACCACCTGACCGCCCGGCCCCGTCCGCCGTTCCCCTCAGGGCATTTGGCGGACAGCGGCGGGTTGTACGATGCCGCTTCACCACCGTCGCACCCGAGCGATCGAGGCCCATGCACGCCAGCCGGTCCACGCCTTACGAGCCGTGCGGTCCGCGAGAGCGGCCGCCTCACGCGACGCTGCCCTTCCGCCAGTTTCTGCTGAAGATCCACAGTCGCTGTGATCTGGCCTGCGCCTACTGCTACATGTACGAGGCCGCCGACCAGAGCTGGCGCGAGCGACCGCGCCGTATGGAGCTGGAGACCGTCCGTCGCACGGCCCGGCTGATCGCCGAACACGCCCGGCGGCACGAGCTGGCGACGGTGCACGTCGTGCTGCACGGCGGTGAACCACTCCTGGTCGGCGCGGAGCATCTGGACGCCACGCTGCGTGTGCTCGCCGACTGCCTGGCACCGGTCGCCGAACTGCGTGTGACCTTGCAGACCAACGGGGTACGGCTGGCCGAGGACCCGGCCCTGCTGCCCGTGCTCGACCGGTACGGGGTCCGGCTCGGCATCAGTCTGGACGGGCCGGCAGCCGTCCACGACCGCCATCGGCGGCGGCCGGACGGGCGCGGCAGTCACGCCGCTGTCGCGCGTTCGCTGCGGCTGCTCACGAAAGGACCGTACCGGCGGCTGTTCGCGGGGCTGTTGTGCGTGGTGGACACGGACGCCGATCCCGTGGACACGTACGAAGCCCTGCTCGCGTTCGCCCCGCCCCGGCTCGATCTGCTGCTGCCGCACGGTACCTGGGGCACTCCGCCACCCGGCCTGGAGGACCGCACCTCTCCCCCGGCCGCGCCACCGGTCCTGGCCGCGCCGGCCCGGTCCGTCCCGTACGGCGGCTGGCTGCGCGCCGTCTTCGACCGCTGGTACGACGCTCCCCGCCGGGAGACCGGCATCCGGCTCTTCGAGGAGATCATGGCGCTCCTGCTGGGTGGCACCTCACGCAGCGAGGCCGTCGGGCTGACCCCGGTCGACCTGGTCGTCGTCGAGACCGACGGGGCGATCGACCAGGCGGACTCGCTCAAGGTCTCCTATCCGGGAGCCCCGGCGACCGGGCTCGACGTGTTCCACAACACCTTCGCCGACGCCGCCGCACACCCTGCCTTCCAGGCCCGTCAGCGAGGGCTGGCCGGGCTCGGTCCGGTGTGCCGTTCCTGCCCGCGCGCCCGCGTCTGCGGAGGGGGTCTGTACGCCCACCGGTACGACCCCTCGGCCGGTCCCGTCTTCTCGGCACCGTCGGTCTACTGCGCCGATCTCGCGCTGCTCGTGGACCACATCGCCGGTCGGCTGCGGCGGGACGTCGCCGAACTGGTCGCGGCACGGCGGGAAACGGTCCGGTGAACGGCGGGGCGAGAGCGGGCACGGGACATGAACAAGTGCCCGGCGCCGGACGGTACTTCATCCCACCTCACACCGTCGCCGCGCTGGCGCGCGCCCGCGGCGGCGCCCAGGCCGTGACGCTGCTGCGCTCCGGTCAGCTCAGCAAACGGAAGCTGCTGGTGCGGGCGCTGCACCAGGCGGCGGTGCGCCGGGACCCGGCCGGTGCCGGGCTCGACGCCGTGTACCCCCGGCTGCTCGACCTCAGTCACCGGGACCCCGAGGCCTGGCGGGCCGTCATGCTCCACCCCTACCTGGACGAGGGGCTGGCACGGGCCCTGGTGGTGCTGGAGCGCGGCGAGGAGATCGAGGCGGAGTGGCTCGCCTGGTGGGAGCGGCTCGTGGCCGGTTCGCCCGGAGAGGACTGGCCGGTGGTGCGGGCGGAGTGCGACGGGCAGGTCCTGCAGCTGCGGCTCGCCGACAGCGGGCCCTTCCGGGACGCTCATGGGCACACCCTCGACGGGCCCCTCACCGGGGAGCGGACCCGCCACTGGGAGAAGGCCCTGTCCGCCGCCTGGGAGGTGCTCGTGCAGCGGCACCCCTGGCATGTCCGTGCGATGGCGGCCTGCCTGACCACGCTGGTGCCGCTGCGGCCCGGATCCGACGGGGCCGCGGTCAGCTCGGCCGCCCGGCGAGGCTACGGCGCCGTCGCAGCCTCGCTCCAGGACGACCCCTCCCTCCTGGCGCTGACCCTCGTGCACGAGTTCCTGCACGTCCAACTCGGCGCCCTGCTGGACCTGTTGCCTCTGCACGGCCCGCCGACCGGCGTGCGCCACCACGCCCCCTGGCGTCCGGACCCACGGCCGGCCGGGGCGCTGTTGCAGGGGGCGTACGCGCATCTCGGCGTGACCGACTTCTGGCGAGCCGAACTCACCGTCGGCGGGAAGCGCGCCCGGCGCGAATACACCACCTGGCGTGGGCACACCGACGACGCCGCGGGAACACTGCTGGCCAGCGGGGAACTGCTGCCCGCGGGTGTGCGGTTCGTGACGGAGATGCGGGACGCCGTGCGCCGCCCGCCGGTCGCGTCCGGCGGCTCCGGGACACCGCGAACCAAGGGCGCTCTCGCCGCCGAGCTGCGCGCCCTCGGGCTGCGAGCGGGGGACACAGTTCTGGTGCATGCCTCCCTGCGCGCGCTGGGGCCGGTGACGGGCGGCGCGGAGACGGTCGTGGACGCGCTGCGGGACGTGCTCGGCCCGGCCGGCACGCTGGTGGCGTACACCCAGACACCGGACAACTCCGATCCGGCCCGCTGGCACCTCACCCGCGGGTACGCCGTGCCGGAGGAACACTGGGCCGGGCTGCGGGCCCGGCTGCCCGCGTTCAACCCGTCATGTACTCCCAGTTTCGGCGTGGGGGTCCTGCCGGAGACGGTGCGGATCCGGCCCGGTGCGCTGCGCAGCGCCCATCCGCAGAGCTCCTTCACGGCTCTGGGGCCCCGGGCCCGGTATGTCACCGAGGAACACGCGCCCGACTGTCACCTGGGACAGCGGTCGCCGCTGGCCCGGCTGGAGCGGCTCGGTGCGCGGGTGCTGCTGCTGGGCGTGGGGTACGACGTGTGCACGGCTTTCCATCTCGCGGAGTACCGGGTTCCCGGGCGGCCGCGGCTGCCGTACGCGTGCGTGGTCGCCGACGGGCAGGGCCGGCGGGCCTGGTACCACTACAGCGACATCCTCCTCGACGCCTCGCCGTTCGCCGAACTGGGCCGGGCCTACGAGGCCACCGGGGCGGTGGCCCAGGGACGCGTCGGCGATGCGGAGTGCCGCCTGCTCGACCTGGCCCCGGCCGTGGCCCACGCGACCGAGCGACTCAGTGCCCACGCCTGACGCCCGGGCGTGGGGCCACGGTCGTCCTCCTGCCGAGGTCCGTGCCGGGCGCGCTGGTTCAGCAGCCGGCCGCCCAGATGTGGGAGTGCGCGTGGACGGTGGGACCGGCCGAGCCCTCGCCGACCGCCTGGCGCGCATGACCGGCGGCAGCCCCGGGCCGGCCGCTCCACGTTCGCCTCAGGCGCCCGCGGTTTGCCCGCCTACAGCGGGGAGTTCCCTCCGCCATACCGGCGGGCCCGCGAGGCCCACCCGCCCGGTGCCGACTCAACCCTGCCGGTGGGAGGCGGCCACCGCCAGGACCAGGGCGGCGCTGGGCGCGCACCGCAAGCGGCCGCGAAGAGCCTCCCGGGCGGCGTCGGCCAGCGGCACATGGTGTACCCGCAGGTCCACTTCGGCCGGTTCAGGGGCCGCCGGCCCGGAGGTCAGGTGCTCGGCGCGCCACAGGTGGACCCGCGCGGAGGTCGTGCCGGGCAGCGGAAAGAGGTCTCCCTGGCTGGTCCAGGCGCCGCCCAGGTAACCGGTCTCCTCGGTCAGCTCACGGCGCGCGGCCGCCTGCGGACTTTCGTCGTCCGGATCGACTGCGCCGCCGGGCAGTTGCCACAGGGGTCCCACGAGGTAGTGGTACTGCTCGACCACGAGAAGATGGCCGTCGACCAGCGCCGCGACGCGCACCTGATCCGGCATTTCGACCCAGTCGTAAGGGCCTTGCCCACCGTCGGGGCGTGTCACTGCATCACGCCGCACTCCAAACCGGGAGGTGGAGAGCAAGCGCTCCTCGCTATGGCATGTCCACGGCCCTCGCTGCTCCATGGCCGTACCGTACGGCACGCCGTCCTGGCCCTACCCGCCTACTCACGGGCGTGGGGCAGCAGAGGAGTGCCGTCGGCGCCGGGCCGGGTTGCTGCTGCACCGAGCATGGCCTCCGCGTCCCGGACACCGGCCAGACGGGCGAACGCCAGCACGTACTGCTGGGAGTGGTCCTGTACCTCTCGCAGATCCGCACGGCATTCGGAGACTTGAGGCCACTCCGACTCGGATCGGCCGGGGTGGGCGTCCTCGAAGTCACGCAGACGGGGGTGCCATTTCGAGAGGAAAGGACGAAGTTCCGCGTTGAGGAAGTTCACCGCCAGTGCCTCCACGGTGAGACCGGCCCTCACGTGCGTCGAGGGACGGCTGGCCTTCAACGTCTCGCGAGTGGTCGCGAACAGCCCGTACAGCGACGTCATGGATTCCCTGAGCAGCCCCTCGTCATCCTGGAGCCGCCGAACGGACACTCGTGTCACCGACTCGATGAAAAGCTGCCACGCAACCTGTCGCGCGTCATTGTTCACGACGAAGGTCAGTTCGCTCAACTGCGGCACGCTTACGCGGACTTCAGTCAAACGTGCCGAGCGACGGTAGACGTCGAGACCGACGGCCACGAGCGCCCCGGCGAGCCCTCCGGTCACGGCGAACAGATAGGTGCCTCCCGTACGGCTGATCGCGTACACACAGATGCCGACCGCCGCACCAGAAAGCATCGAAAGGGCAATGCGCCATAACTGCCCAGCAGTCATACTCGTCCCGTTCCTCCCCCTAGCTGCCTTCCGTCCGTATCGGCCCTGGCCGTACGCATCCCGGAGTGCATGTGAGCATTGCAGCACACCAACCACTCACAGCCGAGCGGCATCTGGCGCCATCGCACCCTGCATGGTCGCGCACGTTCCGCAGCACCGACACTGCCCGGGCGCCCGCCGCGCCGCCCACGAAGCGCCATTGCGCTCCACTCCCTCACGAAGCGACGCGGGTGTGGACGGCGAGCCCCCTCGGAGTCCCACAGTCGGCACCACCGTTGCCCGCCAGTGGCGCCGAGCAGGCCCTTCCCGTCTGCTGACGCAGGTGGCTGGTGTATCGCGCCCCGGGCGAGGGACGACAACCCGGGCTCCCGGGCCCGCCATAGAGTCCCGGGTCCGAACCGCCAGGTCCGACAGCCCCCTCGGCGACGGCAGGCCCGCACATGCGGTCGGCCGAGCGCACCCAGCGAGAGCCCACACTCGGCAGGACCCTGCCTGAAGGTCAGGCCACGATTGCCACGGCGGGGGTGTCGGTCGGAGAGAATGCCTGAACGACGGCGTCGACGCCTTCCGGACCGGCAGGGGCCGGGTATGCGCCCTTCGCCCACCTCACCGGCCCAACGCCGCCCTGTACCGCCGTGTCGCGAATGGCGGAAACTTCACTGTCCGTTACCGCTTGCGCGGGCTTCTCGGGCCTCCGTTGTTCGGCAAGCCAGCCAGGACGGCGGCTGTTGACCATCACATCCTTCCGCGACCACAGATACGCAGTCCCTCGCGAAGCATCCCCTGGGCAGGGGGCAGCCGCATGTGGAACCGATCAGCACAGTCCCGTCGCTCGTCGCGCGACGTGGCGGTCGGTGATCGCGCAGGTGTCGGCTCCGGGCGTGCCGAGGTGCACTCCGGCCCGCCCGGAGTCCCCGCCGGTCGGCGGTTGTCCCGCGCGTCAGACGACCATCCACTGCTGGTTCGCGCCGGCGGTGCAGGTCGACCGGTCCAGTGCCGCGCCGTTGGCGGTGGACGCCCCGGCGACCTGGAGGCACCTGCCGCTGCCCACGTTGGTGAAGGTGACGTAGCCGCCGATCACCGCTTTCCTCGTCCACAGCTGGTGCGAGGCCCCGGTGCACGTCGACTGGACGGCCACCGCTCCGTCGGCCGTGGACGCGCCAGAAATCTGCCGGCATTTGCCCGCAGGCGCCGCACCACCCCGCGGCCTCCACCGAGGAAAGCCATCACCTCAGCCCGGCGCCTGCCGACGGAGTGGTTGGACGGGCTGCATCGCGACCCCGATGAGAGGGCTCACCGACGCACACCCCGCGTCGAGGCGACTACCCGTACGCCCGGTGGACCACCACCGTCAGATCACGAGCCGCTGCACGTCCGTCAGGCCGCGCTCTCCGGTGCGGTGTTCCGCCGGCAGGATGTAGGTGCGCAGGCCGCAGGCGGCCGCGCCGCCGTCGCGGACGGGGTTGTCGCCGACCATGAGGGTGGCGCGGGGGTCGGCGCCGAGGTCGGCGCAGGCTTTGAGGAACAGTTGCGGGTCGGGCTTTTCGCGGCCCTGCTCGTAGGAGATGACGCAGGTGTCGATCAAGGCGTCCAGCCCGTGGTGGGCGAGGTGGGTGCGCAGGTCCCAGGCGAAGTCGCTGACGATGCCGACGCGCAGTCCGCGCTCGCGCAGGGCGCGCAGGACCGGTTCGGTGTCGGGGTAGGGGAACCAGGCGTCCGGGGCGGTGAGTTCCCGGTAGGCCGGCTCCTGCGCGTCGCGCAGGAAGTCCACCTGCTGCCACCAGCCCCACATCGCGCGGCGGTGCTGCTCGGAGGAGAGGTCCCGGCCTTCCTGGAGGGCCACGACGGGGGGCAGCCGGAAGGCGGCGCGCAACTGGTCGGAGATCTCGGCCACCGCGCCGGGCTTGTCCAGCACGGCGAGGCGGCCGCTGGCGGCGCCGACCCGTCGCAGCCACGTCTCCAGGTCGATCATCTGGAAGATGGTGTTGCTGAAGTCGAAGAGGACGGCCTGAACCGGGGGCACGGGCGCGGCCATGTCGGCGTCGCTGGGGCGGTAGGCGCTCGGTGTTTCGAACAGGGTGTGTATCACGGGGAGGGCTCTTCGGGTTCGACCGTCCCGGCCTCGACAGTCTCGACGTTGGCTCCGAGGGCGCGTATGGCCTCGAGTTCCGTGTCGGGGGTGGCGGAGTCGGTGATGACGGTGTGGTAGTCGGCCGCGGTGCCGTAGGCGTACGTGGCGGTTTTGCCGAACTTCGAGTGGTCCGCCAGGAGCAGCGCCTGTTCGGCGGAGGCGAGCATGGCCAGCTTGACCTCGACGTAGTCGTTCAGCGGGTGGAACAGCCGGCCTTCCAGGACGGCGGTGGCGGACATCAGGGCGAGGTCGGCTCGGATCCGGGACAGGGCGCGGGTGACGGTGGGACCGGTGCAGGAGTTGAAGTCGCCGCGGTAGTGGCCGCCGAGCAGGGTGACGCTCACGCCGGACGCGGAGCCGAGGCGTTGCGCGAGGCCGACGGAGTTGGTCACCACGTGGAGCTGGTCAACCCGGAGCAGTGCGGGAACCAGGGGGAACAGGGTGGTCGAGTCGTCCATGAGTACCGTGCTGCCCGGCCTGATCCGGTCGGCGGCGGCCGCGCACAGCGCGTTCTTGGCCGCGAGGGCGCTGTTCTCACGGAAGCGGGTGGCCGTCTCCATGGTGAGGGCGGGGAAGGCGACGGCCCGGCCGCGCTCCTTGCGCAGCAGATGCCGTCCGGCGAGGTCGTCCAGGTCCCGGTGCATCGTCATCAGGCTGACGTCGAAGTGCCGGGCGAGGTCGTCGATGCGGGTCTCGCCGTGTTCGGCGACATAGCGCAGTACGGCCTGGCGCCGATCCTCGACGGCGGCCTGCGACAGTCGCGCACGGGCGGTCACAGCGCCCCTCCTTCCCGATCGTTCCGGTCTCGCAGTTTCCCACACGGGCCGACGGGAGCCGGGGCCGGTCAGGGCCCCGGACCTCGGGTCAGCGGTGCGGCGACGGCTGCGACGTACGCCGTACACGCCGGAGCGGCGTGTCACGGACCGTCCACCGTGACCAGCACCTTGACCTGCTCGGGGTCGACTGACGCGGCGAAGGCCTTGGCGGCGTCCTCCAGCGGGTAGGTGGCGGTGACGATCTCGGCGGTGTCGACGGCGCCAGAGGCGATCAGGGACAGGGCGGTGCGGTAGTCCTCACGGGTGTACATCAGGGTGCCCTCGATGCGGATCTCCCGGTCCTGGACCAGGTCGAGGCGGACGGGGGTGGGCCCGGCGGCTCCAACGCCGACGACGATGATCGTGCCGCCCTTTGCCACCAGGTCGATCGCCTGCGCCATGGACCGCTCGCGGGCCACGCAGTCGAAGACCACGTCGACCGGACCGCCGAGCGCCGCGTGGGCCTGCTCGGCCAGGTCGGTGGTGTCGGCGGGCAGGGCCGCGTCGGCTCCAAGGCGCAGGGCGCGGGCCCGCTTGCCCGGCAGCAGGTCGGTGACGGCGATCTTCGCGGCGCCCGCGTGCCGGGCGGCGAGAAGGGTGAGCAGTCCGATGGGGCCGGCGCCGAGGACGACGACCGTGCGGCCGGTGAGGTTCCCGGTCTTCGCCACGGCGTGCACCGGGGTGGACAGGGGCTCGACGAGGGCGGCCTCGATGTCGGTCATGCCGTCGGGGACGCGGTGGACGCGGTCGGCCGCGATGGTGAACAGGTCGGTCATGGCGCCGGGTGTCTGGCAGCCGAAGACCTTCAGTTCCTGGCAGATGTTGTAGCGGCCGGAGCGGCATTGGGGGCAGCGGCCGCAGTACAGGTTGGGCTCGATGAACACCCGGTCGCCGGGCGCGAAATCCTCGGCTCCTTTCCCCGCTGCGGCGACGACGCCTACGGCCTCGTGACCGGGGCGGTAGGGCAGGTCGATGAAGGGATGGTGGCCGGCCGCCGCATGGGTGTCGGAGCCGCACACGCCGACGACGGTGGTGCGCACCAGGAGTTCGTCGTCCCCGGGTACGGGGGCGGGCACGTGCTCGATGGTGATGTCGTCGAGGGAGCGGACGAGAACGCGGCGAATCTGCTCGGTCATGGGGGGGGTCCGTTCGGTTCGGGCGTTCACGCGGGGGCGAGGCCGGGCTGGCACTCGAAGCAGTACAGCGACGGGTCCACGGCGACCTGGTCGCCGATCGCGAGTTCGGTGACCTCGCTGCCGAGGTCGACGACCTCCCCGGCGAACTCGTGGCCGGGAATGACGGGCAGCTTCGGGGCGAACTCCCCCTGGAGGATGTGCAGGTCGGTGCCGCACAGTCCGGTGTCCGCAACCTCGACGACGACCTCTCGCGGGCCGGGAGCGGGGGCGTCGACCGTGGCGATCTCGACGCTGCCCGGCTGGGTGATGACGGCTGCCTTCACTTGACGGCTCCCAGGGAAAGGCCGCGGACGAGTTTGTCCTGGGCGGCGAAACCGGCGATGAGGACCGGCAGGGAGACCAGCACGGCCGCGGCGCACAGCCGGGCCAGGAAGAGGCCCTCGTTGGTGATGAAGCCGACGAGGAACACCGGTGCGGTGGACGCCTGGGTGGCGGTGAGGTTGACGGCGAACATGAACTCGTTCCAGCTGAAGATGAAGCAGATCAGCGAGGTGGCGGCGAGTCCGGGCATGGCGACCGGTGCGACGACCCGCCACAGCACGGTGAGCAGGCCCGCGCCGTCCATCTCGGCCGCTTCCAGGATCTCCTTGGGGACCTCGGCGAGGAACGAGCGCATCATCCACACCGCGATCGGGAGGTTCATGGCGGTGTAGAGGACGACCAGGGTCCATACGTTGTCCAGCATCCCGGCGTCTTTGACGATCAGGTAGACCGGCAGGAGGGCCGCGATCGCGGGCAGGAACTTGGTGGAGAGGAAGAAGAACATCACGTCGGTCCACTTCTCAACCGGCTTGATGGACAGCGCGTAGGCCGTCGGCACCGCCAGGGCGAGGACCAGGATCGTGGAAAGGATGCTGGCCATGGCCGAGTTGAGGAGGAAGGGGGTGATGTCCCGGCTGAACAGCAGCTCGTACTGGTCGAGGGTGACGGCGGCGAAGGGGGTGGGCGGATTGGTGGCCGCGTCGGCCTCCTGATGGAAGGAGGTGAGGACCATCCAGGCCACCGGCGCGAAGAACGCCAGCGTGGCGAGCCAGGCGACGAAGGTCCACAGCGGTGACAGGCGTGGGGAGTTGGGGTCGTCCTTGCCACGGAGGAGCTTTTTGAACCTGGCCCCTGGGGCGGCGACTGCGGCGTGGGTCATCGGGATGTCTCCTCGCGGAACAGCGACGCGATGGTGCGCAGCGCGAAGGTCGCGATGACGAACGCGCCGAGTACGACGATCACGCCGGCGGCGGCCGCCTCGCCGTACTCGTACTTGCGGAACATGGTCAGGTAGATCTCGTAGGGCAGGTTGGTGGTCTGGGAGCCGGGGCCGCCCTGGGTGATGGTGAAGACCGCGTCGAAGGTCTGCACTACGTAGATCGTGCCGAGCAGGACGCCCAGCTCGAGGTACTGGCGCAGGTGCGGCAGGGTGATGTGGCGGAAGGTCTGCAGCGCGGAGGCGCCGTCCATGCGGGCCGCCTCCAGGACGTCACCGGGCTGCGCCTGCAGGCCGGCCAGGAGGATCAGCATCATGAACGGGGTCCACTGCCACACCAGCGACACCACGACGGCCGGCATGGGGTAGGAGGAGATCCAGTCGACGGTGGGGCCGTTGTCCGCGCCGAACAACCGGTATACGGCGTTGAGGGTGCCGTTGAGCAGGCCGTAGTCGGGGTTGTAGATGGCGTGCTTCCACAGCAGCGCGGCGGCGACCGGCATGACGAGGAACGGGGCGATGAGCAGGGTGCGCGCCAGGCCGCGGCCGAGGAAGCGGCGGTCGAGCAGCATCGCCAGACCGAGTCCGAGGATCACGCTGATGATCACCACCGACGCGGTGAGCACGACGGTGTTGAGCACGGCCGTGCGCAGCCGCTCGTCGGTGAAGACGAACGAGAAGTTGGACAGACCGACGAAGTGCCTCTCGCCCGGCTTGAGGATGTTCCACTGGAAGGTGGAGATGATCAACGTGGCCACGAAGGGCAGCTGCGTGACGATGATGGTGAAAATCAGCGCGGGAAGCAGCGGGATGCGGCGCTTCCACTTGGCCGCCGCGCCCGAGGACTTCCGGGTACGGACGGGTGGGGGTGCTGTCTTGGGGGGTGCGGTGAGCGTGGTCATGAATGATTCCTCTGCCGGTGAGGGCCGGGGTCGGGGAAGCGGCGCCCGGCCGACGCAGGGGCCGGCCGGGCGCTGAAGGTCACTTGTAGTTCTTCGCGACTTCCTCGGCCAGCTTCTGGCCGTCGTTGAGCGCCTTGTCCACGCTGGTCTTGCCGGCGATGGCGGCGGAGATCTCCTGGGTCACCTTGGTCCCGAGGTCCTGGAAATCGGGGATGGCCACGTACTGGATGCCCACGGTCGGCCTGGGCTGGACGCCCGGGTTGGTGGGGTCGGCCTCCTGTATGGAGTTCAGGGTGATGTCACCGAAGGCCGCGGCGGCCTTCTTGTACTCGGGGATCTTGTAGGTGCTGGCCCGCTTGCCGGCCGGGACACGCGCCCAGCCGAGCTCCTCGCCGACGAGGTTCTCGTACTTCTTGCTGGAGGCCCACAGCATGAACTGCGAGGCGGCGTCGGCCTTCTTCGTGGTCTTGGGCATGGCCCACGACCAAGCCCACAGCCAGCCGCTGCTGTCCGTCTTGACGGTCGGTGCGTAGGCGTAGCCGACGTTGCCGGCGATCTTGCTGGAGGCGGGGTCCTCCAGCGATCCGGCCGCGCTGGTCGCGTCGTACCACATCGCGACCTTCTTCTGGCTCAGCGCGTTCAGGCACTCGGTGAACCCGGCCTGCGGGGCGCCCGCCTCACCGTGCTCGCGCACCAGGTCGACGTAGAACTTCGTGGCCTCCTTGAAGCCTCCGCTGTTGACCTGTGCCTTCCAGTCCTTGGTGAACCAGGTGCCGCCGAAGGTGTTGACCATGGACGTCAGCGGCGCACCGAGCTCGCCCCAGCCGGCCAGACCGCGCAGGCAGATGCCCTTCATACCGGGCTCAGCGCCGTCGACCTTGGCGGCGATGTCGGCGATCTGCTGCCAGGTCGGCCGTTCGGGCACCGTGATGCCCTTCGCCTTCATGACGTCCTTGTTGTACATGAGCATGGAGGACTCGCCGTAGAACGGCAGGGCGTAGAGCTTGCCGTCGGAGCCGGTGAGCGACTGGACCATCGGCTTGAGCAGGTCGGCCTTGTCGAAGCCCTTGTCCTTGTCGGCGTAGGAGCCGAGATCGTGCAGCCAGCCGTTCTTCTCCCAGATGGGCACCTCGTATGCGCCGATGGTGGCGACGTCGTACTGGCCGGCCTGGGTGGCGATGTCCTGGGTGACTTTGTCGCGCAGCTCGTTCTCGGGAAGAATCGTGAAGTTGACCTTGATCCCGGTGTCCTTGGTGAAGTTGTCCTTGGTCAGCTTCGCGATGTCCTCCATCTGCGGGTTGCCGACCATCAGCACGTTGATGCTCTTCCCTCCGTCCGAGGACCCGCCGGCTCCGGCTCCGGAACAGGCGGTGGCGAGCAGGGCGGTGGCGGCGGCGCCGGCTATGAGGGCGTATCTGGTCGATGCCATGTGACGGGGGACCTCTCGTGCGGGTTCGCTGGGACCTCGACTGAGGCGCGGCGGGTCGAGCAGGGGTGTGGATGCGTCCTTGGGGAGTCAGGCGCGTCTCGATGGCCGAATTATTAGCAGGAGACTGCGCAATTGTTAACACATCTTGCGAGAAAATCTCATCGGACTTATCGTCAAGCGTTCTCTGAGGGGCTACGGCAGTCCACCGAACAGTCCAGCTCCCAGCCCTCGACCTTGCCGCCGCCGTCCCCGAGGAACCCACATGAGCGTCAGACCGGAACCCGCAGACGAGCCTGCCGTCGTCGTCGCCGGAGACGCGCTGGTGGACCTCACCCCCACCCGCACGGCCGACGGCGCCGCGGCCCACCAGCCGCGCCCGGGCGAATCCTGCCTCAACGTCGCCGCCGCTCTCGGCCGACTCGGAGTCCCTACGGCACTGCTCGCGCATCTCCGACGACCACTTCGGCGATCTCCTGCGCGCGCACCTCGCGGCATCCGGCACCCGGCTCACCCATGCGCTGCCTGCGTCCGACCCCACCACTCTCGCCGCCGTGCATCTGCGCGAGGACGGGTCGGCCGCCTACTCCTTCCACGCGAACGGCACCGCCGACCGCGGCCTGCGCCCTGAACACCTCGCCGCTCTCCCGGACGGCGGCGCGCTGCCCGCGGGGACGGCTCTGCACCTCGGGTCGCTGGGTCTGCTGCTCGAACCCCTGGCCTCCACGCTCGACGGACTGATTCGCCGGGAGGCGGGCCGGCGGCTGGTGTCCGTCGACCCGAACGTGCGGCCGAGCCTGGTCACCGACAGCGCCGCCTATCTCCGGCGGTTCGCCGCTGGGTGGCCCTCGCCGACGTGGTGAAGGCGAACGACGAGGATCTGGCCTGGCTCCACCCCGGTGAGTCGTACGAGGCGGTGGCCGAACGCTGGCTCGCGTCCGGGGCGGGACTCGTCCTGATCACGTTCGGCTCCCGGGGCGCCTGGGCCGTCGGCCGCGACGCCCGCGTCCATGTGCCGGCCCCGGCGGTCCGGGTCGTCGACACGGCCGGAGCGGGCGATGCCTTCACCGCGGGAGTGCTCGCCCATCTGCACCACACCGGCCGGCTCAGCCGCGAAGGCGTCGACCACCTCGGCGCCGTCGAGCTTGCCCGGCTGCTGTCGTACGCCGTGGAGATCGCGGCCGACACCTGCACCCGCGCCGGAGCCCAGCCGCCGTACCGCTGCGACGGCGTGCCGACCCCCGTGTAGCGGCAGTGGCCGTGCCTGGATGCCTGTCGCTCCCTCATGTCGCCGGCTCGTCCGGCACTCACTCCGGAGTCTCGGGCGCGTCCAAACGGGCCCAGACCGGTCCGAGAGCCTCCAGCGCCTCCCGGTACACCGCATACGCCTCGTCGAGTACGGCGACCCGGTCGGGGTCGGGTTCATGTCGTCTGAGCACGGCGGCTCCGGCGCGCGGGTCCGTCACGCCGTCGAGCAGTCCGACGGCGGTGGCCGCGAGCAGGGCCGCTCCCCGGGCGGCACTCTCCTGCACGTCGGTCACCTCGACCGGCCGCCGCAGGGCGTCGGCGAACATCTGGCTCCATACCTCGCTGCGCGCGGCGCCGCCGGTCAGCCGGGCCGACCCGCTGATCGGCAGCTTCGAGCAGAGCGCGTCGACGTGCCAACGGTGATTGAGGACGACGCCTTCCATCAGTGCCCGCAGCAGATGGCCGCGGCCGTGCCAGCCGCGCAGTCCGAGGAACGTGCCGGACGTGGGATGCGGGTGCGGGGAGCCGTAGACGAACGGGTGGAACAGCACCTCCGACGGACCGTCCAGGTGGGCCTCGACCTCGCGACCGATCACCTCGTGGACGCCGTCCCGCTGGTCGGCCGGCGCACCTGTCACCCGCAGGAACCACTCCAGGTTCGCCCCCGAGGCGGGTGAGGTGGACATGGTCATCCACTGGCCCGGGCGGACGAAGTGCCGGACCTGCCAGCGTGGATCGACGACGGGGCGCTTGCCGACCACCTGGTTGATGCTGAACGACCCGGCGATCAGGCACAGTTTGCCCGGCGTCGTGCCGCCGATCCCGAGCGCGGCGGCGTCGACGTCATGGGCGCCCGTCACGACGGGGGTGCCCGCGGTCAGCCCGGTGAGCGCGGCAGCCTCGCGGGTGACGGTTCCGCTCACCGCGTCGCACGCCAGGACGGGCGGCAGCAGACCTGCGAGGGCGCCGAGGCCGTACAGGTCGAGCAGTTCCGGCGCGTAGCCGCCCCGCCGCATGTCGGTGAACGAGGCACTGGCGTCCGTGGGATCGGTGGCCGCCACGCCCGTCAGCCGCAGGCGCAGCCAGTCCTTGCAGGACAACAGCCAACGCGCCCGCTGAAGCACCCCTGGTTCGTGGCGGGCGAGCCAGGCCAGCAGGGCGGCCGGGGAACCCGCGAAGGGCACCGTGCCCGACAACTCCAGGGCACGGGACCAGACCGGAGTGCCCCGCCACTCCTCCAGCACGGGTTCGGCGCGCGTGTCCATCGCCACGATCGCGGCGCGCACCGGCCGGCCGAGCTCGTCGACGACGTACAGTCCGTCGCCGTGCCCGGCCACCCCCACCGCGGCGACAGTCCGCCCCGCGTCCGGACCGGCCTCGGCGAGACAGGCGGCGATAGCCTGGTGCGCCGTCCGCCACACGTCGTCCATGTCCCGCTCGACCCAGTACGGGCGAGGGGTGGACAGCGGCAGCGTGCCGCTGCCCCGCGCCACCGGCCGACCGGTGGCGTCGAACAGAACGGCCTTGGTCACGTTGTGTCCCGCGTCGACACCGAGCACCAGTTCACGCGCCACCGCTCACACCCACCCCAGATCCCAAGAGTTGTCCACCGTGGTCGCACCGGCCGGTCGCGGCGAGTTCGGCGACGACCGTAGCCTTACGGCCGGACTCCGGTACGGCCACGCCGCGTGCTGTTCCGCCTTGCTTCCCGACCGGTCGAGGCTGCGGACCGGCCAGGAGCGGCGGACCGCACACCTATGCCAGGGCATCGACGCCGTACCCGGCAGGGATGAAACGATCACCGACGACGAGAACCCGCCATGCGGTCTCCTCGCGTGCCGAAGCCACACCGCTCACGAAGCCGATCGTCCCACGCAACAGGACGGCGGGCCCGGACCGCCGCCTGTTCAGCGACAGACGGGCCCGCAGACGTGGACGCTCCGGCGGGGGCGGCCCGGCGGTGCAGCCAGCTCTCCTGCCGGATCCGCCCCTCACCGCTCTGATCGACGAACTCCGGACACGGAGCCCGGTCTTCCGTGACGTGTGGGCTCACCACGAGGGACGTACGCACCACACCGGATTGCAGGAGTTGCATCATCCCGTCATGGGAGACCTCACCCTTGCCTTCGAGGTCCTTGATGTGCAGGCCGACCAAGGACTCTCGATCATCGTCTACAGCGCAGGGTCGGATACGTCGGCGGCCATCAAGCTGGCTCACTTGAGCAGGTGGGCCGCCGGAACCGGCGAGACCTCCACGAGTAACGCGGAGGCCGTGAGGACCTGAGCCGTCGACGGCTGACAGTCAGTCGGCCAGCTCCACCCTCGCGGTGGAGCCATCCTCCTGGTCGGCGATCGCGTCCATGTCTCCGTCGAACTGACCGATCCTCAGGATGCCGTCGTGGTAGCCCACGTCGCCGTAGTAGAAGACGAGGTCGCCCCCCGGAGCGTAGTAGCCGATGTCCCGCGGGCTGGGGTCCTCTCCCTCGGGCATGCCTTCCGTGGAAAGTTCCTCAGGCAACGGCCCCGTCTTCTCCATGTTCAGGTGGTCGCTGAACTCCACGGTGACCGGGAGCTTTTCGATCAGGTCCCGAGCGGAGGCGTTGTCAAAGAGCCGACCCGTCAGCACCGTCTCGCCCATCGTGATACGGATCGGCGTCCCGTCGCTCGACGACTGGTCAGGGCTCGGCGAGGAGGAGACCGTGGCGGACGCTGAATCGCTGGACGACGAGGAACTCTCAGGCGTGGTGCTCTGTGCAGCCGTCCCGTCCGAATCGCTGCTGCAGGCTGTCAGGGCGAACACGAAGGTCATGGCCAGCGAGAGCCCCAGGCCCCGACGCGCTCGACGCGACGGCCCGAGTCGCGACGGCCCGGGTACGGAAGAACTGGTTCTGGTCATGTCGTCGAGGCTAACCGCGAGGCCACCGCAGGTGGGAAGCCCTGTCGGTGCCCCCCAGTCAGGGCGGGCACCGACACGACGCATGCGGAACTCGGCCGTGCGGGCAGCATGTGAGTCATCGGCACCACCGACGCAGTCACTACTTGGTTTCGACGCGTCCGACCGGTTCGGGTCCGGTTGCCAGCGCCTCGCACGCCGTCTGCCACGCGGTGTCGCCGCGTTGGAGCCGGCTGTGGAGGTAGGCCGCGGTGAGCTGCGCGACCGCCGCGACCAGGCCGGGGTTCTCGTCGGTGGTCTCGGCGGCGTCGTACCCGGCCACCCCACCGAGTCCGTGTTCCGCGCCGAACAGGGTGAGCAGGGTCTTGGGGCCGGGGGCGAGGGTGTAGGGGTCGGTGTGCCAGGCCGGGCCCATGTCTGTGAAGTGCCGGGAGTCGTCCTTGTCGCCCGCGATGACCAGCGCGGGTGTGGTCATCGCGGAGAAGTCCGTGGTCCGGAAGAATGGCGTCTTCTCGGCCATGAACCCGGTCAGGACCTTGCCGCCTCTGCCGGGCGCGGCGAGCAGCACGCCCGCCTTGATGCGAGGCTCGATGAGGTTCGCCTCCTGCCCGGTGTCGGGGTCGGTGATCCGGGCGCCCAGCAGCTGGCTCGCGGTGAAGCCGCCGAGGGAGTGTCCGGCGACGGCGACCTTGTTGTGGTCGATCCGGCTGGCGAGCAGCGGCACGGCCTTCTCGATCACGTCGAGCCGGTCGAGGATGTACGTCATGTCCTCGGTCCGCGAGCGCCAGAAGAAGGGGGCGCCCGGGACATCGGCCAGCACGTGGCCCAGGGTCCTGGAGTTGAGGTGGGTGGGCTGGATGACGACGAATCCGAGGGCCGCCCAGAGGTTGGCGATCGGTCCGTAGCCGTTCAGGGAGGAGAGGTTGTTCGAGGGGCCGTGGCCGTGGGAGAGGAGGATCACCGGCAGGCCGGTCCCGGTCGCGGGTGCCGTGACGCGCACCTGGAGGACGACGGGCCGTCCAGGCACGGACAGGACCACCGGGCTGTACGACAGGACCGGAGCGGGCGGGCCGACGGTGGACGCGTTCATGAGGGCTGGTTCCTTTCTGCTGCGTGTGCCGCCGCCCGGCCGAGGCCGGGCGGCGAGAGGCGAGTGGTCGGGCGCTTACTTGCTCTGCAGCGTGCCGAGCGGGCTGGGGTCCTCCTCCAGTGCGATGGCCGCCGCCTTCCAGGCGGTGGCCTCGCCGTACAGGGCGCTGCGCAGGTAGGCCGTGGTGAGCTGCTGGATCAGGGCAACGCGTGCGGGGCTGGCATCGGTCGTCTCGGCGACCTCAAGTCCTGGGATGCCACCGAGGGAGTGCTCGGCGTCGAACAGAGTGAGCAGGCTCTTGCTGCCGGGGCTGTAGGTGTAGGGGTCGGTGAACCAGTCCGGTCCGCGGGTGGACAGGTGGGACTGGTCCTTGTCCCCGGCGACGATGAGGGCCGGAGTGGTCATGGTGTCGAAGGACGGCTTCATGAAGGGGAAGTGCTCGGCGGCGAACGGGACCAGGTCGTCGCCCAAGCCGGTCAGGGCCAGCAGCACGCCCGCCTTGACCCGGGGGTCGGACATGTCCTCACCCGGCTTTCCGTCGGAGTCGAGGACACGCGCGCCCAGCAGAGTGCTCGCCGACTGGGCTCCCCAGGAGTGGCCGGCCACGGCGACGCGGTCACGGTCCAGGCGCCCGGTCAGGCCCGGCACGGAGGCTTCCAGGGCGTCGAGTCCGTCCAGGACGCGGGTGAGGTCCTCGATGCGCAGGCGCCAGATCCGCGGGGTACGGGGGTCCTCGGCGGGGATGCCCAGGGTCCTGGAGTCGAGGTGGGTGGGCTGAATGACCACGAAGCCGTGGGCGGCCCAGAAGTCGGCCAGCGGGGTGTAGCCGTCCATCGACAAGCCGAAGCCGTGCGAGAAGACGATGACGGGCAGGCCGGTCCCGGTCGCGGGGGCGGACACGCGGACCTGGAGGTCGTCACCACGGCCAGGGGCGGACAGGACGACCGGCCGCGCGGACACCACCGTGGTGGGTGCGCCCTGGACGTTCGCGGTCTTGGATTCGGACATGGAGGTGCCTTCCGTTCGGTGCGTGCGCACTCTTGGGATCGGTGGGCCCGGCAGGCGGCGCCGCGGGCATGGGCCGGATGGTGAGCGTTTCTCATGCGGAGCCACATCGACGCCGGGTGGCGACGAGGACGTGGCTGTTCCGGTCCCGGGTGGAGCGTGCTGAGGACAGGGGTTGGCCGCAGGACTACCGGCCTGTCATCACAAACTAAGCGGAACCTTGTTCCGAATACGATACGGAACATCGATCCGTTTTGCAAGATCGGCCATCGAGGGAGTGTTGCCCGTGAACGACGGCGGCCGGAGCCCGGGAAGCTCAGCCAGGTCCAACGCCAGGACGCCCGGCGCAACAGCAGGCGCTGCTGGACGCGACCGCCGCGGCCTTCGTGACCTCCACGGCCTTCGTGACCTCCGCGGTCTTCGTGACCTGGGGTGTGGAGGCGCCGGTACGCGACATCTCGGCCAAGGCCGGCGTCGGGGTAGCCACGATCTACCGCCACTTCGCCACCCGGGCGGACCTCGTCATCGCCGTCTACCGCCAACGGATCGACGCCTGCGCCGAAGCCGGCCCCACCCTGCTGGCGGCCCGCCCCACTCCCCATGCCGCCCTGGGGCGAAGGGTCCTCTTCGTCGACTTCCTCGTACCAAACACGGCCTCGCAGCCGCGATGCAGGGCGACAGCACCAGCTTCGAGGCGCTCCACGCCTACTTCCTCGAACACCTCCTGCCGGTGTGCACCCAGCTCCTCGAAGCTGCCGCTGCCTCCGGCGAGATCCGCTCCGGCCTCGACACCAACCACCTCATGCGCGGCATCCGAAACCGCTCCCGCATGACCCACTCAGCCCTGACGAAGGCATAGAGGCACCCCCGCTGATCCAGATTGAGCCTCCGACACAGGCGTCACGTGGCAGTGCGGTCGGGAGGAACGAACAGGGTGTTGGTCGCTTTTGCCACGTCAATGAATGCGGCCAGTACTGGGCTGTCGTTCTCACGTGTCCAGATGAGTCCCATCTCGACGTCGAGCGGCTCGTCCTGGAGTGCGCGGTAGGTGACCCCGGTTTTCTGGATGCGGCGCACCGAAGCGGGAATGAGCGCGACGCCCACCCCGCTGGCGACAAGCCCCGCGATGGTCTGGACAAGAGCTGCCTCCTGCACGACTCGAGGCACGAAGCCGCCGCGACGGCACTGCTCCAGGATGATTTCGCGAAGGCCTTGGCCGCTGTGTCCGCCGACGAGTACAAAAGGCTCGTCGGCGAGGTCACCGACCTGGACCTTCCGTCGGGCGGCGAGACGGTGGCCGGGCGGGAGCGCTGCCACCAGGGGTTCACGTGAGATGGCCGCGGACATGAGGTTCCGATCGCCGAACGGATGCGCGTCGGCGCAGGGGAGATAGAAACAGCCGCAGTCCAACGATCCGTCACGAAGGTCTCGCACCTGCTGCTCGGGCGTCAGCTCATGCAGGTCGAGCCGTACGTCGCTGTGCTGCGCTCTGAAATCACGAAGGATGGGTGGAAGATTCTCGGTGGTCGCGGACGGAACGAATCCCAAAGCCAGCCTGCCCCATTCGCCTTTGGCGGCTCTTCTGGCGTCCTCAACGTTACTGCGAAGCTGATTGAGAAGCTCCTGCGTGCTCTCCTGGAAGGCGCGGCCCGCCGCCGTGAGCTTCACCTTGCGTGTGGTGCGCTCGAAGAGGACCACGTCCAGCTCCTCCTCGAGCTGACGGATCTGAACACTCAGCGGCGGCTGAGTCATGTGGAGCCGGTCCGCCGCGCTGCTGAAGTTCAGCTCCTCGGCGACCACCAGGAAGTACCGCAGCTGCCGCAGCTCCACCGCTTACGGCCCTCCCTCGTCAGTTCAGGCCCATGGCGCCCTATGGATCTATTCGCCAAATATATAGATGCAGAGCCTAATGAGTATTGGACAGGATGAATAGCGACTACGACCATGTAACCGCGGCCTTCACGCCGCCAGGTGGTCACGCTCCGCGCGGCGCGCGCTGGCATGGAAGGTTGGTGAGTCCACGATGAACGCGTCTTCGCTCTTCAGTGAGGGCAGGTCCGCCGAGATCGTCGCCGAGAGCTTCGGCGCGGACACCGATCCGAGACTGCGGAAGGTCCTGAGCGCCCTCGTCCGGCACCTGCACGACTTCGTCAAGGAGGTCGAACTCACCAACGAGGAGTGGGAAGCGGCGATCGCCCTCCTCACCGAGACCGGTCAGGCCTGCACCGACGTACGGCAGGAGTTCATCCTGCTGTCGGACGTGCTGGGCGTTTCGATGCTGGTCGAGACGGTCAACAACCGTTCCCTGGAGCTGGCCACCGAGTCCACCGTGCTCGGCCCCTTCCACATGGTCGAGTCACCCCCCAGGAAACAGGGCGACCTCATCGCGCTGGACGGCAAGGGCGAACAGTGCCTGGTCACCGGACGCGTCACGGACGAGGCGGGAACCCCCCTCGCGAACGCCGAAGTAGACGTCTGGCAGGCGAACGCCGAGGGTTTCTACGACGTGCAGCAGCCCGGCGTCCAACCCGATCGCAACCTTCGCGGCCTTTTCACCACGGACGAGAACGGCGAGTTCTGGTTCCGTTCCATCGTTCCCCGCTTCTACCCGGTCCCCGTGGACGGGCCCGTCGGCCGTCTGCTCGAGGCCACCCACCGGCACCCGAACCGGCCCGCGCATGTGCACTTCCTGGTGAGCGCCCAAGGGCACCGGCCGTTGATCACTCATCTGTTCGTCAAGGACTGCCCGTACATCGGCTCCGATGTCGTTTTCGGCGTCAAGGAAAGTCTCCTGCGCGACTTCGCCCGGGTCGACGACCCCGCCCGCGCGGCCGAACTCGGTTTCGACAACCCGTACCGCGCCGTCCACTTCGACATCACCCTCCTCAGCGCTACCGGCCAAGGGACCGACCGATGAATCAGGCACGAACCTTCGCGTACCAGGCGCCGCCGACGCGTGTGGTGATGGGCCCCGGCGTAGTCGGCCGGCTGGCCGACGAGATCGACCGAGCGGGACTCAAGCGCGTCCTCGTCCTGTGCTCCCCTCAACAGGAGGAGCTCGGCCACACGGCCGCGCGTCTGATCGGCGACCGCGCAGCCGGAGTGCACCCCCATGCCCGCATGCACGTCCCCGTCGAGTCCGCCGCACGGGCCGGCGAACGCGCGGCGGAGCTGGGGGCCGACGGCTGTGTCGCGATCGGCGGCGGTTCGGCGATCGGTCTCGGCAAGGCGATCGCCCTGGAACACGGGCTCAAGATCATCGCGGTGCCGACGACGTACGCCGGTTCGGAGATGACCTCCGTGTGGGGGATCACCGAGAACGGCCGCAAGCACACCGGCAAAGACCCCCGGGTGCTGCCGGTCAGCGTGTTGTACGACCCCGAACTCACCCTGAGCCTCCCGCCTGGCGCCTCCGCGACCAGCGGCATGAACGCCATCGCGCACGCCGTCGAAGCCCTCTACGCGCCGGACGCCTCGCCGATCATCAGCCTGATGGCCGAGGAGGGAGCGCGCGCCCTCGCCACGACGCTTCCCGCTGTGGTGGCGGACGGCGCCGACGTCCAGGCGCGCGCCGAGGCCCAGTACGGTGCCTGGCTGTGCGGTGCCTGCCTCGGCGCCACCACGATGTCGCTGCACCACAAGCTGTGCCACACGCTCGGCGGCACCCTCGACCTGCCGCACGCCGACACCCACACCGTCGTCCTGCCGCACGCCCTCGCGTACAACCAGCCGAGCGCACCTGAGGCGGTCGCCGCGCTCGGGCGCGCGCTGGGCGACGCCGACCCGGCGGTGGCGTTGTGGGAACTCGCCCGAAACCTGGACGCCCCGGGCTCGCTGCGCGAACTGGGCATGAAGGAAGAAGCGATCGACCAGATCGTCGAGCTGGCGCTGGCCAACCCGTACGCCAATCCGCGCGAGGTCACCTCCGAGGGCCTCACCCGGCTGCTGCGTCGCGCCTGGGCCGGCGAACCGCCGATCGCCTGATCCGTTCGCTCCATTCAGCACATCGAAGGCGAGAACACTCAGCGGTACCCTGCGAATGCGTACGTGGGGGCGTGCAGATCAGCACAGTCCGCAGATCAGTTCAACGGTCTTTTTCTGGAACCTCACCGGACTTACCGAATCCAAGACCGTCACCAGTTTGCCCAGAATTGGGGAGAATTCCCATGACTACCGACGCCACCACCGACGCCACTATCGCCAGCCTTGTCAAGCGGATCGAGGTGCTGGAGGCCGAGGCCGAGATCCGCCGTCTCCAGACTCGCTACATGTTCCTGTGTGACACCCCGATCCCCGAGTTCGGCGTCCGCGACGACGGGCACCGCATCGACCTGATCATGGAACTGTATTCCGAGGACGCTGTCTGGGAGGGCGTCGGTGAGTACTACGACGGCCAGTTCGGCCGCGCCGAGGGAGCGGCCGCGATCCGTGAGCACTTCGAGGCGTTCTGGGGCCAGAAGCAGGACCCGGCGTTGCTGTTGAACGCCCACTACCTGACCTCGGAGCAGATCCACGTCGACGGCGACGAGGCGACCGGCCAGTGGATCCACATCCAACCGTGGCTCTTCTCCGACGGCAAGTCACTACTGCGCTCGAGCCGGCTGAACAACGCGTTCCGCAGGGTCGACGGCACCTGGAAGATCACGCGCACCCGGACCGAGAATGTGTTCGTCGCGCCGCTGCTCGCGGGCTGGGCGAGCGACTACCCATCGACCTCGGTGCTGATGGGGCCGTGACCTTGCTCCCCGGTGATTGAGTCCTGGTGGTCCCAGGCCTCGGTGGAGTGGGCGCCCACGCACGGCCTGCTTGGAGCCGGATGTCTTGCAGAGCTTTCAGAAACGATTCCATAATCAAATGGAAACTGGGCAGAGGCTCGGAACCCGGCACCTCCCTAAAATTAGGGAGGTGCCGTTTTGCCGCCCCGTGGGGATGGCTCTCATTGAGTTCTCCCACCTAGCATTCGGCCATGAATTCCGGAGATGAGCAGGTCAGGCCCGTTCCTCTGCTGCGGGCCGAAGGGCTCTCGAAGCGGTTCGGAACCGCTGTCGTGCTACGGGACGCCCACGTGGAATTTCATGCCGGTACAGTGACCGCGCTTACCGGGGAGAACGGTTCGGGGAAGTCGACGGTCGCCCGGATTCTCGGCGGGATGCTTGCTCCCGACGCGGGACGCATATTGGTGGACGGAAAACCTGCACGCATTCCTGACGCGAAGGCCGCGCTCTCTCACGGGATCGCGCTGATCAGCCAGGAACTGACCCTGGCCGCCGACCTGACTGTCGCGGAGAACGTCTTCCTGGGCCGGCTGCCGGTGTCCGGCAGGGTCGCGGTCTCGTGGCGCAGGCTGCGGTCCGCGGTCACCGAGCTGCTGGAAACGTACGGGATGGCGATCGACCCCCGTGCGCGGGTGGGTGACCTGCCCATCGAACTCCAGCAGCAGGTCGAGATCGCGCGGGCGCTGGCCACCGACCCCCGGGTGCTCATCCTGGACGAGGCCACCAGCTCCCTGTCGGAGAAGGCCGCCGACCGGCTGCTCGAACTCGTCGAGCAGCGCCGCGCTCTTGGCACCGCGGTCGTGATGATCACACACCGGATGAACGAGATCTACCGGGCCGCCACCTCTGCCGCTGTGCTGCGGGACGGCCGGATCATGGCCACCGTCCCGATCCCGCGAACGCCGGAGGAGGACCTCGTCCGCCTCATGGTGGGCCGTGAACTGGGCGACTACTACGGGCGGCGCGTCCACGAGCTGGACGCCGCGGACACGGTGCTGAGCGCTGCCGGCCTGTCGGCGCGGGCACAGGGACTGCGGTCGGTCGACCTGTCGGTACGGGCCGGCGAGATCGTCGGCGTGGCCGGGCTTTCGGGCTCCGGCAAGGAGATCCTGGGCCACGCCCTGGCGGGCGCCGTCTCCGCCGAGGGCCGGGTGCGGGTGGCCGGGCGTGCAATCAGGCTCGGCCGCCCCGGGGCCGTACTCCGTGGCGGTCTGGGGTTCGTACCGGAGGACCGGAAGGCCAAAGGCCTGCTCCCGGAGCGGTCGGTCACCGAGAACCTCTCCTTGGCCTGGCCCCAGCGCATCTTCCGGTACGGGATCCGCAGGCCGCGGGCGGAGAGCGGCCGGGTGGCCGACGCGGTGCGCCGATACGGCATCCGGACCGCCTCCCCGCACCTTCCGGTCCGGTTCCTGTCCGGAGGCAATCAGCAGAAGATCACCATCGGCCGACTGTTCGACCTGAACCTTCCTGTCTACGTCCTGAGTGAGCCGACCCGGGGTATCGACGTCGGCTCCAGGAGCGCGATCTACACCCTGTTGCGGGAACAGACCGCCCGGGGCGCCGGGGTGCTGTTCATCTCGTCGGAGCTGAACGAGCTGTGCGGAGTCTGCGACCGGGTGCTGGTGATGTACCGGGGGGACGTCGTCGCGGAGTTCACCGGCGCCGACATCAACGAGGAGACCATCAACCGCGCCATGGTCACCGGCAGGCCGCAGCTCGAAGCCGCCTGACACGCCCGCCCGGCCCGCAGCCGCGGGGCGCCCCGACCACATTCCCGCGCATCAGAGCGATCCGCTGCCCTCACCCGACAGGAACGTCATGACAGCTCTCCATCAGCAGGTCGATCCCTCCAGCGCCGCGCCCGGTGGTGAGCGGGCCCGCCGTCAACTGCCACCGCTGCCGCGCCTGGGCGAGACAGGCGGGGTCGTCGTCGCCCTGGTCGTCCTGATGGCCGTCTCCTCCATCGCCCAGCCGGCCTTCTTCACCTGGTCCAACATGATGAACATCGTCGGGGCCAACAGCGTCGCCATGTCGCTGGCGATCGGCTCCACCTTCGTCATCATCGCCGGAGGCATCGACCTGTCCGTCGTCTCCATGACCGCCGCGGCGGGCATGGGATTCGGGCTGCTGCTGTCCTCCGGGGCGCCGACGGTGGTCTGCGTGCTGGGAGCCCTGGCCCTCGGAGCCGCACTCGGTGTCGTGAACGGGCTGCTGATCTCCCGGCTGGGGATCTCCTTCCTGGTGGTCACCCTGGGCATGGCGTCCATCGCGGCGAGCCTGGCGCTGGTGGTGAAAAACGGCTCTACCGTCGACGTCTTCACCAAGCCCGCCTTCGGCCCGGTGCACACGTTCGCAACCGGCGACGTGGGATCGGTGCCCTTCATCCTGATCTTCGACGTACTGCTCGTCCTGGTGACCGCCGGAGTGCTGCGCCACACCCGCTTCGGCCGCTCGGTGTTCGCGGTCGGCTCGAACGCGGAGGCCGCGCGCCTCAACGGCATCAACGTCAAGAACACCACCGCGGCCGTCTACGCGCTGGCCGGGCTCGCCGCCGGGATCGGCAGCGTCGTCCAGGTCGGCCGGCTCACCGGAGCCTCCCCGCAGATCGACCCCTCGCTGCTCAACGGCGTACTCGCCGCGGTACTGATCGGCGGAACCTCCTTCAGCGGCGGCAAGGGCAGCATCTGGGGAACCGTGCTGGGAGTGCTCTTCCTCGGCGTGGTGCAGAACATCATGACCCTGGCCGACATCTCCAGCTTCTGGCGGCAAGCGGTCAACGGCCTCCTGCTCATCCTCGCGGTCGGACTGAGCGCGGCGCGCTGGAGGAGCCTGCGCCGACGGCCCGCGGCCGAGACAGCGGCCGCCCTCACCGGGGACCCGCGATGACCACGCCGGCCGGCCCCGACGCCGATCACTGGTCCTCGTCCGGGTCGCCTGACGCCATGTCACCGCCGTCCACTCCTGACCGCAGACCACCCACCCCCCGCCAACCCTCATCAGATCGGACATACACCATGCACAGCAGATTCTCTCGCCTCGCCCTCAGCGGCCTGGCGATCGGCGCCATGGCCGTGGCCACCGGCTGCGGAAGTGATAGCTCCACATCGGCCGGCAGCGGGTCGGGCAGCGGTCTGACCGTCGGGTTCGCTTCCCCGGTGATGGCCCAGGAAGGCCAGCAGGACATTTCCAAGGGCTTCAAGTCCGGTGCGACCAGCCTCGGCTGGAAGGCCAAGACCTACGATGCGAACCTGTCGGCCGACACTCAGGTCTCGAACGTCCAGACCATGATCGACCAGCACGTCGGCGCGCTCTCCGCCTGGGCGCTGGACGAAAACGCCATTGCGGGCTCCTACGCCGCCGCCAAGAGCGCCGACATCCCGGTGGTCGGCGTCAACTCCGCAGGAGCGAAGGGAACATCAAGTGTCTGGTGGGAGGTCTACAGCTGCGAGAAGGGCGGGATCCTCGACCAGCTCGCCGACATGTTCGCCAAGGCCAAGCCGAACGGGAAGATCGCGGTGATGGGCTTTCCGGTCAAGTCGATCGTGGGGATGACCGACTGCTTCACGGCCGCGGCGAAGCGGGCCGGGCTGACCATCGTCTCCAAGCAGGACAACACCCAGAACACCAGCAGCGCCGCCTCCTCGCTGGCCCAGGACCTGCTGTCGGCGCACCCGGACATCGACGGCTTCTGGAGCTTCAACGATTCCACGGCGCTCGGCGTCTCCTCGGCCGTCATCGCCGCCGGCAAGAAGGTGCACACGGCCGACAATCCGAACGGGATCGTGGTCACCGGGTCGAACGGCGACTCCTCGGCGATCGCGGCGCTCCGCAACGGCACCATCACCGCCACGATCGACACCGACCCGTACTGCACCGGGGTGGCGGCGGTCGCCGCCATGCAGGACGCCATCAAGGGCGAGGCCGCATCCAAGTACGTCGTCAAGAACGGGCTCATCACGAGCGCGACGGTCAAGGACTTCGTGGCGCCCAAGGACCGCTCCTGCACGCCCACCGAACTGCCGCTGGTCAAGTGAGCCCGGTCGCCCACCCCATGACGACCCCCTGAAGGAGGTTCCACCCCATGTGCGGACCGCCATGTCCCGGGTGCACGGTGCCGACCACCGTGCATGGCGGCGACCCGCTGGTCCTGGTGCACGAACACCGGATCGCGCGAGCGACCTGGGACGAGCGTGGAGGTGACTGCGGTGGCGGCAGACCCGAGCCGCGTGAGACCGGCGGACGGGCAGCTGCTGGGCAGCGTCGTCTACATCGTCGACGACGACCAGGAACTGTGCAGGTCACTGGCCTGGCTGCTGGAGTCCGTAAAAATCAGGTCCCTGTGCTTCACCGATGTGAGGACGTTCCTCGACTCCTACGACCACGGCCAGCCCGCCTGCATGGTGCTGGATGTGCGCATGCCCCAAGTGGGCGGCTTCCAGCTCCAGGAGATCCTGAACCGGGCCGGATCAGCCATCCCGGTCATCTTCGTCTCCGCCCACGGCGACATCAGAATGTCGGTGCGGGCACTGCAGAACGGCGCCGTGGACTTCCTGGAGAAACCCTACGATCCGCAGCACATGCTCGATGTCGTCCAGCAGGCGCTGCGGACCGCGCAGGACCGGTTCGCCCGCGCGGCCAGGCAGCAGGCGCTCCAGACGCGCCTGGGCAGCCTCAGCCCGCGTGAGCGGGAGATCCTTCGCCTGGTGATCGACGGCATACCCAGCAAGAACATCGCGACCCGGCTGGGGATCAGCACGAAGACCGTCGATGTGCACCGCACCCACATCCGCGAGAAGACCCGCGCCGAGAGCATGGCAACCCTCGTCCGGGACGTGCTGCAAACGGGCCTGTCCCACTGCTGCTGGAGCGGACCGTCGACGAGCTCAACGACGCACCCGGCCGCGCCGGTTCCGGCGGGGCCCGCTCAGCGGACCACATCGTCTCGGCCGGGAAAGGGATTCCGGAATGCATGGAATTCTCCTCACTAACCAACCCGTCGTCAGGTCCGGGATACCCTTTGGTATCCCCGAGTTTTACCCCATGCCGCGGTATAAGGAATTCCCTAATAGTGCTCGGGTGACCCCCGTTCCTAGGATTTCCCGTGTCAAGATGTCCCCCCTTGACGAGGAGTGAATGATGGGAACCAGCTTCAGTGTCATGGTCACCGGCGCATTGCCGATGGCCACCTACGGCCCGCTCGCCAAGCAGGTCGAGGACGCCGGATTCGACCAACTGCACATCGCGGACGACCTCGTCTTCCGTCCGGCCTGGCCGATCCTCACCGCCGCCGCCCTCAGCACCTCGCGCATCCGGCTCGGCCCGTTCATCGTCACGCCTCAGGTCGCCCACCCCGTCTACCACGCCGCGAACCTCGCGGCGCTCGACGAACTGTCCGGCGGACGCATGGTGGCGGGCATCGGTCGGGGTGGCTTCAACCCGCTCATCGGCGCGGTCGCCCCGTCGAAGCCGATGACGTGGATGCGCGAGGCGCACGCGTTGATGACGCGGATGCTGACCATGGACCGCACCCCGTTCGAGGGGCAGTACTTCAAGGCCACCGAGGACCTCTACTTCCAGTTCGAGGTGGAGCGGCATGTCCCGCTGTACGTCGGGACCTGGTCCCCGCAGACGGCCCGGCTCGCCGGGACCATCGCGCCGGGGATGAAGGCTGACTGCGTCGCGAGCCCCGAGTACGTCGCCCGGCTCAAGAGCCAGTTCGCCGACGGGCGGGCCGGCGCGGGGAAGTCCATGGAGGGCACCGAGTTCATCGTCGGTCCCCTGTGCGCGATCTCCACCGATCCTGGCCGTGCCGAGGACTCCATCCGCGGGATGCTGGCCCTGCTCCAGCCGTTCCTCGCGCCGATGATTCGTGAGGTGGGCATCGGCGAGGACGAAGTGGAGGCCGCGTACACCGCCTTCACCAAGGGTGATGTGGCTGAGGCGAAGGCCCTCGTGACGCGCCGGGCCATCGACGCGTTCAGCCTTACCGGCACACCCGACCAGGTCGTCCGGCGGATCGGCGACCTGATCGACGCGGGCGCCGACAACATCGCGTTCGGACCGCCCCATGGCGACGATCCGGTGGAGTGCATCCGCCTGATCGGCGAGCAGATCCTGCCCCGTTTCACCAGCCGCGCCGCACGGAAGGTCATCATTTGACTTCCTCCCCCCTCGTGAACGAGAGGGGATTCCTACGGCTCGCGCCGTGGGGTTTTCTGCTTCGTCGCCGACTGCCCGCCCGGAGAACTCCGTTGAGGTCTTACACCAGCTCCACAGACAGACACCGCCAGCCCGGCGGCCAGAAGGTTGTTCGCCGCGTTCACGTCCCGATCATGGACCGCACCACAGCCGCACACCCACCTGCGGACGCTGAGCGGCATCTTGTCCTGCAGACTGCCGCAGACGGAACACAGCCTGGAGGAGGGGAAGAACCGGTCCACCACGATCACTTGACGCCCGTACCAGGCAGCCTTGTACTCCAGCATGCAGCGGAACTCGCCCCAGCCCGCGTCCGACATGGCCCGGGCCAGCGTGCGGTTCTTGACCATGGTGCGCACGGTCAGGTCCTCGATCACGAGCGTTTGGTTGTCACGCACGAGACCAGTGGTCAGCTTGTGGAGCATGTCGCGGCGCCGGTCGGCAATCCTGGCATGGACCTTGGCGACCTTGCGCCGGGCTTTGGCCCGGTTGGTTCCCTCGCCCTGGGCTGGGCGGGACAGCTCCCGCTGGGCCCTGGCGAGCCGGGTGCGGTCGCGGCGCTCGTGCCGGGGGTTGGCGATCTTCTCACCGGTGGACAGGGTCAGCAGGTGGCTGAGGCCGACATCGATTCCGATGGCGCGGTCGGTGGCGGGAAGCGGTGTGACATGGGGGTCCTGGCACAGCAGCGAGACGTACCAGCGTCCGGCCGCGTCCTGGGACACGGTCACCGTGGACGGCTCCGTACCGTCGGGCAGCGGCCGGGACCACACGATGTCCAGCGGGTCCGCCATCTTCGCCAGGGTCAGCCGGCCGTTCCGGAAGCGGAACCCGCTGGTGGTGTACTCCGCCGACTTGCGCGATGTCTTGCGCGACTTGAAACGCGGGTACTTCGCCCGTCTGGCGAAGAAGTGGGTGAACGCGGTCTGTAAGTGCCGCAGCGTCTGCTGCAGCGGCACCGACGACACGTCGTTCAGGAAGGCCAGCTCCTCGGTCTTCTTCCATGCCGTCAGCATCGCCGAGGTCTGGTGGTAGTTGACCCGTTCCTGCCGCGCCCACGCCTGCGTGCGGGCGGCGAGCGCCAGGTTGTAGACCTTGCGCACACACCCGAACGTGCGCGACAGCTCCGCCGCCTGCGCATCACTGGGACAGAAGCGGTACTTGAACGCCCGCTTCACATGATTCGCGGCCACGCGCACAAACCAGCCAGACCGCAAGGAGAGATCAAACCTGCGGGTCAGGGCACTGCGATCCGCCCTCGCGGCGCATCCCAGCTCCTTGCCCTGCTCCGCAGGGATTTCGTTTCCTCCCCCGGCTGAAGCCGGGAGTATCCACGAAAGGACTCCGATGACCGAGGCCACCGACACCCTGCTCCGTCGTCTCGAACGCGCCTGGAACGACCAGGACATCGAGACGATCGCCAGTCTGTTCACCGACGACTGCGTCTACGAGGACTTCGCCGAGGAGGCGTATGTCACGGGGCCGGATGGGGTCCGCCAGTTCGCGGCGGCCGTCTACTCCACCATGCCCGACTTCTCGCTCACGCTGCGCCGGATCGGTACCGGCCCGACCCACGGGGTGAGCGAGTGGACGATCACCGCGACCTGGCGCGGTGAGTTCGAAGGGGTGGACCGGACGGGCACCCGCGTCGAGTTCTCCGGACTGTCCATGTTCGAGTTCGCGGACGGCCGGATCAGACGGAACTCGGACTGCTGGGACTACACGGTCCTGGCGAAGCAGATGCGTGTCCTCCCCGAGCGGCTGCGCGCGGTCCTCTGAGCCGAGAGGTCGTCGGTCGCGGTCTGCTCAGCGGACCGCGACCGACGACCTCTCGGCGAGGTGAGCGCCGGCGCCCACCCGCACTTCTCGACCGGCACCCGCGCCACCACTCCCCCGCAGCGGGATTCCCGCCGTCTCTCTCCCTCCGGGGTCTGGGCGCTCTCTCCTCGGCCACGGCCTGAGACCGATGTCCGACCTCGACGCCCGATCGCCCGATCGCCCGCCGCTCAACGGCGCGGCGGCTCGGCGCGGGCGGTCCTGCCGAAGAGGACCCGGGTGAGCTGTACCCGGCTACTGATCTCCAGCTTGGTGTAAATGCTCTTCATGTGCTGGCGCACCGTGTAGACGCTCAGCGTCAGCTGGTCGGCGATCTCGCGGTCGGACAACCCCGCAGCGACCATGCGCGCCACATCCGACTCCCTGTTCGACAGGGAAGGACGTCCCTGGTTCACATAGCGCGGCTCGGCCGACTCCAGGGACAGCTCCATGACCTCGGCGCCCGGTCGGCCGGGCACCGACCGGACGGTGCAGTTGAGCACGTCGTTCGCCCCGTCACGCTTCCTGACCAGATAGGAACGGCGCGATTCGGCGACCGACGGCTCGGTGTCCCGCAGAATGCGGTACAGGATGTCACCGCCCTCCCTGAGGTTGTCCAGCAGTGCCGCGGCAGGCGGAGTCACGGTGGGTTCGGTGGAGTCGGGGCTGGTGTAGGCGACCGCGGCGGAGCTGTTCTCCAGGGCGAGGTTGACGACGTCCAGCTGTTCTTGGAGCCGCTGCCGGCCGCGCAGCGCGGTCACCGCACCGCCGACGACCCCGGCCATGGCCGCCATGAAGTGCAGGTCCGTTTCGGTGACGGGAGTGTTCGCCCGGTCGGAGGAGAAGTCGAGGGTGCCGATGATCGAACCCCGGACGACGATCGGCGCCTTGAGGACATGCAGCATGTTCTCCAAGCGGTCAACCAGCCGGTATATGTCGGTCTGCCGCCACTGGTGGAGGGATCGGCCCGCGAGGTTGTAGGCGGGTGACGCGGTCGCCATGACCTGCCGGAGTTCATCGTCGACGGGCCGGCCCAGCCGTTCGTACGCGGCCAGGAAGCGGTTGCTCACATTGTGCGAGGTGTACCACGACGGGCTGGTGGTGCCGTCGACGAACAGGTACACCGCCCCCATCGGGAAGTCGATGACACGCCGGGCCAGGGCGAAGTACGCCTGCCCCAACTGTTCCAGGTCCTCGACATCGGCCAGCACCGCGGCCAACTCCGCCAGACTGGCGTAGCGCTGTCCCTCACTGCGGACACAGGGCGCGGATCGCGCTCTGCCTTCGTTCTGCTGTTTCTCCATCCGAGGGTGCCCCATCTCCACGGGCGACCGCCGGCCGCACCAACAACCGGACCTGCGCCAGCCGCGTTTTTCGAGAAATCGAGAATCGGAATATTCGGGTCTGGCGCCGGTGCCGACCGCTTACCCCAAGGGGAAGTTCCAAAGGCCACACGTCGTCGGGGCCAGGGCGCCACGCAGGCGGGGATGTCCACAGGTGGAACATAGCCCCCCATTACCCGATATCACCAGGGATGACCTACCTGCGGTGGCCCGTGCGCACAGCGCCTTCCGCGCCTGCGGCGTCGCGCCCGCCGTCGCCTGCCGCGGCGCCCGACTTGGTCCACTGTGCCGGCCGTTGTAAGTATCTGGAGTGCCGGGCCAACCCGGCTGTCTTCGACTTCATACGGGAAAAGCCCTTCCCGACGTACGGTTTTCCCTATCTGTCTTCCCTGTCTCCCCCGCCGAATGCCCGCTCGCCGGGCGGCTCAGGGCCGTGCCGCGCGCCGGATTTCCTGGGCGGTCCGGCCGAACTCCGCCTTGAGGGTGCGGCTGAGGTGCGTGGCGTCGAGGATCCCCCAACGGGCCGCGATCTCGCGGGTCGCGCGGTTCGCCAGCGAGGGGTTGGACAGGTCACGGCAGATGCGATGCAGCCGCTCATGTCTGATCCATGCCGCCAGGGACATCTCCCGCCGGTTCAGCAACTTCTGCAGATAGCGCACCGAAATACCGTGCTGCCGAGCGACGAAGCCCACGGACAGGGCGGGGTCGGCGAGATTGGCCAGGCAGTAGGCGAGGATGCGATCGGCAAGGTCTGAATCGGCCTCGGTGTGGGAGGGCGAGGCGTCGGTGAAAGCCGAGATGATCAGCGAGACCAGCGCGTCCGCGAGGTGCATACCGGCGGCCGGGGAGACCTCTTCGATGCCGGCTCCGAGCCCGGCGATGCAGGCCGCCACGACGGGACCGACTCCCGGACCGGCCGGCAGAGGGGACGCACTGCGCCGCCCGATCAGCTCGGCGTTCAGCCCGAGCCGCGCGCGCGGTATCCCGATGACGAAGGTCTCGAAGTCGTCCCAGTGCCTGAGGTCGTAGGGGCGAGTGGTGTCGTAGGCCACGAGATCGCCGGGGTGCAGAGAGCCTCGCCGGCCGTCCTGTTCGATCCCCGCCCGCCCACGCCGGTGCAGCGCGATCTTCAGCAGCTCGCGATCGGTGGAGCCGATGGTGCGTACGTCCCGGTGGACGCGGCACGGTGTGGCCGCGATGCGGGATATCACGACCCCGTCGATGGTGACTGCCGCGAAGCTGGCATGGAGTCCACCCTCGCTCGGAATGCGGATGCGCACCGGCACGAATGATTGGGACGAGGCAGCCTCGAACTGCTCGATTCCCTCGAGGTCATTGCGTCTCATGCTGCCCTCACTGTGGGGCGTTGAGCCAAGGGTGAGAAACATACCCCAGGACCCCCCTCGCGCATATGGCCCGTTTGTTACGGTCATGCGCCGGTCCGACAGGCGGTGCCTGATGCGGAAATCCGGCGAATGCTCGTTCGCGTGATGGCATCCCATTCGCAGTTCCGATACGCAACTTCACCGCCAGAAGCGAAGCTTCGGGAGGCGCGGAGATACAAGGGGATCGGAACTCATGGAACAGGGTGCACGGGATGGCCTCGACACCGGTGATCCTCATGGGGTTGGCCTCCCGCTCCGGACAGGTGCCAACGGTGTCGTTTCGCGGGCGAGCGCTTCGAGTCGCTCCCCTAGCGCGAAGAGCTGGTCCACGCGGTGGGGGTGGCCGATCAGTTGCAGGCCGAGCGGCATGCCCCCGTCGTCGGTATGTCCGGGCACCGTGAGCACCGGCAGGCCGAGCAGTTGCCAGGGGCGGCTGAGTACGGGGGTGCCGGTGGCGGCGAGTCCGTGCGGTGCGGGGCCGAGGGCCGCCGGGCCCAGGATCGCGTCGGCGTCCGTCAGCGTCGCGAGGACATCGGCGCGGGCCCGCGTGGCCGCGGACAGGGCCGCCCGGTAGTCGTCGTCGGTGATCCGGCGCCCCAGGGCGAGCAGTTCGTCGAGCGCCGTGCTCAGCCGGTCGGGCTGCCGGGCCTCCTCGGCCCGGGCGCGGGCGCTCTCGTACGCCATGACGGTGGTGTGCGCCGCCACGAGGCCGGGGGTGCGCGCGGCCCAGTCCAGGTCCTCGGTCGCGGCGCCCTGTGCGCGGGCCCCTTCGGCCGCTCGCGCCAAGGCCGCGCGCATCGGCTCCTCGACGTCCCCGAGTTCGCCCGCCGTCCACACCAGCAGCCTGGGGCGGCCGGACGTGGCCGGGAAGGCGGGAGGACGCGGTCCTTGGGACAGTACGCCGTGGACGAGGCGGAGGTCGGCGACCGTAGCGGTGATCAGGCCGACCGAGTCGAGGCTGTGGCTCAGGCCGGTGATTCCCGTGGTCGGCCATGAACCGACGGGCGCCACGAATCCCGCGACACCGCAGAACGCCGCCGGGCGGGTGAGCGAGCCGGCGGTCTGGCTGCCGAGCGCGAGGGGCACCACGCCCGCCGCGACGGCGGCTGCCGAACCGCTCGACGAACCGCCGGGGGTACGTGTCAGGTCGTGGGGATTGCGCGTGGGGCCCGGGGCGAAGTACGCGAACTCCGTGGTCACCGTCTTGCCGAGCGGAATCGCTCCCGCCCGCCGGAGCCGGGCGACCACCCACGCGTCGGCCCCGGCGATCCGGCCCCGGCGCAGCGGCGACCCGCACTCGGTCGGTGTGCCACGTACGTCGATGATGTCCTTGACCCCGAACGGGACACCGCGCAGCGGCAGTCCGTCCGCCGGACGGTCGTCCTGTTCTCGGGCCGTGCTCAGGGCGCCGGCCCGGTCGACCCGGACCCAGGCCCTGAGGTCCGGCTCTGTCGCGTCCAGGCGCGCCAGCGCCGCGGTGACGGCCCCGCTCGGACGGATCCGGCCGCTGCTGATCTCCCCCACCGTCCGGGCCGGCGGAACCGGGTAGGCCTCACTCATCGTCACTCGGCTCACGTCCCGTCTCGAGGCGGTGGAACCGCCGGTTGAAGTAGACCAGGCTGTCGCCGTGCCGGACGTGGACCCGTTCGACCTCCACGAACATCACGCTGTGCGAGCCCATGGGCTTCCGGTCACGGACCGTGCCGACGATGTTGACCAGCGCGTCGCGCAGGACGGGGAGTTGTTCGGCCGGGTCCCATATGTCCCAGGCGAATCGCTCGGGCATGGGGACCTTGGTGGCGCCGGAGAAGTGCAGGGCCAGTTCCTCGTGGTGACCGCCGAGCACGTTGACGCACACCCGGCGGTTGCCGCTGATCACGTCGTGCGTCGCGCTGCCTCGGTTGACGCAGACCAGGACCGTGGGCGGTGCGTCGGTGACGGAGCAGACGGCGCTCACCGTCATCCCGTACCGCCCTCCGGGGCCGTCGGTCGTGAGGATGTTGACGGCAGCCGGCAGGTGAGCCATCGCCTCGCGGAATTCTGTCCGGTCGGGTCCGGCGATTGTCGTCACCATTCTCGTCTCCTCAATTGCCCGCGTCCGCTCTTCTCACCTTTCGCTCAACACTAGGGAGCAAGCGAGGGGGCGGTAACTGCGGGCGGCTTGACTCTTTCTGAAGAAAAGGGCCGGGGTGTAGGTGTTTTCCTCAGCGATTTCCTCGGCGCAGCGGCTCCCGGCCTCATCAGAATTCGATGACGAGGAGTCAGAACTCGATGACAAGGCGTCGGCCACGCGCGCGGGAGACGCAGGTGGCGATCTGGTCGTTCGCCGCCTTCTCCTTCCGGGTGAGGCAGTTGTCGCGGTGGTCGGGCTCCCCCTCGAGAACGGGCAGGACGCACGTTCCGCAGATCCCCTCCCGGCAGGAGGTGTCGACCTCGAAGCCGTTCTCCGCCAGGACGTCCACGATGCTGCGGTCCGCCGGGACGGTGAACACCTCTCCGGTGTCCAGTTCCAGCTCGAATTCCGCGCCGGGCTTGCCGGCGGGATCGGGGGGCTGGAAGTGCTCGATGTGCACCTGGTCCTCGGGCAGGGAGCGGGCCGCGGTGGCGGTGACGCGCTGCATGAACTCCTTCGGGCCGCAGGTGTAGACGTGGGTGCCGGGGTCCAGGTTCGGCAGGATCGCGTCGAGCGCCTTCTGCTGCCCGGGGCGTGGCACGCCGAAGTGGAATCGCACCCGGGCGGCGAAGCCGGACAGCTCCAACTGGTCCGCGAAGGCCGCCCGCCGACGTGCGGAGGCGAAGTAGTGCAGCCGGAAGTTCCTTCCCTCCCGATGCAGTTGGTGGGCCATGGCGAGCAGCGGTGTCACGCCGATGCCGGCGCCCACCAGCACGTGCTCCCCGGCGCCGGTTGCGAGGCCGAACATCTTGCGCGGTTCGCTGATGCGCAGTTCGCTGCCCACCCGTACGTCGTCGTGCATGGCGTCCGAGCCGCCGCGCGAGGGGGTCTCGCGCTTGACCGCCACGAGGAACGAGCCGGTCTCGTGCGGCGGCCCGCACAGCGAGTACTGCCGGGTGATCCCGGTCGGGCCCGTCACGTCGATGTGCGCACCGGCCGGGTACGGGCCGAGCGGTACGCCGTCGGACCGGACCAGGCGGAAGGACCTGATCGTGTCGGTCTCGTCGGCGATGCAGGTGACGCGGACCGTGATCATCGTACGTACAGCCCTCCGTTCACGTCCCAGCAGGCGCCGGTCACCGAACCGGCGTGCTCGGCGGCCAGCAGCGCGACCGTGTCGGCGACGAACGAGGGCGAGACCAGTTCGCCGACGGGGATGTTCTTCTTCAGTGCCGCCGCCGTCTTGGGCCCGATGAGGTCGTACGTGACCGGGAGGTCGAGCGGCCCCGGAGACACCGCGTTCACGGTCACTCCGCGCGGAGCCAGTTCGCGTGCGAACACCTTGGTCAGGGTCAGGACCCCGCCCTTGGCCGCCGCGTAGTGCCCGCCGGTCGCCGTGCCGCCGTTCTGCCCGGCGAGCGAGGCCATGTTGACGATGCGGCCGTGGCCGCGGTCCGCGAAGCAGGCCCCGAAGACCTGGCTGCCGAGGAAGACACCGTCGAGGTTGGTCCGCACCACCGAGGAGAAGCTCTCCGGCGAGATGTCCATCAGGGACTCGACCTGCGACTGCCCGGCGTTGTTGACCAGCACGTGCACCGCTCCCCAGCGGTCGGTGACCTCGTCGCGGACCCGCTCGAAGCCGGACTTCTCCCGTACGTCGAGGGTCAGGCCGATGGCGGTCCCCTGTCCCGGGTCGAGCGCGGCCGCGGCTTTCTCGGCGCCCTCACCGTCGAGGTCGGCGAGGGCGACCCGGTAGCCCTGCGCGTGCAGCCGGGCGGCGATGACCTGTCCGATGCCCCTCGCCGCACCGGTGATCACGGCGACCCGGCTCCCGGCGGCGCTCACAGCAGGAACCCCGTCGCGCTGACCGCTTCCTGCGCGTTGAGGAGCCGTATCACCTTGCGGGCGATCCGTGGCTCACCGCCGTCGAAGACGACCCGGTGGGTGAGGTCCGCTCCGAGCACGAAGGTCTCCTCGCGCTTGTACCCGACCAGCACCTGTGCGGAGTTCAGCTCGACGGCCTCCTCCTCGGACCGTACGACCACGAAGTTGGACACGGTCCGTACGGTCCGGGCCGCCGACACGGCGGAGATCGAGTAGCCGGAGACCAGCCGTTCGATGCGCATCCGTCGCATGCGGTCGTCGTCGTAGACCATGTTGAGGCTCGCTTCGAAGTCCTCGGTCTGCGGGTCGATGGGGATGACATAGCGGCCGTGGGGGGCCCAGAGGCGGTCCCACTCCTCGTACCGCTTGCCGTCGAGGAGCCGCGCCTCGCGCCACACCAGTTGGACGGCGGCGCTCACCCGGGCATCGGTGAGGCCCAACAGCGCCTGCTCAGTGAGCATCGGTCATCATCCTCTTCCACATCGCGTACGCCTCGCGCATGCCCGTCTCGTCGGTCGCGTGGGAGACCCGGTCGCCGTTGTCCGCCTTGTTCTCGCGCTCCATGCCCCGGTTGACCAGGATCGGCATGTCGGGCCCGCCGGCGACGCCGCGCTGTACGCGGTCCCAGGCCTCGGAGTCGTCGGGGCTGCCGAAGCCGAACGGCCCCTGGAAGTGCTCGTGGATGCGCAGCCGTTCCCGGTTCACGATCTCCGGACCGCCGTCCATGCCCAGGGCCATGTGCCGGATCTCGGTCTCCGCCACGGAGACCGGCCGCAGGACGCGGAAGAACGACATCGACATCGCGACGTTCGGGAAGAGGTTGAGGTTGAACCCGGAGCCGTGCAGGGACCGGACGATGCGACGGACTTCGGCCGGACCGAACTCGCGGGACAGTTCCTCGACGAGGTGTCTGAACCGGGCCTGGAGCTGCTCGGTGCCGTCGTCCTCGTCCAGATCGACGTGTTCGGGAACCATGACCATGACGCTGTGGCCGTTGCCCAGGGAGTGGGTGACCGCCTTCTCGTCGGTCATGAAGGACAGCATGCTCGCCGTCTCGGCGTCCACCGACGCCATCCAGGAGCGGTGCACGATCGGGAAGTGGTAGCCGTCAGTGGTGTTCTCCAGCTGGATCTTCCAGTTGCCCTTGAACCGGAACCTGTGCTCCCCCTGAACCTTGATCGGATAGCCGGCGCCCTGCTTCATGAAGCGGTCGATCCACAGCCGCGCCCCGCCGAGGAAGTCCTCCAAGGGCTCGATGTCCTCGTTGAAACTGGCGAAGATCATGCCCGCGTAGACGCCCACCTTGAGGCGCTGGAGCCCGAAGTCCTTCTTCTCCAGCACGTCCTCGTAGCCGTCGGGATAGGGGATGCCGCGCAGCTTGCCATCGAGCGCGTACGACCAGGCGTGGTACGGGCACGTGAAGCCGTTTCCGTTGCCGCGCGGCGTCTCGCACAGGCTCGCGCCGCGGTGCCGGCACCGGTTGACCACGACGTTGATCCCGCCGCGGCGGTCCCGGGTGACGATCACGGGCTGGCGGCCGACGTACGCCGTCCGGAAGTCGCCCGCCTTGGAGATCTCGCTCTCGTGGGCGACCCACACCCAGGTCCGGTGGAAGATGCGGTCCATCTCCAGCTCGAACAGCGCCGGATCGGCGTAGAGCGCGGCCGACACCCGGTCTTCCCGGACGAGCTCCGCCGCCAAGTCGCCGGGGTTCACTGAATGCTCGCCGGAATGGTCAGCGGGCGGCCGATGCGTGCCTCGATCGTGGCGTAGCGCCAGAGCAGGTGTTCGCCGACCGGCGTGGTACGGAACAGATCGCAGGCGGCGGCCACCGTCTTCTGGTCCGCGACGTCGGCCAGGATGTAGCAGGTCCACGGCCAGGACGCGGACGGTCCGATCATGTGCTGGTCGTCGTCGATGTTGCCGAGGACGTTGACGCCGGGCATGGCGGCGATCCCTTCCATCATTCCTGAGAACGCCTTCCAGACCGGACCGCCGTGGCCTGCGGGCAGATCGAAGAAGTTCTGGTTGACGCCGATGCAGAACAGGACCCGCAGGGGAGCGGGAGTTGTCTCAGGCATGTCGATCCTTTCAACGTGTATTGCGGGGCCGGACGGGAGCTACCCGGAGCCGGCGGAGTCGCACGAAGCCGGACTGGAGTCACACGAAACCGGGGAAGGGCTTGGCGCCCATCAGGACCGCCCCGGCGCCGTCGTACATCCCCTCGGTCAGGAACGCGTGCTGCGGGACGACCGAGGCGTCACGCAGGTAGCGCTGCATGGGGTGGTCCGCGTTGATGGCCGCGGTACCGGAGAGGGTGTAGGCGTCGCGGACGACGTCGAAACCCACCCTTGCCGCCTGGGTCGCGGCCAGACGCAGGACGCCGGCCTGCTCGGCGGTGGCGGGCGCGCCCTGGGCCACCGCCTGGTAGACCTCCTCGGTCACCTCGTAGAAGAAGGAGCGGACCGACCGCAGTGCGGCCTCCGCCTTGGCGACGGCGATCCGGTAGTAGGCGCGGTCGGCGAGCTTGGGCGCGCCGGTCAGTCCGGCCCGGCCGGCGCCGACACGGATGGTGTGATTCAGGGCGGCGCGGGCGATGCCGAGGTTGACGACGGCCAGCACCTGCGCGGCGTAGGCGATGGTCGGGTAGCGGTACAGCGGCTCGTCCACCACGGATCCGCCGCCCCGGACGAAGGTCCACTCCTCGGGGACGACCACGCCGTCCACCTTCAGATCGTGGCTGCCGGTGCCCTCCATGCCGATGACATCCCAGTTCTCCACGATCTCGACCTGCTCGGGGCGCAGGACGGCGGTACGCGGCTTGCCGGACGACGCGTCGCCCACGCCGATGCCCACGCCGAGGAGGTCGGCGCCCTTGCAGCCGCTTGCGAACCGCCAGTGGCCACTCACCCGGAAGCCGCCGTCCACCTGCTCGGCCGGCTGCAGCGGAAACAGTCCTCCGGCGAAGGCCAGGTCGGGCCCGTCGGCGTACACCTCGGCCTGGGTCTCGAGGGGCAGGCCGGCCAGATAGACGCCCGACGACCCGAAGCTCGCGACCCAGCCGGCCGATCCGTCCACCTCGGAGATCCGCTCGATCAGGCGCAGGAACTCCGCGGGCGGCAAGGCATCGCCGCCGAATTGCTTCGGCGTCGCGGCACGGTAGAGACCGACCTGTTTGAATTCCTCGATCATGTCGCGCGGAACGTGACGCTTCTCGGTGAATTCGGTGCGGCGGTCCGCGACGTGCGCGAGGACGTCCGCGAAGGTCGGCGCCGTCGGCCTGGCCGGGCCACGTTCCACTGATGGTTCGAGAGCGCGCGTCATCAACGGTTCCCTAAAGGTGGTTTCGAGGTTCGGCACAGGGCCAACCACTGTGCAACGACGGTATTTTTGATCGGCGGCCCTCACAATCGGGTGTGGCCGCCCCTGCTTTGAGCAATTCCTTCATCCGACTGAGGATTTCTTTACGTCCGCCTGTACCGAGCGTCCGCTACCCTTCCGCGCCGTCGCCTGCCGTCGGGAGGGCGAAGGAGAAGACCGCTCCGCGGGGGGTGTGCTCAGCGGCCTCGATGCGACCGCGGTGACGGGTGACGATGCGGTGACTCAACGCCAGACCGATACCGTTTCCGTTCTCCTTCGACGTGAAGACACCGTCGAAGACCTTGCCGCCGGGCACCGCGGAAAGCCCCTGCCCGTAGTCGCGGACGGCCAACTCCGCGTGCCCGTCCGAGAGCCTGGTGGCCAGCTCCACTCGCCGCTGTTCCACCGGCCAACGGGCCATCTCGTCGATCGCGTTGAAGGCGAGATTCATCACGACCTGTCCGATGAGGACCTTCTCGCAGCGCACCGGGAGCGGATCGGCCGTCAGATCGAGTGCGAGGGCGACGGAATGCTGCTGGGCTCGCAGGTCGATGAAGTAGAGGCAGTCCCTGACGATGGCGTTGAGATCGATCAGCTGCTCGGACTGTTCGAGCCGTACGACGTACTGCCTGAGGCTCTTGAGGATCTGACTCGACCGCTCGATCTGGCGTTTGGCGTTCTCCAACCCCCAGGCCACCTGCTCGATCTCGGCGAGGCCCAAGTCGCCGAGCCTGCTCCTGGCACCCTCGACGAAGTTGTACGCGGCGGCGAGGGGTTGGCTGACCTCGTGGGCGATGGCCATCGCCATGTCACCCATGGCGTTGTACCTGGCCAGGTGATTGACGTACTGGGTGTCCCTGCGGTGCTCCTCCTCCGCGCGCACCCGGTCGGAGATGTCATGGAACAGCAGAAGGTGCCCGCGCAGGTCGCTCTCGATCTCGATGTACTGGCACGTGCCCGCGTACCAGCGGTGGTCGGCGCCGGGTGCGGCCAGCCGGTACCGCGAATCCTGCGGAGGCGCGCCTTTGGACGTCTTCTCGATGCTCTCGCTCAGCACCGCCCGGGACTCGGGACCGCAGAACCAGGCGAAGTCCGATCCGGTCAGCGTGGCGACGTCCACGTCCAGCAGCTTGGCGGCGGACTCGCTGGCGAAGACCACCACACCGTCGTCGTCGAGGACGACGATGCCCTCCGCGAGATTGCGCAGAAACGCCCGCAGCCGGCCCTCGGTCCGGAACAGGTCGCGCTGGGTGGCCTTCTCCTCGGCGATGTCGCGGAACTGCACCATCACGATCGGCCGGGACGGCAGTTCCACCCGGATCGCGATGGCCTCGGTGAGAATCTCCTCGCCGCTCTTCGACCGATAGCACCACTCGGTGGCGCTCACTCCGTGGTCGACCGCCCGCCGCAGCCAGCGATGCCCGAGTTCACGGCTGTACTGCTGTGCGTTCTTGGACATGTCCGGCGCCTTGAGCGGCTTCAGCTCGTCGACCGTCCACTCCAGCAGGTCGCAAGCGGCCTTGTTCGCCCAGAGGATCTCGTACGTCCTGGCGTCGTGCAGCAGCACGCAGTACTTCAGCGCCTGGACGAGTTCCCGGTAGTCGGCCAGTTCGAGGTCGTCCACCCCGCGTCTCCGTATCACTGGGACAGCGGTCCAAGATCTGCCTGGAGCACGTCCCGGACGAGCGTCGCCATGCTCTCGGCACCGGCCTTCTCCCGTATGCGGGTGCGGTGCACATCGACGGTCTTCGTGCTGATCCCCAGCCGGGTCGCGATGGTTTTACTGGGTACGCCGTCGATCACCATACGAAGGATCTCCCGCTCACGCGGGCTGAGGCTGCCCAGGCGCGTCTGGAGCGCCTGCTGCCTGGCCGCGCGGGCGAACCGGTCCTGCGCGGTCCGCAGCGCCTGCTGGACGACATCGAGCATGTGCTGCGGATCGTAGGGTTTCTCCAGGAAGTCCACGGCGCCGTTCTGCAGTGCCCGCACCGACATTCTGATGTCGCCGTGGGCGGAGACGAAGATGACCGGGATGGCTGATCCGGCCCGGTTCAGGATCTCCTGGAGCTGGAAGCCGCCCACTTGGGGCATGCGCACATCCAGCACCATGCAGGCCGGCTGCTGCGGGTCGTAGGACTCCAGGAAGGCCGTCACATCGGTGAAGCACAGGGACCTGATTTTCACGGACTCCAGCAGCCAGGCCAGTGACCTGCACAGTTCCTGGTCGTCGTCGACGATGTAGACGACGCTGCCCAGCAGCTGCCCGTCCGCCGCTCTCGGGGACGTGTGTTGGGCCCGCATCGCCGTCACCTCCGGCTCACTCTTCCCACGTGGCTTGCGCGGTCCAGTAGCTGCTGCCGTCGGCGCGGATCCCGTGCTGCCACTCGCTGGTCCGGCGCAGTGCCGGTTCGACGCGGGCGGTCGCGCGGTCCGCGGCGTCCGGACCGTCCTCCTCGACCTGCCAGTGGACCCAGTTGATCTCCTTGCCCGCCTCGTCGTGGACGAAGAGGTCGACGTGATGCCATCCGTAGTCGTGGAGGTCGGCATAGCAGGTCAGGAAGGTGGTGCGCCCGCCCGAGTCGGTCATCGTTCTCCCTCGTGCACACACGCGATCACCCCGCCGGCGGAGAGCTGAAGAGAAGAGGAGTGATTCCTCGAATGCCGGAGGGATCTCTCACCAGACGCTAAGTGTCCGAGGACTCCTGGACAACCCGGGTATCTCTGCGGCCACCCGGGGAAATCCCTTCCCGGCGTAAAGGATTCCCCTACGGCCCTCACTCCCGCGCCGCACGGCGGATCTCCTGCGCGGTCCGGCCGAACTCCGCCTTGAGGGCGCGGCTGAGGTGCGTGGGATCGAGGATTCCCCAGCGGGCGGCGATCTCGGCCGCCGTACGGTTGGCCAGCGCGGAGTTGGAGAGGTCCTGGTGGATGCGGTGCAGGCGCTCCCGCCTGATCCAGGCCGCGAGGGACATGTCCCGCTGGTTGAGCAGCTTCTGCAGGTAGCGCACCGAGATGCCGTGCCGCCGGGCGACGGAGCCCACCGACAGCGCGGGGTCCGCCAGATTGGCCAGGCAGTAGGCGAGGATCCGGTCGCCGAGGTCCGAAGTGGTCCCGGTCTCCGAGGGCACGGCGTCGGTGAAGGCCGAGATGATCAGTGAGATCAGCGCGTCCGCGAGGTGCATGGCGGCGGCCGGCGAGACCTCCTCGAGGTTTCCGCCGAGCCCCGTGATGCAGGACGACGCGACCTGTCCGACTCCCGAGCCCGCCGGCAGCGGAGCGGCGGACCGCCGGGCGATCAGCTGGGCGTTGAGCCCGAGCCGGGAACGCGGTATCCCGATGACGAAGGTCTCGAAGTCGTCCCAGTACCGCAGCTCATAGGGCCGCGTGGTGTCGTAGGCCACGAGATCGCCGGGCTGCAGCGAGCCCCGTCGGTCATTCTGTTCGACGTCTGCCCGCCCGCGCCGGTGCAGGGCTATTTTCATCAACTCGCGGTCGGCGGAACCGATTTGGCGTACGTCCCTGCGGACTTTGCACGGTGTGCTGATGATCCGGGATATCACGACCCCGTCGACCACCACGCCCCCGAGGCTGGCACGCAGCGCGCCCTCTGCCGGAACACCGATGCGCAGAGGCACGAAGGATTGTGACGCGGCGGCCTCGAACTGCTCGACGCCCTGATAGTCGTTGCGTCTCATGGTTGCCCTCACTCATCGGGCTTTGTACCGAGAAGGGGAAGATAGCCCAGGATCCGCGTCACGCCCATTACTTTCTTGTCACCGCATCGTCAAACGTCATTCGGCCATCGATGCGCGATCCGGCCGCCTCCCGATGCGCGAACTGGCGAATACCGGTGCGCGTGATGGCGCCCCAGCCGCCGCCCCGCTGCCTAACGTCACCGCCAGGCACAACGCTGGGGAGGCGAAACAACATGGCGACAACAGAAACCACGGACCACGACTATGTGGTCGTCGGCGCGGGTTCGGCGGGCAGCGTCATCGCCCGGAGGCTGCTCGACCAGGGGCACAGCGTGCACGTCCTGGAGGCCGGGCCCGCCGACGACGACCCCATGATCAGCACCCCCCAGGCATGGCCGGGACTGCTGGGCAGCGACATGGACTGGGCGGTGCCCACCAGCCCGCAGCAGCACGCCAACGGCCGCTCGATCGTCTGGCCACGCGGCAAGGTGCTGGGCGGCAGCAGCTCCATCAACGGGATGATCTACATCCGAGGGCACCGCAGCGACTACGACTCCTGGGCCTACAACGGATGCCCCGGCTGGGACTGGGACAGCGTGCTGCCGCTGTTCAAGCGCTCCGAGGACCACGTCGACGGTGCGAGCGCATGGCACGGTGCGGGCGGCCCGATGCCGGTCACCCGTATCGCCGACCCACATCCCACCGCGATCTCCTTCGTCGAAGCGGCCGCCGCTCTCGGCATCCCGCAGACCGACGACTTCAACGGTGAGCAGATGTCCGGCGTCGGCTTCAACCACCTCACCGCCCGGGACGGCAGGCGGATGAGCGCGTGGCAGAGCTTCATGGCTCCGGTGGCCGGCCACCCCAACCTGACCGTCACCACCGGCGCCCACGCGCACCGGGTCCTGTTCGACGGAGAGCGGGCGGTCGGTGTCGAGTACGCGGTGGACGGAACCGTGCACCAGGCGCGGGCGACCGCCGAGGTCGTGCTGAGCGCCGGAGTCATCGGATCCGCCCATCTGCTCCTGCTCAGCGGCATCGGACCGGCCGCGCAGCTCAGGAAGTTCGGCATCGAGGTCAGGAACGACCTCCCGGGCGTGGGCGAGAACCTCCACGACCACGCGGTCGTCTTCAACGTCTACGAGGCGACCAGGCCGCTGCCCCCCGGCAAGGCGAACCTGCTGGAGGCCCAACTCTTCGCCAGCACCGACTCCTCGCGTCCCGGCCCGGACCTCCAGCCGCTGTTCTTCCACGTGGTGTACCCGGCGGAGAGCTACCCGGTCCCGGAGCACGGCTACACCATCACGCCCGGCATTGTCCGGCCGTTGTCCCGCGGCACCCTCCGCCTGGCCTCGGCCGACCCCGAGGCGACACCGCTGGTCGACCCCAACATGCTGGCCGAGCGCTACGACCTCGAAGCGCTCGTCGACGCCGTGGAGATGTGCCGCGAGATCGGCGCGTCCTCCGCCTTCGACGAATGGCGCAAGGCTGAGATGGCCCCGGGCCCCGAGGCCCGTACCCGCGACGACCTGCGCGCCTACGTACGTCGCGCGGTCAGCACGTACCAACACCAGGTCGGCACCTGTCGCATGGGGCTCGACTCCCTGTCCGTGGTGGACCCGAGCCTGCGCGTGCACGGCGTCGTGGGGCTCCGGGTGGCGGACGCGTCGATCATGCCGGCGGTCCCGTCGGGCAACACCAACGCACCGTCGATCATGATCGGCGAGAAGGCGTCCGATCTCATCCTCGCCGACCGGTGACGAGGGCTCGACCAGCGGCCACGACTCGACCGGTGACCATGACTCAGCCGGTGACCACGACTCGACCGGTGACACAGCTCAACCGGTGACGAGCACTTCAGCCCCTGCACGAGAAACACCGGAGGACCAGCCATGGACATGGACGTACCATCGAGTCTGCTGATCGGCGGGAAGTGGGTTCCGGCCGCGGACGGCGCCGAGTTCAAGACCTACGACCCGGCGACGGGAATGCCGCTCGGTACGATCGCCGAAGCCGGAACGTCCGACGTCGACGCCGCGGTCGACGCGGCACGCACCGCCTTCGAGGACACCGCCTGGCGCACCATGCCGCCGGCGGCACGGGCCAGGCTGCTCTGGGCGGTGGCCGACCTCATCGAGAAGCACGCCGACGAGCTCGCCGAGCTGGAGACCCGCGACCAGGGCCAGCCGCTCGGCATCGCCAAGGGGCTCAACGTGCCGCTGGCCGCCGAGATGTTCCGGTACTACGCGGGCTGGTGTACCAAGATCGAGGGCTCGGTCTCCGCAGTGTCGATCCCGGGCACGATGCACTACACACGGCGTGAGCCGCTGGGCGTGTGCGCGCTGATCACACCGTGGAACCTGCCGCTGGCGATCGCGGCATGGAAGATGGCGCCCGCGCTGGCCTGCGGCAACACGGTCATCGTCAAGCCGGCCGAGCAGACGCCGCTGACCACGGTGTTCCTGGCACGGCTGTGCCTGGAGGCCGGGATTCCGCCCGGGGTGGTCAACTGCCTGACCGGCGGCCCGGAGGCCGGCCGGGCACTGACCGAGCACGACGGCGTGGACAAGGTGTCCTTCACCGGGTCGACCGAGGTCGGCAAGCTGATCGTGGCCGCCGCCGCGGGCAACCTCAAGCGGCTCAGCCTCGAACTGGGCGGCAAGGCGCCCAGCATCATCGCCCGGGACGCGGACATCGACGCCGCCGTGGCCGGCAACCTGCAGGGCGGGCTGCTCAACAGCGGCCAGGTCTGCGCCGCCTACACCCGCTTCTACGTGGACGCCCGCCGGGTCGACGAGTTCACCGAGAAGATCGCCGCCGCAGCGGCCGGCCTGCCCCTCGGACCCGGCCTGTCCCCGGACACGGTGATGGGCCCGCTGGTCTCGCAGGAGCAGGTCGAACGGGTAGCCCACTACGTGGGGCTCGGTGTCGAACAGGGCGCCGAGCTGGTGACCGGCGGCGCACGCCCCGACGGCGACCTCGCCGGGGGCTACTTCTTCCAGCCGACCGTCTTCAGCGGGGTCACCGACGACATGGCGATCGCACGGGAGGAGATCTTCGGTCCCGTGCTGTCGATCCTCTCCTACGAGGACCCCGAGGAGCTCGCGCCCCGGGCGAACGACACCGAGTACGGTCTGGCCGCGTGCGTGTGGACCAAGGACCTGACCACCGCGCACAACCTGGCCGCCACGATCCGGGCGGGCACCGTGTACGTCAACATGCTGCCGTTCCTGGACCCGGCCGCACCCTGGGGCGGCTTCGGCGCCAGCGGCTGGGGCCGCGAGATGAGCGCGTCCGCGATCGACGAGTTCACCGAGACGAAGGGCGTGTGGATCAACCTCTCCTGAGCCGGGGGGATCATGGGGAGGTACAGCACGGCGCGACCGACGCTTCCGGCAACGCGGGCTCCGGCTGAGCCTGATCCCTGCGTGGAGCGCTCAGCCAAGACAACGGTGGAAGTCGAGGTGGCGCCGTGCGGCGGTGTCCCAGGTGTGGCGGGCGGCGAGTTCCCGGCCGGTCGTCTGCCGGGCCGGGCCGCGCTGCGTGAGAGCTTGGTCGAGTCCGGCGGCCAGCTCCTCCGGACTGGCGCCGAACCGGGCGGCGGGCCCGAAGACCTCGCGCAGGACGGGCAGGTCGCGAACGGCCAGCGGGACCCTGGCGGCCGACGCCTCCATCGCTGCCAGCCCGAGCCCTCCCTTGAGGGAAGGCGAAGACGTCGGTGGCCACGACGAGCACCGGGAGTTCGTCATCGGGGACCGGTCCGGGGACGACCTGTTCGATGGCGAGTTCGGACGCCCGGGCCTCCCGGCGGGCACGCTGGCCGCGGCAGTCGAAGAGGGTTTCACCGCGCGCGATCACGCAGATCAGCGCGGGTGCGCCTGGGGAATTAGGCCGAGCCGCTCTGAGGACACTCCGAGCACCGGGCGGGGAGATCCAGGGCTCTGTCCGCAGTTCCGGTTCCGTGAAGCTGATGGCTGGGTGAGGGTCCGGGCCCGGAGGAGTTCGAACGAGGCTCGCCCGTACAAAGCCTGCTTGAGTGTTTTCACCCGGTGTACATGCCTGACTGTGGATCGCGTGTGGCTAAGCCTGGTGGCTGACCGGCTGAAAGCGGTGCACATCCGTGACTGAGGTACACAACCCGCGGTGCTGATCTCGGGTGGCGGGTAGCGGCCGGCGGGCCGGCTCGCCTTCGACTACGCGCACCGAGGGCTCACCAAGCCCTGACCTCCGTCGCGCCCGCACTCAACGGTCGGCGAGAACGCTCAACCTTCCCTGCGAGACACGACCCTCCCGACCCCGGCACCCCGTCGCCTTCAGCACACCAGAACTAGCTTTCGGCAAATCTCTTGTACTCACTCAAAATCTTGTGCATTCTTCAAGCGTGACTTCATTGGAAACGTTGAACGACATCGATGCCATCCGCTGGCCGCGGCCGCACTCCCCCGAGGACGACCAGGCTTCTCCGGTCGAGCTCCGCGCCGAGATGGACGCCGCGCACACCTCCCGCATGGCCTTCATGCAGAGGCTTCGAGCCACGGCGGCAGACCACGGCCCGGACTACGATCCGCTCCTCGTCGCTCTTGAGGACCTCGTCGCGATCAAGAAAGCCGCCGATGAACAGATCCGGCTGCTCCTGGCATACGGCCGGGTCTACGTCACTCCGCGCCCCCACACCCTGGAAACCCTCGGTCAGGCCGCCGGCCTCACCCCCTCAGGCGTCAGCCGCGCCTTCGGCGCCAAGGAGATCCTCGCCGTCGGGAACCTAACCGGCCAGCGCCCCGCCGCAGTCGAGATCAACGATCACCACCCCGATCTCTTCCCCGGTGACGACAGCCGACGGCGGTGCACCTGGGGAGGCAGCAAGAACCGCCCCTGCACCGACGAGCCCAAGTACGCCGTCACCGACAAGTCCGGCACCAAGTGGGCCTGCTGTGACAGCCACCTGCCCGGCTATCTCCGCTCCCGCCCTCGCGGCTCTGAGCCGAACGGGCGCCCCACGTAGGCCCCGCACTGCCGAAGCTGCCGCCAAGTAGCGTTGTGTAGTCGAGCCTCTGCAGCGATCCGGTCAGCGGACCAGGTGAGCAAGCGACGACACTTCCGTACACGGCTGTCGGCTTCGGGCGGTGTCCTCCGCTCGCGCAAGGCGGATGAACTCGCTGTGGACGCGTCAGGTTGAGCACGGTGGTCGGGGTGGCGACGTGGTCCAGCCAGCAGGCGCATGTCCAGCACCACCAAGGTCGCCGTTGTCACCGGCGCCTCCTCCGGAATCGGAGCCGAGACACCGCGCTGCGTCTACGGGAAGCGGGCTACACCGTCTACGGCGCCGCCCGGCGCGTCGGGCGGATGACCCCACTGCGGGACGCGGGAGTAAACGTCCTCAGCCTCGACGTCACCGACGAGAACTCCATCCGCACGGCGGTCGACAGCATCATCCACCAGTCGGGGCGCATCGATGTCCTGGTCAATAACGCCGGGTAAGGCTCCTACGGCTCCCTTGAGGACGTCCCCCTGGGGGGCGCGCGCCCAGATCGAGGTCAACGTCTTCGGCTTGGCCCACCTCACCCAGATCCTGCTGCCGCACACGCGCACCCAGCGCAGCGGCACCATCGTCAACATCAGTTCCATGGGCGGCAAGCTCGTCACGCCCCAGGGCGGCTGGTACCACGCCAAGCAAGTACGCCGTCGAGGCGCTCAGCGACGCCCTGCGCATGGAGACACGGCAGTTCGGTACAACGTCGTGGTCGTCGAACCCGGATCGATCCGCACCGAATGGGGTGCCATCGCCGCCGAGAAGCTCAAGGAAACCTCCAGCAAGGGCGCGTACTCGACCCTGGCCGAAGGGGTCGCCAAGCCGCTCGCCGCGAGTTCGCAGCCCGACGCGCGCATGACCTCGGCGCCGTCGGTCTCGGCAGGACCATCGTCAAGATCGCCAAGGAGCGCCGCCCGCGCACCCGCTACCGGGTCGGTTTCGGGGTCCCCACAATGTTCCTACGCTGGCTGCTGCCGGACCGCGCCTTCGACTTCGTCATCCGCGGTGCCTTCGGCGTCTGATCCAATCTGGTTCCAGGAGAGATCGGTCCTCTGCGCCCCCGCGCCCACACGGGTGCGGCAGGTGGTCACGACGGCCGGAGGAAGGCTGCTCTTCAGCGGGGTCTCCCGGCTGAACAGCAGCATCCACCGCCATGAGCTACAGGAGGATCCACTGACGGCCGTACACCAACTTTGATCCCCAGCCACGAAGTCGAAGCCCGACGCAATTGCCGAGCGTCTGCCGTACAAAACTGCCGCCGAAGCAGCGCAATGCGGTTGGCACCCGAACTGGTCGTGGAAGCCGGCGTCGACGTCGCCCGCGACGCCTCCGGCCGATGGCGCCACCCCGCACGTCTGCACCGCACCCGCCCCGACCTCTCCCCCACCGACATCGCCCCCCTGTAGCGCGCCGCTTCTCATCAGGCCGTCAGTGAAAGCGGGGGCCGAGGGCTGGCTGCTACGGGGGGCGGCATCCGGTGACGTCCCCGCCCAGGTCGTCGGGCAGGGCGATGCGAGCGGTGACGCGTTTACCGACCGGCTCCCGCTGGACCTCGGAACGAGGCAACGGCAGGCATTGCGAGACGGAACAGCCGCCGAGCCGGTGCGCTCACTGTCCGAACGCTCGGTCGTAGAGACTCCGCAGCTTCGGGGTTGCCTCGGCGTCGCCGTAGCACACCGGGACCTTGCCGTCCTTGGCGTAGACGAGGTAGGTCTGGCCCACGGCGAACTCCTGGCCGAGGTACTCCAGTTGTCCTTCGTGGGTGTTGTCGAGCTGGACGGTGGAGGCGTCTTCGCCGCGGTACCAGTGGTCCACTCGGAGAGTGATCTGGCCGCCGTCGATGGAGGTCGCGGTGCCCTCGAAGGCGGTCGTGTACTGGCGCAGGGTGTTGACGTCGAGCTCGGCGCACGCTACGTCAAGGCCGCCGCCTGTGTCCTGCTGAACGGTCAGGACCAGCGGGGCGGCCGCGGCCGGAGGAGTATCGCGGGTCGCCGTGACTCCCCAGGTGATGCCGGCTCCCACCGTGAGCACAGCGGCGGCTGCTGCGGCCAGCAGCAGGGGGCGGCGGGGGCGGTCCGATGTACTGGGCAGAGCGCGGACTGTGGTGTCGGCGGTCATGGTGGCCTCCAGAAGACGGTTGATGTCGGGCTGGGGAGCATCAGAGGTCCGCGCCGGGTCGATGGCCCTCAGCCGGGCCAGCAGTTCTTCGTCGTTCACCGGTTGCTCCTTCCTTCACCCATCTCATGTCCGGCCTTGTCGTCATTCTTTCGGTCAAGCAGAGCGGCGAGTTTCTTCTTTCCCCTGTGCAGGCGGATGCTGACGGCGTTGGCGGTCAGTCCGGTCACTTCCGCGATCTCACGCGGTGCCAGCCCCTCCCATGCCCAGAGCAGCACCACCTCACGGTCCAGGGCGCCGAGTGTGCCGAGTGCGGCCTGCAGTTCGGGGTGGTCGGCTTCCCCGGGCTGTGGCGGCGGTGCGGTACGGGTCAGCCGCTCCACGAGCCGGAGCCGGCGCCCGTCCGCCCGGCGAGCATTGGACAGGCAGCCGCGTGCGACGCCGTAACACCAGGGCAGCACGCCGTCGAGGTCGGTCACGGGGCCCTTCCCGAGCCCCGGCACGTCCTCGAGGCGGCGCCAGAGCACGAGCATCGTCTCCGCGAGAATGTCGTCTACCGCGTCGGCGTCCGCCCGGCGCAGCAGATACCGGTGCAGCGGCTTTGCCACCGCGCGCGCCAGCGATTCGAAGCGGGCTTCTCGGGCCCGGGCAAGTTCCTGCTCCAGCATGGATTCCACACCCCCACCTGTCCGGCCGGGGCCTGTTCCTTTCATCGCACGCACTGTACTTACCCCGAGCCCGAGGGAGGTCCGTCGCGCCGGCCGAGGCGACGGCCCCATCCCGGCTGTCTCGGCCTGCCCGGTCCGGCGCGGGCAGGTCGGCCACGACCCTTCGCGCGCGGCCGGGCGCCCCGCTCCGTCGCCTGCGGCTCGGTCGCCGGCAGGTGAGAACAACCGGTGCGGCTCAGCGGGTCCGATAGCGCGCGTAGATCAGCCCGCTGTCGAAGGCCCGCTCCTCGACCAGCTCGAGGTCGAGGCGCAGGCCGTCCGGGAAGAACCGCTTGCCGCCGCCGACCACGCTCGTGGTGATGAACAGGTGGTACTCGTCCACCAGGCCGGCCGCGATCGCCTGGGCGGCGAGGTTCGGGCCGTCGACAGTGAGGTCGTGATCAGCCTCGGCCTTGAGCTTGCGCACCGCGTCCGGGTCGAAGGTCCGCTCGATCCTGGTCTTCGCGCTGGACACCGACTCAAGCGTCGTGGAGTAGACGATCTTCTCCGCGGCCTGCCAGTCGCGGGCGTACTGCAGGATGTGCGGCGGCTGGTCGGGCTCGGTGTGCGCGGTCTCCCAGTAGACCATCGTCTCGTACATCCGTCGGCCGTAGAGGTACGTGCCGACGGGGCGGAAGAGGTCGTTGACGAAGGTATGCACCTCCTGGTCTTCGGCCCCGGTGCCGAGGTCGCCCTCCGCCGCCTCGGCGTAGCCGTCGAGCGAGGTGATCATCGAGTAGATGAGCTTGGCCATGCGTCTCCTTCGGGTACGAGCGCGTCGGTCTGCCAGCGGTTCTGCAGACTGTGACCTCCGCGCGACCCGGAACTCATCGATCGGCTGGCCGGCCGGTTCCGTCAACCGTCAGATCCCGGACGAAACGCACCTCGTCGGCGGGTTGCCCGCGCAGTTCCGCGCCCTGGCCGCCCGCTACGCGAAGCGAGTGGCCTACCACCGGTCGGAGACCATGCCCACCCGCGCTGCGGCGTACTGGCCGCGCCCGTCGTACTCGTCGTACTCGAGGATCCGGTCGTCGGCGGCAAATGCGGCGGCCGCTGCCTCAGCCGCCTATGAATTGCTTACATATTTGGATTATGAGTGAGATGCCCTCCCGGCTGTGCTCCGCCTGCGGAACCGTGCAGGACAAGATGCCGCTCAGCGTCCGCGCCTGGGCGTGCGCGTGCGCGTGCGGTGCGGTCCATGACCGGGACGTGAACGCGGCGAACACCCTTCTGGCCGCCATGCCGGCGGTGTCTGTCTGTGGAGCTGGTGTAAGACCTCAACGGAGCTCTCCGGGCGGGCAGTCGGCGACGAAGCGGAAAACCCCACGGCGCGAGCCGTAGGAATCCCCTCTCGTTCACGAGGGGGAGGAAGTCAGGTGCAAGCTCTGCGACGATGCGCGGCAGAGTCGGTCCGTGTGAGCCCGTTGTGCTTGACGGACAGCCAGCTGAGGTTGGGCGAGCCGGCTCACCCCGAGGAGCCGTGGATCAGGGTTCGGTAGCAGCGGCCCGAACGGTGACCGCGTCCCATATCAGCGGTGTGTCGTCGAAGACCACTGCGATCTTGATCTTCTTTCCGCCCGCGATCGTCGCCGGAAGGGTCACGCTGCCCTTCTGGTCCTCGTCGAAGGAGACCGGACCGAGATCGGTGGCCTCCCCGTCGGCTGCGAACGCGTAGACGCGGCCCGTCGTGTTCGCGTGCAGGGCCGTGCCCGCGGGGTCCGAGGCGGCGGTGTTCAGCGACAGGGTGGCGTTCCTCCCGACGCTGCTCGCGGTCAGACGCTTCGACCGCCTGTCCTTCGTCAGGTCCGCGGAGGTCGGCGCCTGCTGGACGAGCTGCCACTCCTGGGAGCCGTCCGTGACCGCGTTCTGCAGGGTCAGCGGCGCCTCGGCGGATGCGCCGGTCAGGTACACGTTGGTGTTCTTGGCCGCCTGGAGCTTGTAGTAGCCGTCGACGGTCTTGCTGATGCTCCAGACGCCCGTAGGGCTGTTGTCGACCCACTGGCCGATCCTCTGGCCGACCGTCGCGTTCCCGGTCCAAATGCCTGCCATGCGGCCACCCGACTTGTTCAGCAGCGTCGTGCCGCCCTTCGGCGCGTTCACCACGTGCCAGTACTGGGTGTCCTTGTTCGCCACCGAGCCGGCGTCCTCCAGGCGGACGTCGGGAACGTCCCCGTTGCCGATGTTGGCGTCGTTGGTCTTGCCGCCGGTGCCGATGACCTGCCCGGTCTTGCGGTTCACGAGCTGGTAGTAGGCGCCCTCCGAGCGGCCTTGGTCGACCTCGGAGTACCGGATCGTCGAGGTGCCCTGGTGGTTGAGGACCGAGATACGGCCGGTGCCCTCGACGTACTGCAGATTGCGGGTGTAGGAGGCCGGTGCATTCGTCTGGTACTCCTTCCACACGCCGTCGCTGCGTCCGCTCTCGTTGACCCAGACGTTGCCGCTTCCGGCGGCGTTGTACACCAGGCGCCCGTCGGGGAGGTTGATGACGACCGGGCTGCCGTTCACCGCGAGCCGACGGGAACCGGTGTCGACCGGCAGTGAGGTGACGGGGTTGTCCGTGGAGCCGCGGTAGAACTTCAGCGGGTCGTCGGCGATCACGTATCGGGTGTTGGTTCCGCCGCCCCAGTACTCGTACGGGAGGAGCCACTTGCCGTCCGTCGTCGGGACGACGGTCGTCATGCCCGGCCGGCCGCCGCCGATCTGCGTCTTGCCGCCTCCCATGTCCTGGGTCAGGCCGGCGACGTCGACGACGGGCTCGCTCCACTGCGTGCTGCGGCCGTTCCAGGTCTTGTGGACGAGGATCTGGCCGTGCGAGTCCCGGGCGGTGTCGTTGTCCGGGTCCAGTTTCGGCACTCCGGTGACCGGGTCGAAGCCGAGGTAGTCGTTCTCGTCGGAGTAGTAGCAGACGAGTTGGCCGTCGTGGACCATCAGGTACGGCTCCCAGAGGGGATCGACCTGCTTGTACGTGTTCGCGTTGGCGACGTTCTTGCCGACCGCGCCCGCGCTGCCGCCCTGCCAGCCGCCTGTCGCGATGACGTTGAGGACTTTCCAGCTCTCGCCGTCGTCGGTGCTGGAGTACAGGGCGAGCGCTATGTCGCTGCGGTCTCCGTCGTTGGACGGGGTCCAGTTCGGGTCGGCCGCCTTGTGCTCGAGGTAGTAGTGGTCGTCGCCCGTCACTACGCTTGCGAGGAGCAGCGTGCCCTTCTTCAGTTTGCCGACGTCCTGCGGAAGCGTGTAGAGAAAGGGGGCTCCCCAGTTGCTCTTGTACTTCGCGTACTGGGGGTCGCTGGAGAGGTACGCCGGAGCCTTGACCTCCGACAGCGGCTGCCACGACGTTCCGTAGTCGTCGCTCTTGTGGACCGGTATCGTCTCTCGGTCGGCGCTTCCCGTCTCCGGTACGACCGTGGCCTTCTCGTATGCCGCGACGAGGCGTCCGCCCGGCAGCTGCGCCGACTTGACGTAGATCGCGCAGTTGCCCCGGCCCTTCAGGCACGGTTCATCGCCGAGCTGGTACAGGATCCCGCCCGTCGGGTTGTACGCCTGCGCGCTGCTCATGGTCAGGCCCAGCATCGCTGAACCCGCGACGAAGGTTCCCAGCGCCTTGCCAAGTCTTCTTGTCTGCATTGCCTCTCCTTTGAGGGATGAGCAGGGGTGATGCTCAGTTCTTCGGCGACCGGCGCGGTGACGGCCGTTCGGGGCGCGGTTCAGGCGAGGTCGCCGTCGGTCGGGCCGCCTGCCCGTCCGGTGACGAACATCCGCATGTCCCGTGCGCCGAGCTCCAGTTCGGCGGCCCACGGGGCCCGCGCTGTCGTCCGGGCCGGCGGATCAGCTCCACGGGGCGGCGACACGGACGGGCTGCCGGCTCCGGTTGTGGACGCCGTGGACGCGGCGCCGAACAGGACGCGGGCGGGCAGTTCCGCCATGAGGCAACCTCCGGGAGAGTTGGGGGGCGTTACTGCTTGACGCTTCCGGTGGCCAGGCCGCTCTGCCAGTAGCGCTGGAGCATGAGGAAGGCGATGACGAGCGGCACGATGGAGATCATGGAGCCGGTCACGACGAGCGGGAGCATGTCGCTGCTGGCGCCGGCTCCGCCGTTCTGCGCCTGGGCGGCCCAGGAGGCGAGGCCGACGGTGATGGGGTACAGGTTCGGGTCGTTGAGCATGATCAGTGGCAGGAAGTAGTTGTTCCAGGTCGTCACGAGCGTGAAGAGCAGGACGGTGACCAGGCCGGGGCCCAGCAGCCTGAGGCCGATCCGGAAGAAGATCCGTGCCTCCCCCGCCCCGTCGATGCGGGCGGCCTCCAGGAGGCTGTCCGGGATGGCGTCGGCCGCGTAGACGCGCATGAGGTAGAGGCCGAAGGGGTTGACGAGGGAGGGCAGGATGATCGCCCAGGGGGTGTTGACCAGGCCGACCTCGGCGAACAGCAGATAGGTCGGGATCGCCAGCGCGGTGGCTGGGACCATGATGGCGCCGAGTACGAGGTTGAAGGCGGCCCGGTCGCCGCGGAAGCGGAACTTGGCGAAGCCGTAGCCGGCGGCAGCCGCGATCATCGCCGCGCCGACCGCGCTGAGGCCGGCGTACACGGCGGTGTTGAGCAGCCAGTTGACGAAGACGCCGTCGTCCTGGGTGAAGGTCCGACTGATGTTCTCCAGCAGCTGTGGCGCACGGGAGAACCACAGGCCGAAGCTGTTGAACAGGTCCTGGGTGCTCTTGGTCGAGGCGACCATCAGCCAGAACAGCGGGAGGAGGAAGTACGCCAGGGCCGCCAGCATGGCGATCGTCAGCGGGGTGCTGCGGCGGGGGGCTGCGGACGGGCGCCGCTTCGGTGCGGTGGGGGCCGGGCCGGCGGCCGGTGCGGTCGTGGCCTTCGGCATGGTGGTCGTCACTTTTCCCTCCCTCGGTTCGCGGTGAGCAGCACGGCGTAGGAGGCGATGACGATGACCAGGCCCAGGAGGAAGGACACCGTGGCCGCGTAGTTGACCTGCTGGCCGGTGAAGGCGAGGGAGTAGGCGTAGAGGTTGGCGGTGTAGGAGCTGCTGATGACATCGGGGGCGATCTTCATCAGCAGGCTCGGTTCGTTGAACAGCTGGAAGCTGCCGATCACCGAGAACAGCAGCGTGAGCAGAAGAGCGGGCCGCAACGCGGGGAGCTTGATCGACCAGGCGATGCGCCAGGCTCCTGCGCCGTCCATCGCGGCAGCCTCGTACAAGTCGTGCGGGACGGTCCGCAGCGCCGCATACAGGATGATCATGTTGTAGCCGACGAACTCCCAGGTCACGATGTTCGCCAGGCTGCCCAGCATCCAGCTCTCGCTGAGGAAGGTCGGGGCCGGCAGGTCGAGATTGCGGCTCAGCTGGGCGAACGGGCCGAAGTCGGGGCCGTACAGGTAGCCCCACATGAGCGCGGCGACCACGCTCGGGACCGCGTACGGCACGAAGATGCCAAGCCGGATCACACGCGCGAGGCGCAGCAGGCCGCTGTCGAGCGCGAGGGCGAAGAGCAGGGCCAGCGGCAGCATCAGCGGCACCTGGATGACGAAGAACAGGGCCACGCGTCCGACGCCGTGGAGGAGTTGCGGGTCCTTGAGGGCGGTGACGTAGTTGTCCAGGCCGACGAAACTGGTGCCGCCGATGAGCTGTTCCTGGAAGAGGCTGAGGTAGGCGGCGTAGCCGAGCGGGGCGAGGAAGAGGAGGAGGAAGAGGATCAGGAACGGGGCTACGAACAGGGGTCCCGCCGAGACGGACCGGCGACGTGGCGGCGGTCCGTCTCGGCGCGACTTCCTGGCATAGGCCGTGGTCGTGGCAGCCATCAGGTCCCCTCGACGGTGAAGCCCTGCTTCTTGGCGTACGTCGTGAGCCGGGACTGCCAGGTGTCGAGCGCGGCGACGGTGTCGGACTTGGCGGCGAGGGACTTGCCGACGGTCTCGGTCCAGTCGGTCGCCGCCTGGTCGAGGAACGGCGGCCACTGGAACTCGGGCGAGACCGTTTCGCTGATATCGGCGAAGATCTGGTTGACCTTCTGGCCGCCGTAGAATTCGGGCGCGCTGCCGGTGACGCTCGCGTCCGCGAGCAGGGCCTTGGTCGCCGGGAAGAAGAACTGCTTGGTGGCGAACATCTTGGCGCTCGCCGGGTCGGCGTTGAGGAACTGCGCGAACTGGGCCGCCGCGATCTTGTTCTTGGTGGCCGCGGTGACCGCGGTCGTGGAGCCGCCCCAGTTGCCGGAGACCGGCTTGGCGGCGTCCCACTGCGGCAGCGGCGCCGCCCGCCACTTGCCCGAGGTGGACTTGGCCGAACCGGACAGGAAGGACGGGCCCCAGGCCGCGGTGAGCCAGGTGGCGTACTTGCCCTTGTTGAACCCGGCGTACCAGGGGTCGGCGAAGTCCGGGTCGGTGCTGATGACGCCTTCCTTCGCGAGCCCGCCCCAGTACTCGGCGAGCTTCTTGGACACGGCGTCGTCGACGCTGATGGAGAGACTGCTCTCGCCCGAGGTCGCATACGGCTTGGCGCCCGCCTGCCACAACAGGCCGTGCCAGGCGGCGGGTTCGTTCGCCGCGAGGTTGGTCAGATAGACGTCCGGGTCGGCCTTGTGGAGCTTGCGTGCGGCGTCCGCGAACTCGTCCCAGGTCTCGGGCACTTGGATGCCGTGCTTGTTGAAGATGTCCTTGCGGTAGAGCATCCCCATGGGTCCGGTGTCCTGGGGGATCGCCCAGACCTCGCCGTCGGGGCCGCTGACCTGTCCCCACGTCCAGTCGACGAACAGGTCCTTCAGCGCCGAGGCGCCGTACGGGGCGAGATTCAGCAGGCTGTTGGTGATCGTGAAGGTGGGGATCGCCTGGAACTCGATCTGGACCAGGTCCGGTGCGCCGGTCCCGGCCTTCAGCGCCGTACGCAGCTTGGTGTAGTGGGCGACGCCTTGGCCGGCGTTGACGGCCTTGACCTTGATCGCGGGGTACTTCTTCTCGAAGAGCGCGATCTCCTGCTGGATGTCCGGGACCCAGGTCCAGAACGTCAGCTCGGTCGGCGTCTTCATCGCCTTGTCGATATCGGCCTGGCTCACCGGCTCGGAGGAGGAAGAGCCGGAGTCGCTGTCACCGCTGCACGCAGCGAGTGCGGCGCCGAGGGACACCGCACCGGTAGCGGCGAGGAACCGCCGGCGGCTCATGGAGGACGTGGGAACGAAGGATCGGGGCATGGTGAACTCCCGCCAAAGGGCAGACGTTGGGAAGACGATGGGCAGAGGGACGGAGCGCCTGGCGAGGGCGCTGCGTATGAGTGGGGAGGGGAAGGATGCGAGGGGGGAGGTGTGAGAAGGGGTGAGGCGCGGACCGTAGCTACCAGGGCATCGGGGTCGCCGTGTTCGGGTCTGCGTCACGCGGGTGCGGCCGGCACGTGCGTCACGTGCCGTACTGCGGAAGTCCACGGTGGTGGAAGGTGGTTGAGGTGCGGCGAGCGCGGCAGGCTCACCGCCCGGCCACGAGCGGGGTGCCGCTCGGGCCGATGAGCGCGGATCAGTCGGTGGTGGGCGGTCCGCCCCCGGCCGGAGGTGCGTGTGCCGAGCCGCTCGAGCCGGAGACCGTGCGCCGCCCGCGTATCGGGGCCTTCCGGGCCGGCGGAGGTGCGGTCGAGCCGCGGACGACGAGTTCGACCGGCGGATCACTCGCCGGAGGCAGGTCGGTCTCCGGCTCCTCGATGGCGTGCACGAGCAGCCTGATTCCTTCCCGTGCCGCGGCGTCGAAGGGCTGACGCACGGTGGTCAGGGCTGGAGTGACGTAGGCGAAGACGGGATTGCCGTCGAAACCTACGACGCTGATGTCTTCCGGCACACTGCGCCCGGCTTCGCGCAGGGCGTGGATCATGCCGATGGCCATGTCGTCGCCCGCCACGAACACGGCGGTCACGGAGCTGTCCGCAGCCAGCTCGCGGCCTGCCGCATAGCCAGAGGTGGGTAACCAGTCCCCCTCGATCACCGGCGGTTCGTGCGCACCCCGTGCCGACAGCGCCGCCCGCCAGCCCTCGACTCGGTCCTTCGAGGCGTACCACCGCCCAGGACCCGCGAGGTGATGAACCGTCGTGTGTCCCAGGTCCAGCAGGTGATCGGTGGCCGCCCGCGCCAGTTCATAGGCGCCTACACCCACCGTCAGCGTCCGGGCAGAAATGAACGCCGGCGGTGCACCCAGGAAGAGGACCGGCACATCGACTCTGACGGGAACCTCGCCTTCCACAATGGGTTCGGAAACGATGATGCCGTCCACGCCCTGCTCCAGGAGGGAGTCCACGGCGCCGGCGATATCGTCCGGTTCGCCGTCCAGTGTGCTGACCATACGCAGTGCGTAACCGGCGTCCCGTACGGCCTTCTCGATACCCACGAGGAGCATGGCGGTTCCGTATCCGGCCGTCCCCAGGGCGACGACGCCGATGGAGCGGTTCCGCCCGGAGGCCAACGCCCGTGCCGCGTGGTTCAGCCGGTAGCCGAGGTCCCCGGCGGCTTCGAGGACCCGTCGGCGGACCTCGTCGGAGACGTACGGCTCGTCGTTGAGGACCCGCGACACGGTCTTGCGCGAGACCCCGGCCACACGGGCCACGTCCTCGCTGCGCGGCGCGGATGAACCTGCGCTCCGCCTCACCACTCGTGCCATGAAGTCTCCCGACGGCGTAGGCCTGCATCAGCCGAAGTCAGCTGTATGACCGCGCGGTCAGTGACCGCGCGGTCATATCTACGCAGCCGGAGGGGTACGCGTCAATAGCGCGCACAGCGCCACTTCCCTCCTGCGGGACCTTTCTCCGGGGGCCTCGCTTCCAGTCGGTCGTTCGCCGGGACCCGTATACGAACTGCACCAGGACGACTGCCCGGAAGCCGGGGCCGCGTCCCAGGGACTCCCCATGGTCGGCCCCCGCGGCAACAAGTGACGCATCGGAGGTGCGGACGCACTGGTCAGAAGCGGTTTGCGCCGCGGGCAGGGCGTCGCCCGGCACCTGACTCCCCGCTTCTCCGCCAGGGCGCGAGGCTGAAGGAATCGTGCGCACACCCTTGACGCGCGATCTCGGACTGCGTAAACAATGACCGCGCGGTCATACAGTGGTCCTCGAAGGATTCCCGCGTTCGACCAGAGGAGACACCGTGACACGAGTGGCAGGAGGGGGCGGGAGCACCTCTGCGCCCCGCAGTGCCGATGTCGCCCAACTGGCCGGCGTGTCACGCAAGACCGTGTCGAGGGTCCTCAACAACGAGCCCTACGTCTCCGACGACGTACGGCGACGCGTCATCGAAGCCGCCGAGGAACTCGGCTACCGGCTGAACAACGCGGCCCGGGCACTTGCTTCCGGACGAACACGTTCCATCGGCGTGGTCGCTCTGGGGACGGCCGGGTACGGAACCGCCTCACTGCTTGTGGCCATTGAGAAAGCCGTGCGGGATTCCGGTTACGCACTCCGAGTGGTCAACACGCTGGACGGCGAACCGGATGATATCGCCCGCGCCGTGGGCTCCCTCCTGGAGCAGGGCGTGGACGGCATCATCGTCTCCGAGCCCGTCATCGAAGGAGAGGTGTCCGTCCGCGTCGACGTGCCGGTCCTCTTCCTCGGCGCACCATCTGTCTTCGGTGGCCCTCGAGCGGTGACCGCGGGGGTTGGCGCCGATCTGCTGGCGCGGGCCGCCACGGACCACCTGCTCGATCTGGGACACCAGACCGTCCACCACCTCGCCGGACCGCTGCGCTGGTACGCCGCCAGAGACCGTGTCGAGGGATGGCGAGCAGCACTGGCGGCACGCGACAGGCACCAGCCGCCCCTCGTCGAAGGCGACTGGTCGGCCGACTCCGGTTACCAAGCGGGCCGCAAACTGGCCGCCGACCCCGAGGTGACCGCGGTCTTCGTCTCGGGCGACGACATGGCGGTCGGCTTGATCCACGCCCTGACAGAAGCCGGTCGACGCGTGCCCCACGACGTGAGCGTCATCGGCTTCGACGGCAACCCCGTCTTCGCCCACGTCACCCCACCCCTGACCACCGTGCGCCAGCCATTCGACGCCGCGGCCGGAGACGGAATCAGGCGTCTCGTCCACGCCATCGAAAAGCCCGGCACCCAAATGCCACCGGCGAGCGACCCACCGGTCGAACTCGTCGTCCGAGCCTCGACTGCACCCCCACCGTCCTCCCCCAGCTAGACGGCGCACTCCATCGTCACGTTCTGCCCATCGCAACGGTCACACGTCTGATCGCAGCTACCCAATCGCCCTCAGCCCCCTCTACACAGGCAATCAAGGACCCGCCCCCAACCGATGTCCATGCCTGCGCTGAGAGGTCGTTTTCCTCTAATGCTCAATGCCGTCATGTCCCGATTCGGGTTGTTCTAGGCGCCGGCGCCGCGCCAGCTCGGGGCAGGACCGGCCCCCGACACCGCGCTGGCCCAAGTCGCCGAGGCCGGATTGCGCGGCCCGGAGCAGCCGGTCTGGCTGGAACGGCTGGAGACCGAGCACGGCAACATCCGCGCGGCGCTGGAATGGTGCATCGAGCGGAACGACGCTTCGAGGGCACTGCGGATGGCCGGCGCCCTGTACCAGTTCTGGGACCTGCGCGGTCATTACGCCCAGGGGCGCGGCTGGCTCGCCCGTGCGCTGGCCCTGTCCGCGCCGACGCCGATGCCGAACCGGGATGAGGGCCGGGATGGGGAGGGGGGAACGACCACGGGAGCCGCCGGAGCCGCCGGAGCCGCGGTGCCAGACACGGACACGGACAGGGCCCATGCGCTGCTCGCCGCCGCGTGTCTGGCCGTGGGCCAGGGCGACCTCCCGATGGTCGTCACGGCGTGCCGACAGGCCATGGCGCTGTGCGAACGAGCCGGTGACCTGCGTGGCATGGCGCATGCCCGTGCGAACCTGGGACTCGCGGCCCTGTACTCCGACGCCCTGGAGCGGGCCGAGGAGCACCTGGCCGAGGCTGGACGGTGCGCGCGACTCGCCGATGACCGGTGGCTGGAGGGATGGTCCCTGACCTTCCGAACGATGACCGCCATCACCGCCGGCGACCGGAGCGGGGCGGCCGAATTCAGCGTCAGAGCCGAATCGGCGCACCGTGAACTGGCGGATCCCAAAGGGCTCGCATGGGCCGCGTTGCTGCGCGGCGCTGTGCGGTGGGACGGTGACGATTCAGCGGGCGCGACGGCGGCGCTGCGCGAGGCGCTGCACACGTTCCGGAAGATCAGCGGCGGCTGGGGACTTTCTCTCACCATGCTGCTCTCGGCCCGGATGACCGGGGAGCATGGTGATCACCTCCGATCGACGACGCTGCTGTCAGCCGCGGAGAGCCTGCGTACCTCGATCGGAGCCGCACTGTTGCCGTTCGCCACCACCTGGCGCGACCGAAGCACGGCACGGGCGCGCGACGCCCTGGGCGCCGAACGGTTCGAAGCGGCCTGGCGGGCAGCCTCGGCTCTGGACCCGCTCGAGGTGATGTACGAGGCGCTCGCGGATGCCGACATGGTGGGGCGTACCGTCCCCATGGGCTGATCACCAGCACCGGAAGGTCATGGACAAGGGCGCCGGAAGGTCCCATCCATAGCGTCGATCACGTACGACATCGACAGCAATGGACGGAGCCACATGTCACCCTCACTCACCGGCAAGGTCGCACTGGTCACCGGCGGTTCACGCGGAATCGGCGCGGCCACCGCACGGGCCCTCGCGGACGAGGGCGCCGACGTCGCCATCAGCTACGTCTCCTCCGCCGAGCGGGCGGAGGCGGTGGTCGCCGAGCTGCTGGCCAAGGGCGTCAAGGCGGTGGCGTTCCACGCCGATCAGGCCGATCTCTCGAGGGCCGTCCAATTGGTGTACGACGTGGTCGACCACTTCGGCCACCTCGACATCCTCGTCAACAACGCGGGAACCGCGATCGTCGAAAACATCGACAAGCCCGGCCGGGACCAGGCAGCGATCGACCACCTGTACCGCGTGAACTTCCTCAGCGTCGTGGCCGCCATCCAGGCCGCGTCACAGGTGATGACCGACGGAGGCCGCATCATCACCATGGGTCCGTCGCCGGCACCCGTGTCGGCTTCTGCGGCTACACGGACTACACCGCCAGCAAGGCCGGTGTCGCCGGCTACACCCGCGGCGCCGCCCGCGACCTGGCTGCCCGGGGCATCACGGTCAACGTGGTGCAGGCCGGAGTGACCGTCAGCGACATCAACCCCGGCGGCGGGGAGGAGGTCGCCCGCATCATCAGTCCGATCGCGCTCGGCCGCGCCGGGACGCCGGAGGAGATCGCGGCGGGTGTGGTCTTCCTCGCCAGTCCGGGCGCGTCGTTCGTGACCGGAAGCCTGTTCCAGATCGACGGCGGAACCACAGCCTGAGCACGTACCCATGGCGGAAGCGCGCGCAAGCAGGTGATCCGGGCTGACGTCCCGGCTCCCGGCGCCGAGGGTACCGCTGACGGCGGGCTGCGATCGTCCGGTTCTGGCTGGAGCGGCAGCCCGAAGCGTTCGGTGTCTATCGTTCGAATGGGGACTGATGACATCGTTGCCCCCTCCGGCTCGGCGCTGCTGCGACTCACCGAGCCGGAGGGGGAGGATGTCACCCGGTGGTGGCCGCCGCCTGGGACCACGCACGGGCCACAGGCCCCTGCGAGCGGGCGAGCACATGGCCATCGGGCGCTTTCACGTGGACCCGCAGGCGTATCAGCGGCCCTCGCCTTCCAACAACCTGGCCCAGTGGGGTGTGACGGGGGAGGTCGCCGATCCGGAGTCCACGCCTGCCGACGTCGCACGTCTCGCCCGCGACCCAGAAGCCGAGGTGCGCCGCCGCGCGGCCGAGGACACCCGGCTGTCACCGGCCGACGCGGTGCGGCTGCTGAACGACCCAGCGGCCTACGTCCGCGGGACCGCGATACGCGGTCTGCGGCTGCCGGCCCGCGTCCTTGCCGGGCTGCTGCACGACCGCGACACGGCATGCGCGGCGGTCACCGATCCGGGGATCCCGGTCCCCGTCCCGCATCGCATCCTGGCCGCGGCAGCCGTGGCGAAACGGCCGCCGGACTGCCGGTATCAGCCTGCGGAGCTCCGGTAAGACCAGGACAAGTCCCCACCAGAGCGCTGCCGGACTCGTCCAGCGGCTGCTGCAATGCGGTTTTACAGTCCCACCGTTTGCGGGGTGGGGGCTCATGTGCACACCCGACCGAGCCGGGTTCCCCGTCAGTGCGTGGAGCGCCAGTTCGGCGCTTGCGTCAATTGTGCGGAGTATTCCCATAGTTTGCGCGCCAGTTCCGCATCACGGGCCTGGGCGTTGCGGGGTTCCTCGTGCTTGAAGCGATGGAAGTAGCGGCCGTTGACGCTGCGCGGATCATGTGTGGTGGCCAGGTGCAGCAGTGGCTCCGCGCCCTTCTCGGGAGTGATCGCCGGACTCAGCCAGGAGTGGGTGAGGAAGGAGGCCAGCCGGTTGTCCCGGAAGGCGTTGCTGGCGGTCATTCCTGGGTGGAAGGCTGTGGTGGTCACCGTCGTGCCTTCCATGCGGCGGGCCAACTCCTGTGTGAACAGCAGCGTGGCGAGTTTGGTCATGCTGTACACGCGCATCATTCGGTAGCGCCCGCGGGTGCTGTTCAGGTCGTCCAGATCGATCCGGCCGCCCCGGTAGACGTTGCTGCCGGTTTGGATGATGCGAGCGTCGGGTGACTGCTTCAGGTGGTCCCAGAGCAAGGTGGTGAGCAGAAAGGGCGCCAGGTGGCCAATCTGAAAGGTCCGCTCGTGCCCGTCCGGGGTCAAGCCGTGCGAGGAGAACAGCGCGCCTGCATTGTTGGCCAGGACATCGATGCGGGGGTAGCGTTCGAGCAGTTCGGCCGCGAGACGGCGGACGTCGTCGAGCCGGCTGAAGTCGGCGAGGTGGGCGTGCCCACCCGCGCTCCGTGCCACCGCCGCCGTTGCGGGCGCTGAGCGGCCCACAACCGCCACGGTCGCTCCCAGGGCGGCGAAGCGGTGGGCTGCCGCAGCTCCGATCCCCGAACTCGCGCCGGTGACGATGACCGTTGCACCGCTCAGGTTCCGTGCCGGCCGCTCAGCCATTGCGCCGCCGCCCAAGGACGTTGATGCCGTAGTCGCGCAGAGAAAGGGCCGGGCACTGCAGCGTGCTCACGGCCGTGTCAGTTTCGGTGAAGGACATGGCGTAACGGTGGATCGCCTCCACCGTTCTTCCCAGGGTCCAGCTGATCCTGGGACTGACAGGACCAGGCTGGCGCCACCCCCGCAACCGTAGGCTCAAGCTCATGACAAGCCGGAAAGGCAATGCCCTGGGCGACTATCTGCGCGCCCGCCGAGAGCTGCTGCGTCCCGAGGACGTCAGCCTGCCAACGACAGCGGGCAGGCGCCGTGTCCCCGGTCTGCGGCGCGAAGAACTGGCCCTGCTCGCCGGCATCAGCGCCGACTACTACCTGCGCCTCGAACAGGGCAGAGACCGGCGCCCCTCTCCGCAGGTCCTGGACGCCATCGCCCATGCGCTCGGGCTTGACGAGGCGGCACGGGCCCATCTGCACCGCCTGGCCACACAGGCGCAGACCCGCCGCCGCGGCGCCCGGCGCAGCCCCGAGCGCGTGCCCCCGGGCGTCCTGCGGCTCCTCGAATCCGCGATCGACACCCCCGCCTACGTTGTGGGCCGGCTGATGGACGTGCTCGCCGCCAACGACCTGGCGCAGGCACTCTCACCGGTGTACGCGCCCGGCACCAACATGGTGCGATCCATGTTCCTCGAACCCGGGCACGCCCAGATGCACGGACAGGACAAACACGCACTGGCGGGCCTGGTCGCCTGCCTGTGCCTCCGAGCGGGCCCCGACGTCGACAATCCCCGGCTGGCGGAACTCGTCGGAGAGCTGTCGGTACGCAGCGAAGCGTTCCGTCGTCTGTGGGCCCGGCAGGACGTGCGCTCGCCTGCCCGTGGCTCGCTGAACATAGAACACCCGCAGGTAGGACCGCTGGAACTGCACTTCGAGAAGTTCCTCGTGCCCGACGCACCGGATCAGCAACTTGTCATCTTCAGCGCAGAGCCCGGCAGCCGCTCGGGCGAAGCCCTCGCTCTGCTGGCTGCGCTGCCCAAGCGCCGGACCCCCAGCGACGCTCCACCCCCCGAACGGCGCCAAGAGACACACTCCTGAGGGCCCGCCGATTCCCCATCCGCGGACGAACCACATCGGAAAGCGGGAGCAATGATCTTCATGCTCGGTCAACGACGTTCCCGAACTCTGGTTCGCGAACCGCGCCGATGGTGGAGCAGGGAACCCGGGGAGGGATGGCGGCTCTCCAGATCGCCCTCACGTCACGCGTGTCTGCCGGTGGCCCGGCGGTGCGCCGAGCTGCCCTCGCGATAGAAGACGTATCCACCATGGTGAAGGGTGTCGCCCTGGAACTCTCCGTCGGCGGTGAAGCCCGTGTCGTCTACATACTCAATGCGCTTTCCTTTCACCCAGTAACGGCCGGTGTAGGCACTTTCGCGCTCACCCCGGGCTTCGTCGTAGCGACCGTTGGGGAGCAGTTCCTGCCGGATCTGACCGTCTGCGGTGACCCACATCCCGACGTAAGTACCGAATTCACCTGAGCTTCCGATCTCACCGCGCGCGGGCGAGTGGCCCGACGCTGCCGGCCCGGCAGCGGACTGCTCGCCGGGCACCTGCTGACAGGCCACTGCCGCGACCACGCTCACAACTGATGCGATGATCCTTGGATTGCCGCTGCTCTGACGCATGGACTGATACTGACCTGCGAGCGCCGTGGAGCGAGAGGCCGTGCTGCTCCCAGGAGTCGTACACCCACCCAGTCGGATGGCACGGTTCCCCTCAAACGGCCCTGCGGGTCCCGAAGGACCTGCACCTGCGATACCTGCCTGTTCGCTCACAGCAAGCTTCCGTGTCGGCCGGACACGTCCTCGCCGGCGTGAGCTTGATCCTTAACCTCGGGCCCGGTCGAGTGGTCACTCTTTGGAGTGATCGCAGGGTATGAGGGCGGCCTTCCTCGTGATCCTGAACTCTGCGACGAGATCCAGGGGTTCACAAGGAAGGCCGTGGGGATGAGTGCGCTGCAACGGGCCGGCGAACGGCATGAGTTCGCTGCGTGTCACGCTTTCGGACGGCCTTCTACGGGTGTCTGTCCGCGCGAGCGGATGCGTTCTTCGAACTGACCGACGCGCTGCTGTGCGCGGACGGCCCGACGCGGACGCCGGTGGAGTTGTCGCTGCTCGCCGAGCACCAGCGCGGATACGGCTCGCTGTACGGTGCGTTGAACCATGGCCGCCAGATCACAGGTTGTACAGGAAGTACCAGCCCCAGCCGAGGTCGTTGTAGCATCCGTCGCTCACTGTATAGCCGCGCCGTTGCATGATCTTGCGCTGATCCATACACCTGTCGTAGGACGGGTAAAGGGGACTCCTGTTCGCGGCGCTGACATTCTCGTCGGCCGCGCGCCAGTGCATGTCACTCTGCGCCGCGCTGGCGGGAACCCCCAGCGACATCGCGGCGACCACGGGCACGGCCAGCAGCGCCAGCCGTTGCAGATGAATCATCGTGTCCCTTCCGGTCGGGAACCCGCCGGTGTCGCGGGCCGTTGGCTCACGGTCTGGCGTGAATGTGGACAGGAACCTTGCGAGAACCTTGCTTCACTGGTCGGCGGGGTGAGCCGAGCGACCGACGCGAGCGACCAACGGGGAAGCACATGACGGAATTTCTGCTGCTGGGCCCGGTCGAGTTACGGGGTGCGGACGGCGCGGTGGTGGATCCTGGGCCGGCCAAACAGCGCACGGTCCTGGCCGTGTTGCTGGCGGACGCGGGCCGCTGGGTGGCGTCGGACACGCTGATCGACCGGGTCTGGGGGGAGGACGTGCCCGCACAGGTGCGTCCCTCGCTCTACGCGCACATCGCCCGGATCCGTCGGCTGCTGGCGAACGCCGACGCATCCGCGCGGCTACGGCGCGGTCCCGGCGGGTATCTGCTCGACGTACCGCCGGGCCAGGTCGATGTGCACCGGTTCCGGCAGCTGGTCGAACAGGCACGCGGCGAGGGCCGTACGGACGCAGAGCGGGTCCGGATGTTGCGTGCGGCGCTCGGATTGTGGCGCGGTGAGCCGCTGGCGGGGCTGACCGGCGGATGGGCGGAGTGCACCCGGCACAGCTGGCGGGAGCGGCGGATCGAGGCGGTGCTGGCCTGGGCCGAGGCCGAGTCCCCCACCGGCGAGCATGCCGAGGTGATCGGGGTGCTGACCGCCCTGGCAGCCGAACATCCGCTGGTCGAACCACTCACCGTGGCACTGATGCGGGCACTGCGGGCCGCAGGGCGTGGCCCGGAGGCCCTGGCCTGCTACACCGTCCTGCGTAAGCGGCTGGCCGAGGAGTTGGGCACGGACCCGGGTGCCGTGGCGCAACAGGTGCACCAGGAGATCCTGCGGGGCGAAGCCGCGCCGCCCGCAACGCGCGGTACACCACGTGTCGAGGCGGGGACCGGCCAGGTCGTCCCGGCGCAATTGCCGCCCGAGACACGGGGGTTCACCGGCCGGGTGGAGGAGCTGGCCCGGCTGGACGGGATCCTGGCCGCCGCTGCCGAGCGGCCGGCCGCGGTGGTGGTCTCGGCTGTGTCGGGGCCGGCGGGGGTGGGCAAGACGGCGCTGTCGGTGCACTGGGCGCACCGGGTGGCCGACCGGTTCCCGGACGGCCAGTTGTATGTGAACCTGCGCGGCTTCGCTCCCGGCGGCGCGGAGGTGACACCCGATCAGGCGGTGCGGGGTTTCCTCGACGCGCTGGGCGTGCCGGCGCAGCGCGTCCCGGTGGACCTTCAGGCGCGGGTGGGCCTGTATCGCAGTCTGCTGGCCCGGCGGCGTGTGCTGGTGGTGCTGGACAACGCCCGCGACGCCGACCAGGTCCGCCCCCTGCTGCCCGGCTCTCCCACCTGCCTGGCCGTGATCACCAGCCGCGACCGGCTCACCGGTCTGGTCGCCACCGAGGGAGCCCAACCCATGCCCCTGGACCTTCTCTCCCCGGCCGAGGCCCACGACCTGCTGACCCGCCGGCTGGGCGAGCACCGGGTGGCGGCTGAACCGGACGCCGTTCAGGAGATCGTCGCCCGGTGCGCCCGGCTCCCTCTGGCCCTGGCCCTCACCGCCGCCCGCGCCGCCACCCGGCCCGCTCTCCCCCTGGCCCGGCTGGCCGGCGAGCTGGCCGACGCCCACGGCAGCCTGACGGCGTTCACCAGCGACGGCGACCCGATGACGGACGTACGCGCGGTGTTCTCCTGGTCCCATCGCGCCCTGGGCCCGGGTGCGGCCCGGCTGTTCGCGCTGCTGGGCCTGCATCCTGGCCCCGACATCTCCGCTGCGGCAGCCGCGAGCCTCGCCGGCCTCGACCCTCACCGGGTACGGGCCCCGCTGGCCGAACTGGCCCGCGCGCACCTGATCACCGAACACTCCCCCGGCCGATACACCTTCCATGATCTGCTGCGCGCCTACGCCTCCGAACAGGCACAGGCCCTCGGCCCAGACACCGGGCGGCAGGCAGGGCGTCGACTGCTCGACCACTATCTGTCCACCGCCCACCACGCCGACCACCTGCTCGACCCGTACCGCGCCCCCATCACTCCCACTCCCCCCGGCCCTGGTGTGAGCCCCGAGCAGATCACCGACCACGCAGAGGCTCTCGCCTGGTTCACCGCCGAGCACCCCGTCCTGCTCGCCGCCCTGCGCCAGGCCGCAGAGACCGGCCTGGACACGCACGCCTGGCGGCTGGCCCGGTCCATGGCCACCTACCTCCAACGGCGTTGCCACTGGCACGACCTCCTAACCAGCCAGCGCACCGGGCTGCTCACCGCGCGACGGCTGTCCGAGGAGGCCGGGCAGCCAGGGCAGGCCCACACCCACCTCGGCCTCGCGTTCGCGCACATCCGGCTGCTTCGCTTCGAGGACGCCCACCACCATCTCGGCCAGGCGCTCGATCTGTTCGGCCGTATCGGCGACCGCGTCGGTCAGGGCCACACGCGCACCACGATCGTCATGGCGTACTCCCTGGAGAACCGCTACGACACGGAAGACCATCTCCTGCGGGCCCTTGAGGACTTCCGGGCCGCCGGCCATCAGGTCGGGCAGGCCAAGATCCTCAACAGCCTCGGCTGGTATCACGCCACCCGCGGCGACCAGCAGGCCCTCACCTACTGTCATCAGGCCTTGAACCTGCTCAAGGACACCGCGGACCACACGGTCACGGCAGCCACCTGGGACACGTACGGCTACGCCCACCACCAGCTCGGCCAACGCGACCAGGCCGCCGACTGCTATCACCACGCCCTGGAGCTGTACCGGGTGCTCGGCGACCCCTTCGGCGAAGCCGAGACCCTCACGCGCCTCGGCGACACGCACCACGCGGCCGACGAGACCGACACGGCCCGCGACGCCTGGCGGCGTGCCCTGGGCATTCTCGACGACCTCGACCACCCCGGTGCCGAGGGGATACGGAACCGACTTCGTCGTCAGAGTGCCGAGCTCACCGAGGGCTAACCAGGGACGGTCGCCCGGTCCACGCCAAACCACCCGTCACGCCGGCACTGTGGCCGGCCGCGCGTCCGGCCACAACAGGAGGTGACGCTCGGTCATGTCTGCAGGCACAGCGAAGGCCTCGACGAAAGAAAGAGCGTGGCCGACAGGGCGGTGACGGCGTCTTCCACCGCGTCGGGCAGCTGGTGGACCTGGTCGGCGGTCAGCCGCCCGTCGGCGAGCAGTTCGCCGCTTGCGGATCACTCAGTCGTGGACTTTCCGCAGGTAGGCGACGAGTTTGCGCAGCGACCAACGGGTGAACGGCTGGCCGAGCCTGACCGGGCAGGTGGTGGCCGTCGCGATGACGAAGTCCTCATCGCCAAAGCCGAGTCGGCGGGGACGGCCTCCGCCCCATCGGGCTCCAGGCAGGCCAGGCCCTTCTCATTGAGCCTCCGCCTACTTGAAGTCGCAGGTCAAAAGGCTGGTGTGACGGTCTTCCGGGGTGCTCACGCGGGTCGTGGGCGGCAGTCTGCGGAGTAGATCGTCTGTCAGCGGTTGGCTTCGAAGTTCGTCAGAACGAGTAGGGCTCACCGTCTACACGTACCGGGCCCCGCCTGCTTTCCTCAGGCTGAGCCCGGTCTTGTTCCGGTCTGTCAGTGCCTGGCCGGCCGCTGGCGGATGCCCTTCTCACGCCTGGCCCGGCTCTTGATGTGAGCCGGGAAGTCGGGGCCCCGGAGAGGTGGCGTCCCTTGTCGCCCTCACTGCCCCGTGTAGCCCAGGGCAGGCGGGACCGCAGGTGAGGCAGCCTGGGGGCGGCCCACAGCCCGGCGGCGCCGAGCAGGATGAGCAGACGCCGAACAACCGCCTCGGTGTCTCCGCTTCGGAGCACGCCTTTTCCCCGTCGCCGGGCCGCCAGTCCTCGTTTTCAGCAGCCGTGAACGCGATCCCGCACTCAAGTCTGACCATCGACACGAGGCGGTCCTGCCCGCCGGTGTCGTCAGCTCCGAAGAGGCCACCCGGCAGGATCATGGCCTGGTCGCTCGTGTCCCATGCCACGAGCCACCTCATGGGGATCCCCGAAATGGCTCTGCCCGCGGTTCCAGTTCCGTGGACGAGCTGTCGTCGTCAAATAGCGGCGCACTCTAGCACGTTGGTGCGCCTGCTTGCGTAATTTCGCCCCGGATGCGGCCAGTGCCCGAATCCGATGGAATCCTGTGCTTACACGCCGTGGAGGATTGTCCGTTGTGAGGGGGGCGCGGATGCGTGTGTGCCCGGCTGTCGTGATCAGGGGCGGTACCGCTACAGCGATTGCCATGGTGGTGGTCCTAGGCTTCGGAGCCGCGGGGTGCGGCTCTTCGGGCAGGCCACCTGGCGGAAATTTACCTGGCGGAGTGCCGACGCCGGGAGTGACTTCGTCCGCAGTGACGGTCCCCAGTCAGAACGACGGCCGAGGATCTGCCGGCGGCGAGAACGGTGGCGGATCTACCGGCGGCCAAGATGGCGGGAGCGAATCCGTCGGCAGCCAGGACAACGGCGGTGCGGCGGCTGGAGACCCGGGTATTCCCTCCGTGGAGCCGCCGCCGACGTATACCGAGCCAACCGATGGGCCCGGCGCCGGTGTCACCGGGAGCCCGCCGACAGACCCCACGCCCTCATGCAGCCCGACACCAGCTCCCGGCGAGACCTGTTCGGAGTCTCCCACCACGCCGGAGAACAACGTGTCACCCGAGGCGAGCTGACGGGATGGGCGTATCCGCATCCCAGGGCCCGGCCCCGGCAGATCCCCCCGCTTCGCCGAGCCTCCCCGCTCGCCCGGCCTCGCGCCGCCGCGCGCTCCGCCGTGGGTCTGCACCCCATCGCCTCCGCAGCCTCCCGAACAGACACGCTCCACCCCCGCCCGCCCCACAGACCAACAGCGGCAGCCGTCTGGAACTCGTCAACTCAGCTGTGGGAGCAACATCGTTCGTGGGCGGCCTGATGCTCTACGCGGGCTACATCTACACCAACGCCTACTTCGGATACTTCCACCTGGACAGCCTCGCCATGGGCTTCAGCACCTTCGAGCTGGTGATGCGCAGCCTGCGGCTCGCCGCCATGCCCGCTCTCGAAGTGATGGCCCTGGCACTCCTGGTACCGGCCATTCCCCGGCTGTTGATCGCCCTGCACCTCCCCGAGCGCCACCTCCGCCGAAGCCACGAACTCGGACGCGCGATAGCGCGGGCTTACCTCGGGTTCGTCGCCGCGGGAGTCGTCCTGATGCTGCTGTGGCGCTGGATCCAGCCCTTCGCCTGGTCAGCGCCCTTGCTCGTGGCGGCGGGGCTGCTCCTTGGCCAGACCCGCGCCGCCGCTGCCGCCGACGAGTCACACAGATCGTCATGGGAGCGTGCCGTGTCCCTTTTAGTCGCAGGTCTCTTCCTGATCTGGGTGGTGGCGCTGGTAGCTGGGCAGCTCGGCCGTCAGGACGCGCGCCGTGACGCCGACCAGTTGGTGCGCCGCGTGGCCGTGGTCGTGCTGAGCACCGACCCGTTGAGCATCGCTCCGCCGGGACCGAACGTAGAGGATCTGGGACGTGGCGCGCACTACCGGTATCGCTACAGCGGACTGCGGTTGCTGATCGAACGTGATCACCGGTACTACCTGCTGCGGCTGGGATGGCAGAAGTCCACGGATCCCACCTACGTCATCGAGGATGACAACACCGTCCGCATCGAACTCAGGCCCGGAACCCAGCCGCGAGCCCTTGATCATGTGATGAGAAAACCTGCGATCACAGCCTAGGGCACCCCTAGGACAACAGTGACGAACCATGCTGTAACGGCGGTCATCCTCTGGTCCAGGTCGAATTCGCGCTCGGCCTGCTGCTGAGCCTTCGTCTGGATCTGGAGTACTGGTACTCCAGCAGCGTTTCGCTACCTGGCCAGTTCACAGACGTCGTGCGAAGTGTAGTTGACTGATGGTGTGTCAGGGACGGCTTGCACAACCACCCCTCCAACGAGTGGAGTCGGGACTTGGCCGGGCTCCGACGCGGACAGCTTTCCGGCATGACCGACGAACATGTGGAGACGGCCTGGGACCGAGAACTCAACGACCTTTTCCTTTGTATCGGCCACCGGTTCGGCCGTGCCGACCTGCGGCGCCGGATGCGGGACTATAGTCCCCGACCTGGTGGTCACCCGTCCCGCCACCCATTTGGTCGCAGTCCGGCCGGAGGATTTGGCCCCGCACCGCTTCATCGGGCTCGTCCGGCGCGGTCACGCGGCGCTTGCGGCGGGCCGGTCGGCACAGGCACTTCGACCTGCTGCACGAGGCCCTCGACCTGTGGCGCGGAGAGTCTCTGCCGCACCTCTGGCCGTGCGGGACGACGTACTGAAGAAACGGACGGCCGCCTTCGTCACATGCCGACCTCGGCATCGGCCTCGGCGTCGACGGCGCCTGTCTCGTCTCTCGCAGTGCCTGCTACAGCGAGTCGGTGACGCGACGGGCTCCGTGATCCGGTGCCTCCAGGGCGAGCCGCACACCGTCCTGGGCGGATACACCCTGGGACCATGCCGTCTCGTATTCCTGAGTGCCCAGGGCCTGGCGGACCTGGTGCTCGGTGGTGACGTGGGCGTCGTGGAACGGGCGCAGTCCGATGAGAGCGACTCCTGTGTCCTGCCGCAGGCGATGGGCAGCGCCCAGAAGCCGTGCCGACGCTGCGTGGTGACCGGTGGCTGCCATGGCCCAAGCCAGCGTCTCGACACCCCAGACCGGGCCCCAGCTGTCGCCGATGGCCCATTGCCGGCCCAGCGCTTCGCGCAGGTGGGCCGGGGAACGGTCTGGCGTGCCATGTCGAAGCTCGAACAGTCCGGTGCACCACTGGGCCCAGGTGCGGGCCCACTCGGCACCGCTCTCCGCGGCCTCCACGACATACGCGTCGAGGGCCGCGCGGGCTGAGGCACGGTCGCCGAGGAACGCCTCGGCCATGGCCCAGAGCATCGTGGCCATATGAGCGTCACCCCACTGGCCCGCCGCGCGGAACTGGTCCCGCGCCTCGGTCAGAAGAGCGGCGGAGCACGGGTCGCCCCGGACGAGCATGGCGTGAGCGCCTTCGATGAAGGTCACCGGCGGAGCCACCGCACCGTCGGGGAGTTCGCTCGCCATGGTCCGGCATTCGATCAAAAACGCCTCAGCGGAGGGGTTGTCCCCCTGGCACAGTGCGATCCATGCCTTCATCGCCAGGCCGCCCGCGATCAGGGACTGCGGCGCATCGGTGTTCCGGCCGAGGAGGCGCTCCAGCCAGTGCCGCCCCTCGCCCAACGTACTGTTGAAGAACCAGCACCGGGTGCGAGCGAGATTGACGGCGATCTCGAGACCCGCGTCCACGCAGTCACGGCGCGTGGTGCAGAAGTCCAGCGCGGTCCGGAAGTTGGGAAGTTCGGTCCGTAGCCGGATCAGCCAGTCGGCTTCCCTCGGTCCGCACCACTCGCCGCCGGCGCGCACGGCCATCATCCGGTAGCAGTCGCTGTGCCGGAGGCGGAGCTTTGTTGCGCCGTCCTGTTCGCGGAGCCGTTGCTGACCGTACTGGCGGATGGTTTCGAGCAGGCTGTACCGGGCGCGGTCGCCCGAACTGTTCACCGCCACGATCGACTTGTCCACCAGCCCGGCCAGCAGGTTCAGCACATCCTCACGGGCGATGCCCTCTCCCCCGCACACCGCCTCGGCTGCCTCCAGATCGAAGCCGCCGGAGAACACCGACAGACGGCTCCAGAGCAACTGCTCCTGCTGTGTGCACAGGTCGTAGCTCCAGTCGACCACACCGCGCAGGGTGTGCCGGTAGCGGGTGGAGGGGTGACCGTACGGTACGGACAGCAAACGGAACCTGTCGTCGAGGCGTTCCAGGATCTCGTCGACCGTCATCGTATTCAGCCGTACCGCCGCCAGTTCGATCGCGAGCGGAATCCCGTCCAGCCGTCGGCACAACTGGGCGATCGCACCACGGTTGCGGGAGGCGATCCGGAACGCCGGGGCAGCGGCGACGGCACGGTCCATGAACAGCCGGACGGCCTCGGAGTGTTCCGCTGTGCCATCCTCGACAAAAAGCGCACCGTCAGCCCTCTGGATCAGCAAGGGGGAGTCTGCGTCGGGGACGGTGAGTGAGGGCACCGTCAGGACGTGTTCGCCCGGAATCCCCAGTCGCTGTCTGCTGGTGGCCAGTACGCGCAGTCCGGGGGCCGCCCGTGCCATCCTCAGGACCAGGGTCGCGACGTCATCGACCAGATGCTCGCAGTTGTCGAGGACGACCAGGAGCCGCCGGTCGCGCAGATGATCCAGGATGGTGTCCACGGCGGGCCGAGCGGAATGGTCACGCAGCCCGAGGGCTTCGGCGACGGCCCGGCCGAGAAGTTCGGGATCGGTCAGGGGCGCGAGGTCCGCGAGCCGGACGCCGTCCGCGAACGCCGGTTCCAGTTCCGCCGCCGCCCGCAGCGCGAGCCGGGTCTTGCCGACGCCACCGACTCCGGTGAGGGTGACCACCCGGGCGGGTGCCAGCAGGGCGCGCACCTCGGCCAGTTGTGATTCGCGGCCGATGAACGTGGTCATTTCGATCGGCAGGTTCCCCGCTCCACGAGGACGCGCGGCCGCCTCCTTGTCAAGTGCTTCACTCAGGTCCGGTGCGGCGGCCAGCAGCCGCTGGTGCAGTCTCCTGAGCTCTGTCCCCGGGGTGACCCCCAGTTCGTCGGCCAGCAGTCGGGCGACCTCCCGGTAGCACTCCAGCGCTTCTCCCTGCCTCTCGCAGCGGGCGAGCGCCAGCATCCGCTGGGCCCAGAAGCGTTCGCGCAGCGGGTGGGCCCCGATGAGTGCGCGCAGTTCCGGCAGAACGTCGGCGGCCCGGCCCAGCACGAGGTCGGCGTCGATCCTCAGCTCCAGGGCGTCCAGACGCTGTTCATTCAAGGCCGGTACGAAGTCGTGGAGGAGGTCCGCGGGGAGATCCGAGAGCGGTTCGCCGCGCCACAGTGCCAGTGCCTCGCACAGCACCTGTGCCGCGCTCGCCGCCATTCCCTCCTTGAGCGCGGTGCGGCCCTGGAGGGCGAGGACGGTGAAACGGTGCAGGTCCAGTATGTCCGGGTCGACCTTGATCACGTAGCCGCGAGGGTGGGTGACTACGGGGGTACCGTCTGCGGGGCAGTCGAGAACACGGCGCAGGCGCAGTACGTAGTTCTGGAGCGTGTTGCGGGCCTCCTTTGGGGGCCGGTCGCCCCATAGTCGGCTCATCAGCCTTTCCACGGTGACCACTTGGTTGGCCTCGACCAGCAATGCGGCGAGCAGCAGCCGGAGTTTGGCCGCGCCGATGACCACCGGGTGCCCGTCACGCCGGACTTCCAGCGGCCCCAGGATCCTGAATTCGTACCGTGCGCTCACTGCTCCCTCGGTGATCCATTTCCCAGGTTCCGCGAGCATACGACACCACGTGACCGGAGCGCGACTGCGCGTAACCGTCGCGCGACTGGGAGGTGACCGGGGCGACGGCGGCGACTGAAACGGTGAGGCCTGTCCCAACGGCGCGTGTCTCTGGAGCCCGCAATGGCCTCAACCGGTCCCTCACAGCTGAACTCCTCGTCCCAGGCCGCAGCCGACCTGTCTCGGCCCGCGGTCACCTTGGGCGAGCACCTGAGTCACCAACTGTCGGAGGTATGCGACGCCGTGGGTGTCAGCCCGCCCGACGGCGGTTCCACACGATCCCTGCTCGATCTTCTGGGCCCCTCGGCCCAGCGTCCACTGGCCGCCGGCCCACCGTCGCCGTCCTTCGTCTCCGACGACCACTCTCCGGCCGAGTTCTCCGTTTCGTTCCCCACCGGAGACGCTCCGACCGTGCGAGTCGTGGTCGAGCCCGGGTGTGCCACGCGCTCCTTCGCCGAGAGCGCACGCGTGGGCCGACGGGCTCTCGAGGCGCTGGCCAAACGCTGGAGTTTCTCGACCGAGCCGGTGAACCGGGTGGACGACCTGTTCTTCCCGGCCACCGCCCAAGGTCCGTTCGCCTTGTGGTGCGCGATGGATCTACGCAAGGACCGGGCGCCCGGCGTCAAGGTCTACGTCAATCCGCTCTGCCACGGCCGCGGGCTGTCCGCACAGGTCACCGAGGAGGCGTTGACCCGGTTCGGATTCGGCCGGGCGTGGCCGGCACTGCTGGAGCATGCCGCGTCCCGGGGTCCCGACAGCGACGAGTTTCTGTTCTTCGCCATCGATGTGGGGGACTGGCAGACACGGCGGGTGAAGGTCTACATCGCCCACCACGGCTTCACCGTGACCGGCGCACAGGCGGTTTCCCGCCTGCTGCCAGGTGGCTGCACACAACGGTTGGGGGAGTTCTGCCACACAGTCGGCGACACCGAGTTCTTCGGCCGCCGACCGCTTGTCTCCTGCCTGTCCTTCACGGAGTGGGACATGGAGCGTCCCAGCGGTTACACCTTGCACGTGCCGGTGCGTGACTACGCCAGGGACGACCGGGTGACCCGGAACCGCGCCGCAACCGCCCTGCGGCGCTACGGCATGGACACCGGTGCTCTTGACCGCGCACTTGCCGCCATGACGCACCGCGGCCCGAGTGAGGGGGTGGGACTGATCTCGTACGTCTCGCTCGTCCAGAGCACCCGGCAGCCGCCTCGGCTGACGGTCTATCTCTCACCCGAGGTCTACGAAGTCCGGCCGCCCCAGGAGCCGACGCCCCCGCTTACCGATGCCTACGGGCAGTGAGCGACCTGCCGTCGCGCCAACGGATGCGTGGAACTCGCCCCGCGCCCAACAGGAGAACAGTCCTCATGGAGCCATACAGGATCAAGGCCGTCGAGCCCCTGCCGATGACCACGCGAGCACAGCGGGAAACAGCCTTGCAGCGCGTGCACTACAACCTCTTCGCCCTGCGCGCCGATGAGGTCACGATCGACTTGCTCACCGACTCGGGGACAGGTGCTCTCTCAGCGGCGCAGTGGGCCGCGGGCATGGCCGGTGACGAGTCCTATGCCGGTTCACGGTCCTTCTACCGCTTCCAGGAGGCGGTACGCGAGCTGACCTCCTATCCCCACATCCTCCCGGTCCACCAGGGCCGGGCGGCAGAACGCATCCTCTTCTCCACGCTGCTCGGCCCCGAGGGAATCACGCTCAGCAACACCCACTTCGACACCACCCGCGCGAATGTGGAACTGAGCGGCGGCCAAGCCGTGGACCTGCCCTGCCGTGAGGCGCAGGACCTCGACAGCGACGAGCCGTTCAAGGGCAACATCGACCTGCAGCGGCTCCAGGACGCTCTGCGCGGCCCGGACGCCTCCCGTATCGCCGTGGTGATCATGACGCTGACGAACAACGGCGGAGGCGGCCAGCCCGTCTCCATGGACAACCTCTCCCGCACCGCCGCGCTGTGCCGAGAACACGCGGTCCCCTTCTTCCTGGACGCCGCACGCTTCGCCGAGAACGCCTGGCTGGTCACCCAGCATGAGCCCGCTTACCAGGGCGCCAGCCCGCGCGAGGTCGCCGAAGAAGCCTTCCGTCTGGCCGACGGCTGCCTGATGAGTGCCAAGAAAGACGGAATCGTGCACATCGGCGGGTTCCTGGGCCTACGCGACCCCGCGCTCGCCGAACAATGCCAGCTGCTGCTCGTCGCCACCGAGGGGTTCCCCACGTACGGCGGACTGGCCGGCCGAGACCTGGACATGATCGCCCACGGCCTGACCGAGGTGACCGACCCCCACTATCTCCGCTCCCGGGCCGAGGCGGCCCTTCACCTCGCCTGCCTGTCCCGCAACGCAGGCATCAGCATCCTCGAACCACCCGGCCTGCACGCGATCTATCTCAACGCCGGCCGCCTCCTGCCCCACATCGCGCCGCACCGCTTTCCCGGCCACGCGCTCGCCTGCCAGCTGTACTTGGAGGGCGGCATCCGCTCCGTCGAACTGGGCTCCCTCTACCTCGGCAAGGAAGACGAGAACGGAAACCCGGTCACCACAGCCCCCTTCGAACTCCTGCGACTGGCCCTCCCCCGCAGGACGTACACGCTCAGCCACTTGAACCACGTCGGCGAAATCCTGGCGAGGACCGCGAAGAACAAGAACAGGATCCCCGGCTATCGCCTGGTCCAGCAGAGCCCGGTCCTCCGCCACTTCCACTCCGCACTCGAACCGTTACCGCTGTGATGGCAGCACCCGGTCGGTGCGTTCGGAGGGCGTACCCCAGCCGCGCGGAGCGCCTACGCGGCCATACGCTCGGCGATCCGCTCCCTGCCGGCCACCGTACCCATCAGCATCACACCGACCGACGACGAGATCTCGGACGACATCGACGACGCGGAGTGCGGAGAGCTGCGCCACACCGCCACCGTGGAAGTCACCCTGCCGAACCTCATGTCCGAGGAATCGGTCACCGCTGTGTACGAGATCGACCTCACGGCCCCGAACCCGGACACTCGCGGCGCCTTGGACATGGACCTTGGCTCGTGCACCTACGGTTGCCGACCACCCGGCCCCGTACCACCGTGCACGGTGCTTGCACAGTGAAAGGGACCGTGCTGCGGAAAGAGGTCGGCGAGGCGACGGACGAGCACGGATTCATGCACTTGCGCTTCAAGACCGAGGCGACCCGTCAGCTCTCCCGGATCACCCGGCCCAGCCACTCCGACGACCTGTTGAAGAGGCTCGACTCCAACGCCGATGACGTCCTGGGCACGGGCTGACCATATACGTGCAGGAGGGTGGCGTGCTCCGGCCAGAGGCCCAGGGCGGTTTCAAGATCCCGTGGTTGCGGGGCTGGTTGACGGTTCGTGGGGGGGGTGGGGAGCAGTGCAGGCGCGGGATTCCTGATCATTGTGGTGCTAAAAGGGGCCTGTGGGAGACTTTCACTTACGAGGCGCCCTGCTGTGAGCGGCGGATGGAAGCGTAAGAACTGTCATTTCCGCAGGTCAGCGGGTACCTCTTCTCATTTCGCCGTCCACAGGCCGACCGTTACGCGGTGGATCCAGGCTGAACAGCTGCCACAGTGGCGCGATTCCTCCCATCCCGTTCGGCGCTGATCGTCGCGATGACAGCTCCGCCGCCGACTGGGAGCGACATGTCAACGAGCAACGCCCCTGCCATCGGGCAGGGGCGTTGCTCGAGATGGTCTGTTTCAGGATGCCTTTTGGTCGGCGGGCTTCTCGATCTCGGTGGTCACCCGCGCCCCTCGGAAGAGCACCGGGAGCCACAGGAGACATGCCAGCAGAGGGACCGCGGCGTAGGTGGCCATGCCCACACTGGAGCCCAGCCCGTCCATGAGCGCGCCGAGGACGAGATAGCCGATGCCGATGAGCGCCGACTCCACGAATGCGATCATCGACAGCAGGCTCGCCCGGGCCACCTTCCGCGACCTCGCCACCGGCGTCCTGAAGATCCTGGGAGCCGACAACATTGCCAAGACCACCCGAGCCATCCGCGACGAACCCACCCGAGCCTTCACAAGTGAATCCTCGGCATCCCCAACACCTAGACCAACCAGGGAACTTGAAACCAACCTGCCAGAGGCCGTCGGCATGCTTAAAGGCGAAGGACTTCATGTCCTGCCATGGTATCGGCCCCGTCATCAACCCGCCTACACTGCATCCAAGTTGGCGTTCGTTCGTAAGAACCCCTTGCTGGGCCCCTCATTCCACCGGGGGGACCGGCCACCGACCCTGTTGATGCAGGATTGCGGCGGTGACCGTGACCACTGACGTGTGATGTTGATCGGTGTGAGTTCTGGTATCTTCCCCAACTCCTCCTCCGGCAACGATTCGACGTGTGCTTCGTCTCGGGAGCGTCCGACCGGGAGAGCAGTCGGGTTGATGCGGCGCCAAGTCCAACTCGACGATGGACAGTGACGGATTGGTCGCCGAGGGCAGGTCCTAATTGGAGGAGACGCTGCGGCTCACTTCTGGTCCGTCGTTCATACTCCAGCAACTGGTCAGGAAATGACTGGTGTTCGTTCAACTTGGGGAATGCGTCGGGAATCTGCCATAACAACCACGGTACATGTGGCCTCGCTTCGCGCTGAGAATTTGGTCAAGCTTCCATTTTCCGTCGTAGCGCACGAACATCAGGATTCCGTCCTCCTGGCCCCTGTTGTAGCATTTCGCCTGGCGGATCTCTCCATCGAGGACAACCGCGGCGCTTGGATCAATGGGAGCCGGTTCGTATCCATCTGGTGTGATGGCGGCGCGATCCTTCGTTACGAGAACGTGCGAAGCGTCAACGCGCGCGTTGCGCAGAGCGTGGGATCTTCCGGTCAGCCATGGATTTCTGTCGATGTAAGCCCCCAACCAGCCTTCGCATGCGTAAAATTCATCTACAGCAACATACAGCTCATTCGTATTCTGCACGTAGCCTTCGCGGAGCGAAGTGCTCAGCAGGGCACAAATATCTCTAAATTTTGCATGCCTGTCGCCACCCGGCCGCTCCGATATCGCCTCCCCGAGCAGCCGCAAATAGGTCTGGCCTACACGAGCAACCTGCTTTTGGCTTTGAACCGGCCGAGAATCCTTCCAATGCCCACACCCCAGAAATTCTTTCACCGCAACCGGAGAAGCCTTCACTTGGAGGTTCTCGCAGCTGACCAGATAGTTCCAAGCTGTGGCCGGATTTGACGGTCGCGTCGATTCGAGTTTCCCATTGCGCCACACCGCAAGGTCATACGAATGGAGTCTTAGGTCGCTGTCCAGGATTTCCATCGCGACATAATCGCCTACGCATAGGGTAGCTTCGATCTCGAGTACCGCCTCGTCGGGCAACTCGCGCCCGTAGATTGCCTTCTCCATTTCGGAGACCGAAGGGCACTTCTTGATGGCCTGCGGTGTCGGCCCGCTGCCGTTTCGACTGGCGGCAGCGGCAGGGTCTTTCGGGCTTCCTCCGTCACCGTTTGTGCATGCGGCGAGGGTAATACTCAGAAGTGCATGGGCGGCAAGCACGCCAATAATCTTCTTCATTCGCCCCCCAGGCGAGTAGAGCGCGTCTATTTCTTGCGATACCAGCCACTCTGATCAGACCCTAGGACCTGAACCCAAATTTCATCTGCATCACTCGGAGCGGGCGCCGCCCGAAGTTCTTTCGAAATCGGCTCACTCTTCATCTCTTTCGCCCCGTCCGACAGGTAGAGGACATCCAAAGTCCAGGTACAGAATCTGTCGGAAATAACATCCAACTTGAACGTAGAAGGCTTGGCCGACTTGCCGAGAACTTCTCCGCCGACTTGACTGTATGGTACGGATCCCCCGTTCTCCGGGTCCTCCACTGTGAAAACAGGGTCGTCCTCTCTGAGGTCGACTCGCAGCGGCGTTGGTACACTCTGCTCGCCCTGCACAGGCTGAAAGATAGTTACGTGAGGGTCCTTCTTGCACTCTTTGCTTCGCACCTTGAAATCCGTGACATTGATGAATGACTCAGATTTCTGACTCGACAGCCTCATGTAGTACTGAACGAGCCCACAACCCTCAGCGCAGGAGTCTCGAACAGGTTTGGCGCCGATCTCCTCCAGCACATCCGTCCCTTGTGCCGCCTCAAGCTCTTCCCGCTCGCTGGGATTGAGTTCCCGATCGAGCACATACATGCTCGGAGAACGCCTGCGCCAGTCTTCGGTGACGGTGGGGTCAAATACGGCTGCTTCATCATCTCGCTCCTGCGCTACATCCGCGGTCTTTTCTGCTCGTTCGCCTGTGCTGAAGATGTCCATCTTGATCTGAAGCCACGTTCCGATGACGGTGACCAATACGAGTGCTACCAGGGTGACGATGACTTTCTTTGCACCCCACTTCCAACGAGCTGACCCGCGCTCCGGGAGGGGTGTGTCCCCGAAAAATGCGTCAAAAATAGCGTCTGCGGCTCGACGTATTTGATTTCGGGCCCGCTGGGCCGGGGAAGGCGGCAGTTGAGGCGCTGGTCGGCCTGTGGATGGTTGAGGCACCGGTTGGCCCCCTGAGGCAGGGGATGGAGTCGGCTGGCCAGAATGGCCTGGCTGGACCGAATGCCCTGGCCGACCCTGGTCACCAGGTTGACCCGGCTGTTGAGGTCCTGTGGGCTGACTCACTAACCCGCTCCTCCGGCCTGGCCGCCTATCGCAAGCCTGCCGAGTTCGAAAGGAGTTCGGAGGGCAGTGGTCACGTCCACGGGAGTGGTGTATCGACGGCTACTGGGTGATTTCGCTTTAAGGTTATGTGGTGAGTTCGGTGGGCAGAGAAGTGTCGCCGGTTTCTGACCCGATCGGGTGAAGGCGGGCTTTTATCGAACTCGCTGACCTGTGCGACCCGTAAGCCATCGTGAACCACCCCGATGTCCGCCGAGTCATCGACTTCGGCGAGCAGGTCGCCCTGCTCCTTGTCGCCATCGTCCACTTCGGCACCATCGCGGAGAAGTCCGCGCAGGTCGTCGCCACCCTGCGCGACGCGCTACCGGAACGGCAGCTTCCTGGTGCTCCCGCACGCCATGGGTGAAGACAAGTCCACCGACTCGGCCTGGACTGCGGTCTCTGCCGGCCGAGCCTCTCTCTGTCAGCCTTGGGTGAGACGTCCCGTTCTGCGGGCTTAAGCCTGAGAGGGCACAATGAGCCCGTCGGGTCCGACCCGGCACCGAGGCCGAAGCGCCGCACTTTCACCTCGGAGTACAAGCTGCGGATCGTCGCCGAGTACGACGCCGCGCCCAGGAACGAGAAGGGTGCGGTCCTGCGTCGGGAACGGCTTTGCCACTCGCATGTCAAGGAGTGGAGGGCCGCCCGGGATGCCGGGGTATCTGCGGCAACGACGCCAGGAAGTCCGCCGCGGAGGCACCGTCTCGACTGGCGGATCAGGCAGATGCGCCGCTATCACCCGCCCGGATGGCCCGACCCGCTACGAACCACCCACGGCCATCAGTTCGCCGGCAACCAGCCCCAGCGCATCCAGGCCGTACAGACCCAGTGCGTGGTCTGCGAGCATCCGCCGGGGACCGCCGACTCCTGCACGAGCACAACGGTCGGCACTCCCCCGCCGCGGTCCACTTGCTGTGTGGGCCGCCTCGCCCACAGATGGGTGCATTGGGATTCAATTGCACAATTGATGATGATATGGGCCTGTCCAATGTTCCACGCTCGAACGGAGAACGCCCCACATGCGCATCCGCAAGTTCCTGACCGTATCCGCTGTGGCTGCCGCAGCAGTCCTCGGCAGCATTGGCCCAGCCACCGCCGAGGACGAAGAGAACAGCGGCAGCATCCTTCAATCCGCTTCCGGGAACGACCAGCCAGAGCGTGCCGGACATGAAATGCCGAGCTCGCTGCCTGAGCAAATCTCGAGGATTTCCCACCCCGGCGTGAATCGAATCGGGGGCGTTTCCGATCAACGCGAGATTCCGGCCGCAGAGAGTCCTGACGAAGGCGCAGCCGGAGGCCTACTTAGCAGGCTGATCGGCTGAGCGAATGGCGCAGGGCTCTGACCGCGACCGGCACACCCTTGATGTTCGTGGAGCGCCGACAGGGCCCGCGACGATACATCGTCAGATGCCAACGACGGCCACCCAAGCGGACGCCGTCATCGCACTCAGCCTGCGTTCGCCACGCGGGTTGCCGCAGAGTCAGCGGTCGACATAGCCCTCGCGGAGGGGCCGCCTGTCAGGTCCAGCACATGGATGACTGAGGCCGCCCACGGTCCCGGGTCAATCACGTGATTGACCCTGCGGGCCACCGTGATGGCACACACAATGGCTTCCCGAAATTCCTGCTGGTCTCCCTGCGCCTCCTCCAGGAGTTGCGATGCTTCTCCGCGAGTTCCAGCGCCCTCCAGCTACGTCCCAGTTGCCTGCCACGAGCCTCATCGCGGCTCGTCGAAGCCGATACGGCACTTCAGGGAACCCCTGATCAGAGCTGCACGCGCAGTGTCCTGCCGCAGTTTCCATTTTTCACCCGACCAGGGCGTGGAGCTCGAGGCTTCGCCGCGCACCGCCGCGCCGCTGGTCGGGGCGGGCCTGGACCGCATTGTGCACGCCGCGTACGCCAAGGCCTCGACCCGCTCGACCTGGCCGCCCGCGCCGAAGTCTCCCTTCACCTCGTCAATGGCGCGACCGGGCTCTCCGTCGTCGACCTCCTGGAACCCGTCTGAGCGGATCCGCCATCACGGTTGGCGGAAGCCGCAGTTGGGGTCGCGGGCCTGCTCGGTGTCGAAGGCGTCGAACCAGTCCTGAGCTGCGAGGGTGACCATGCCGAGCGCTTGGTTGACCTGGCTCTCGCTGTCCTCGAGGCCGTCGAGGCAGTTGTCGAAGCGCATCAGGACGTCGTGGTCCTGTTTACCGACCATGAGTGGGTCTGTGACGACTCTGAACTGCGGCGAAGCGTCACGGTCGCGTCAGCGATGCGGCAGTCCCAACCGGAGGACGGGGCAGGAGCTCAGGTCTGCTGGACGCGCGAACGATCGAGGCTAACGGCTTCCCTTGTCACTCCGCTCACCACGATGCCACTGCAAAACGCCATCCCGATCACCGCCAGGATCCACAACCACAAGGGCCCGGCCCCGAACAGAGCACCCTCGATCGCCACGAGGAGCGCGAAGTACGGGACCAAGGTGGATACGCCAAGGAACAGGCCGCCCCAGGTGAGCAGCGCCCAGACGTAGCCCGTGGCCACAACACCGGCGATCACCAGCGCGAACCAGGCTCCCAACAGCCACACCATCGGCTCGTACCGGAGGCCGAAGTGCGGACCCAGTCGCACGGTGTCGTCGCCTACGGTGATCCGGACCACCTTGTCGTGCCAGGCGTACAGGTCGAACCGGTCGCGGCGGTCGCGGCGGTAGGTGTCCTTGGACACGTCGAACCACTCCGTACGCTGTTCCTCGCGGAACCGTATGTCGGCCTGCACGCTGTAAGCCGGTCCGCACTTTTCCGCACCGCCGTAGCCAAGTGATTCGCATTCCTTCCGGGTCACTTTGTCCGTGATCAGACCGGTGCCGGGAACGAGGCAGTCGGAATCCGCGTCACCCTCGTCGGCCGGGCAGACGGACGCGTTGCGGTAGGTCTGCTGGCCCTCGTACTCGTCCGCCACCGGTACGGCGAGCAAGCCGGTCAGGGCCAGGAGGGCCGCGGTGACCATCGCGCGCAGCGACCAGGCTGTCCGCGGGCTCTCCCACAGGACGCGGCACCGCTGGAGCGACCCGGCGAGCCCGGGTTTCCCGCCCTCCACGACCCTCGGCGTACCGTCCATGTGCCTCCCCTCCCGACGGCCTCCCTCAACGGCCACGAGGACGCGGCCCCGAATGGTTCCCTCCGCTCGCGCGGCGATGACGATCTGTGCGTATGGGTTCAACTCGGGCACAGGGATGGGCATAATGCGGGGCAAGTAGGCTCGGCAACTCTCTTGTGCAGCGCGGGCGTTCGCATCGGACGTAGGCGTAACCGACGTACCGGCACACCTCGGGGGAGGTAGCCATCGCACCCTTACCGGAGTCACCTGACGACGGGCCCGAACAGGGCCCCCGGCCCTACGTGTTGCTCATGGCGGTCATCGGCGGGATCGGGGCCATGTGTGCCCTCGTCGCCGTCGTGCTCGGCGTCTCCACGGATCCCGCGTACCCGATGCCGGAGTCTTATCCGACCGGCACGGGACGGACGGCCCTGCCGAGCGGCTTCCCGACCGAGCTGCCCACCGACCTGCCCACGGACTACTGGACCAATCTCCCGACCGAGCTGCCGAGCGACCTGCCGACGAACCTCCCGACCGACGGCATCCCGAGCTTCCCCACCGACTTTCCCAGCCTGCCGAGCCTGCCCGACTTCTCGCTTCCGCCACTGGACGACGGCTCATGAGCGCCGGAACCGCGGTGGTTCCGCCGATGCCTACGCACCCGCCGGTGGCCCGGCGCGGGATGGCGGGGGCGATCGTGGTCGCGGTCGGGCTGTCGGTGGCATACGCCGTCGGGCAGATCCTGTTCTGGTCGGCGCCCGACCTGCGCCAGTGGTCCAACGTCATCATTGTGTTCCTGCCGCCTGAGCCGACGCCGTTCAAGGTGACGCGGGTGCTGCTGCTGAGCGGGTGGGGAGTCGCCCTCGTACTCGGCCTGCGGCTGTTCGTCCACTGGCGCGGCGGGGGCGGTGGGCGCGGCGGGATGGCCGTACGGAGCGTCCGTGCCTGCCAGTTCGGGATCCTCGGGGCGCTGCTGCTGCCGTTCGTCGCGATGCCGTTGGCGGCGTTCGGGAACGCTCTGCCGCAGCTGTTGCTCTGTCTGCTCACCAGCGGGGCGGCGCTGCTGTTCGTGCACCGGATGCAGTTGCTGCGGCGGATGCCCGGGTGGCTGTTGCTGAGCGGTTTCGGGTGGGGTGCGCTGATCGGCGGTGGCTTCGGGATCGTGATGATGACCTGGTACCAGCGGTACGCGCCGGGGTTTCTCCTCGACTATGAACGCCCGCAGGCCGAAGTACGCAGGTACATCACGCTGATGACGCTCAACGCGGCGGTGGTGACGGAACTGGGGAAAGCGGCCGGGGTCGCGGTCCTGTTCTTCCTCTTCCGGCGTCACTTCGACGGTGTGGTGTCCGGAGTGGTGATCGGTGCGGCGGTCGGCCTCGGATACAACCTCGTCGAGACGGTCAACTTCATGAGCCTGATCAACGTCGCCCATCATCCAACTCAGTTCTGGGACCGGCAGGTTGTCGGTCTTATGGCAACGCACGTGGCGTTCACGGCGCTCGCGGGGGCCGGGATCGGCGCAGCCCGGTGGCTGACTGAGCGGCGGGACCGGCTGCTGGTCGTCGGGAGCGGGCTGATGGCGGCGGTGGGCGGGCACTTCGAGACGGACATGGTGCTGATGCGGCTCGACCAGCACCGGTCGGGCTGGTTCGGGGACGACGACACGCTGAGTCTGCTGCTGGGCGTGCCGTTGCTGACGCTGATCACGTCGGGGGTGTTCGTGTTCCTGTACGTACTCGTACTGCGTCGCGGGCTGCGGGAGCAGGCTGCCGGGGTAAGCCGTGCGCTGGGCACGGAGGCGGCGTCCGGGCGCGGTGCGGTGACAGAGCCGGAGATCGGGCTGCTGCTGTCCCCGCGCCGGCGGCTGTTGCTGGAGCTGCAGGTGTGGCGGCGGGACGGTACGGCGGGGGTGCGGCATCTGATGCGGTTTCAGCAGGCGCAGCTGGATCTGGCGGTGCAGGGGTGGCATCGGGGGCGGGTGGGGGCTGATGCGTTCATTCCGTCCGAGCCTCAACTGCGGGCGCGAGTACTGGAGTTGAAGGGGCTTTCGGTGGGGGCGGAGGGGGTGTCATGAGGAGGACTGTGATCGCCGGTTTCGCTGTACGGCTGGCTGCTCTGTTCGCGGTTGTTGTTCTCCTCGTACTGGGTTCGCCCTCGTCCGCTTCCGCTCAGTGCGCGGCGCCCACGTACCACGGCGGGCTGCCAATGCGGGTCGGGAACTGTCCGGAGGGAGTGGCCAGGGGTGCGTCGGGAGTGGCGTGGGCGGTGGTTGTGACGGGGGTGGGGGTATGGCTGGCCCGTGTGGTGTGGCGGTCACGGTCTGCCGGTGACTCCGAACTCTCCCTGATTGATGAGGTATTCGGCGGGGAGGAGCGGGGCGAGGGCGGGGACGGCGAATGAAGCGGCGCTGGCTTTGTGCGCTTACGGCTCTGCTGCTGGCGTTTCTGGTGGGAGTCGCCGGGGCGCCGCCCAGCACAGCGGACGGCAACGACACGCGACCGCCGGGGGCGGCGGAGGGGACGAATCTCTCCGCGGACAAGGAATTCGGCAATCCCCTGCTGAGCCCGCCGCTCATGCCGGTCGAGCAACTGCGGTTCTTACTCGATCGCTTCCTCCCCAAGTGGCAGAAGGACGAGGCCTTCAACCGGTACCGCAACGGCGCCGTTGACTTCCTCAATCCGTTGCTGCTGACCGAAAAACAAATGAACAAGCTCCTGAACGACCCCCGCTACGTCTCCTTCAGGGCCCGCCAGGCCTGGCGGGCGTCGATGGTCGATCTCGAACCGATGAAGAGGTTCCTGGACCCGAAACTCGTCAGGCAGTTGAAGGAAGCGGGGGTCGAACAAATCCCCAGCATCGCCGCGCTGAGCGGTGACGGCCGCCACTCCGAGGAGTGGCTCCAGAAGCTGGAGGACGAAGTCGGAGCCACCCGGGAGGCGAAAATCGCCGCAGGGTCCGAACGCCAGCAGTGCGCCCTGTGCTCGCGCTACTACCCCCCAAGTACGCGAACCTTATTCGCACACTCGTACGACCTCAGCGTCAAGGAAACCGCCCAGCAGCCCAAGGACATAGCGAAGCTCGCCAAAGCAATGGCCGCTGCGGGAAAACCCGACGCGCAGAAGAAAGCCAAGGACAAGGTCGAGCGCGCGTACAAGAGGGAGAGGACGTATCGAAACGCCACCGCCGCACAGCAGTTGGGCGTGAATCTCGAAGGGGTGAAGGAGGCGGCGGAGAAAGAGAAATGGGACGTCAACGCGCTCAAGCCCCTCTTCGCCCTTCCCTCGGCTCCCCCATGCGCGCCCCCGAGCGCCCAGTCGCAGCGCCTCCCCGCACCGTCCACGCTCGTGCTCGCGGCAGCGAAGGCGGACGGCGCGTGCGACGAAGGCAAGGGCAAGGGAACGGCGGCTGCCAGTGCCGCCACCGGCCTGGGCGCCACCCTCACCGTCCCCGGCAAGAACAACGGCGGCATCGACTTCTCCACCATGGAACTGCGCTACCTGGCCGACCCCGGAGACGGCAGCGGCCTGCAGTACTCCTTCAGCGCGGACCGGAACCCCCTGAGGGGCGACATCCGCACGTCCACCGGCGTCACGGCCGCCACCCACACCTCCGACGCCTTCTTCGTCTGGCTCTCCCTGGACCCCGCCGACTTCTGGGTCAACCTCAACCCGACCGAACCGGACCGCATAGTCGACAACGAGCTGGGCCGTACGGACGCCGGACGAATCCTGCTGGAAGCCGACCTGCAGATGAAGAAGACCGTCGGCAAACTTATCCACCCGCACACCGCGCTCGGCCGACGGTACTGGGACAGCCTCCAAGGCGAGTGCATGTCGTCCCGCAACTGGATCACGCCCGAGCCGGCGACGGTCCACGAGGACGGCGACAAGCTGTACATCCTCGACGCCCCGCTCGACGTGAAGATGGAAACGCAGTACCTGTCGGAACTCGGTGGATCCGACGACGCCCCCATCACCTGCCCTCAGCAGGACCGTGCCTCCGACGAACACAACGAGGACCTGTACCGCACCCTGATCCTGCCCAAGCTGAAAAAAGCCGTGAACACCGCACCGGAGTACGCCGACCTGCGCCGCGTCTACCTCGCCCGGGTAGCGGCGGAGTGGTACCGCGAACGTAGCAGTACGAAGCACACGACGTACGGCGACCTGATCGACTCGGGCAACATCACGGACTGGCGCACCGCTGCCATCTGGAAGCCGAGGGACACGTTCGACAAGTACGTCGACTCGTACACCAAGGGCGAGTTCGATGTCACCGAGAAGACCGCGAACGGAGGCGCCAAGAACTACGTCTACGGCGGGGTCGACTTCTCCCGGGTTCCCCTCCAACAGCTCTCGGACACCCGCTTCGAAACGGACTTCGTGAACCTTCCGCAGGGTGTGGACCGTTCGCTGCGTACGCCATCCACGGACGCCGACACGGTCTGGCTCGGCGCCCCAACTCCCCGCCAGGCGGCAGGCCTCGGCCCACCCGGGAACTCGGTCGCGACAGGCACATGGGCCCTACGTCTCCTCCCGATCCTGCTGTTCCCCGGAGTCTTCCTCCTCTGGCGCCGCCGACGACGCCTGAACACAACCCCGTCAACAAGTCCGCTGCGACGGGCGGCAGTTGGGGGCACCCGGACACGGTCTTAGTTAGCGGTGAACCTCGGCCAACGTGACTTCAGCACGTGCCGACAGGTTGAGCGCAGGCAGGGCGGGTGCGAACCGGCGGGGCGACGACTCGGCTCGCGGAGTCACCCAGCTCGTCGCGCCAGATGCCGGCACAAGATCACCTTCTCCAACCCCTCGGCCTGGGGAACCCGATATCGACGCCATCACCGTCTCAGGCACCACGGCCTGACATGAGCGGGTCCGAGCCGTCCTGAAACCGCCGGATACAGGGGTTCCGTGCGGCGATGTGCCCTCGTCACCGTCCAACTTCACGCGACGCGGCCGCCCGAACCCCTCGACGGCTCGGCCGCTCCCTTGCCTGCCCGCACCCCGGGCACCATCCAGGCGTCCGGAGCGATCAGCCGACGAGCCGGACAGACCCCTGTCCGCTCATGGGCGACGCCCTAAGCAGGTCATACCGACGTCTCTCTCACCCTCTCAATTGATCGCACGTGTGCGCCTTAGGCTGTTGCGCAGTGCACGTTTGGTCTATGAGGGGTGCAAGTTATGCAGGACGGCGGCTCGTTAGGTGACCTGGTGGTCACGGCGCGGGACCGGGCTTTTTCCGGGCGGGTGGCGGAGCGGGCCCTGTTCCGGTCGGCGCTGGCGGGGGACCCGGAGGGTTCGCCTGTGCTTTTTCTGCATGGGCCCGGCGGGATCGGCAAGTCCACGCTGCTGAGGCGGTTTGCCCGTGAGGCTCGGGAGGCGGGGCGGCTGGTGGTCGAGGTGGACGGTCGTACGGTGTCCGCGACGCCGGAAAATTTCGAGGAGGCTGCAGGGAAGGCGGTGGGCAAGCCGGGAGCGGTGCTTCTGGTGGATACCTTCGAGCACTGCCAGGGTCTGGAGCATTGGTTTTGGGAGCAGTTCCTGCCGCGGCTGCCGGTGGGCTCGACGGTGGTGGTCGCTGGACGTGCGACTCCAGATCCACGCTGGGTGGCGGACCCGGGATGGGCGGAGCTGTTGCGTGTGGTGCCGCTGCGGAACCTGGCCGAGGACGAAGCCAGGACGTTTCTGCGCGTGTGCGGTGTCCCGGCCGGGGCACATCAGGCGCTGTTGTCGTTCACCGGAGGCAATCCGCTGGCGTTGTCGCTGGCGGCGGCGGTCGCTGTGCGGCAGGACGCGGACGGGACGCCTCGCGCTGCCGACTGGTCACCGGGCCGGGACGTGATCGCCACGCTGCTGCCGCAACTCGTCGGCGACTTACCGAGTCCGGCGCACCGCACGGCGCTGGAGGTGTGTGCCCAGGCCGATGTCACCTCCGAAACGCTGCTGCGGGCGATGATGGGCGAGGGTGCCGGCGAACTGTTCGCGTGGCTGCGCGCCCAGCCGTTCATCGAATCCACCGCGGCCGGGCTCTATCCGCACGATGTGGTGCGCGAGGTGCTGGCAGCCGATCTCCGCTGGCGTGACGCGGAGGGTTTCGCCGCCCTGCGCGGACGGATGTACAATTATCTGTTCGGCCGGGTCCGGGAGGTCCCCGCCGCACAGATGCTCCAAGCGATGAACTCCCTGGGCCACCTGGACCGGGCCGCCGGCAATCTGTCCGGCACCCTCGTGTGGCATGACCAGGGCACAGTGCGGGCTTTGCCATGTACGCCTGCCGATGAGAGCCGGGTGGTGGAGCTGGTGCATGAGGCGGAAGGCGCCGAGTCCGCCGCGATTGCCCGCTTCTGGCTGGACAGGCAGCCCGAAGCGTTCAGCGTCTACCGCTCGACCCGGACCGGTGACATCGTTGCCTGTTCCGCCCGGATGGAGTTCAGCGAGCCGGAGGGGGAAGACGTCGACCCGGTGATGGCCGCCGCCTGGGCCCACGTGCGCTCCAGCAGCCCACTGCGACCGGGCGAGCACATGGCCGTCACGCGATTCGTCGTGGACCCGGAGACGTACCAACGGCCCTCGGCCTTCATGAACCTGGTCACGTGGCGCGTGATCGCGGAGCTCATCCGGGCCGAGCGTCTGGGGTGGTCGTTCGTCGTGATGCGGGACGACGGGTTCTGGGACAGTTACTTCGAGCGCTGGGACGCGCTGCCGACCGATGTCATACCTGTGGTCGGCGACTACGGGTACCGCCTGTTCACCCACGACTGGCGCACCCAGCCCGTCGTGTGGTTGGAATTGCTGGAGGACACGGCTTCCGTCGCGGCGCCGGTGAGAACCTCGCAGGACCGGGAGGAACACATCATGCTGTCCCGGCCGGAGTTCGACACCGCCATAAAGGATGCCCTGCGTGTGCTGTGGTGGCCCAACGAACTCGCGGCGAACCCGCTCAGCCGCAGCCGCCTGGTCGCGGAGAACAGCGGAAGCCTCGACGACGTCGTGCTGAGCGCCATCGACACCCTGCTGGACGAGCGCGGCGGGGAGAAACGTCACCAGGCTCTCACGACCACGTACAGCAAGGCCGCCCCCACCCAGGAAGCCGCGGCCAGACGCCTCGGCATGTCCTTCAGCACCTACCGCCGGCATCTGACCGCCGCCGTGCAGCGCGTCAGCGACATCTTGTGGAGTCATGAACTGAGCGGAGAACCAATCACTGTCAGCCGGGATCGAACAGCCGAACGGTAAGGCACGCATTCCGCTGCCGACGGGGAACCTGACAGCCGGTGCCCCTTGATGATCTCGTCGCGAGACCGGTCCTGCCAAAGGCTTTGCAGCCAGCGGCTTCACCGCCTCGACGATGCGCTGTCACGTTGGCTGGTGACGTGGAATGATCTTCGCTCCCGCCATGACGTCACGCCGAACCGGAAACCTAAGTTGTCACCATGAAGCGATGTCGCCGGACTCGCTCCGGCCACCCGCAGCTCGGGCTCGTCGCTCTGCGGCGAACAACCCTCCCGACGCGGCAACCAACAGCTCATGCGGGCCTTCTTCCTGTCCGCGTTCGCGGCCCTGGCCGACCCTGCCTACTACGACAAGAAGATCAACCAGGGCCAAACACCGCCGAGTAGCCGAGGGGAGTCTCACCCCTCGGCTCTCACAGATCCGTGCGTAACAGTCTCCCGTTACACGGCTCTTGTCGTTCTGATCACCAACCTGACGCGGCCACCGTCGTGCAGCGCCAGTGCGTGAACATGCGGGGATACCGCTGAGCGATCTCCTGCAGCTTCGCAAGGGCCTTCCGCAGCGGCGCGAGCCGTTCGTACTTCTGGCGGATCCAACGCACCAAGTAGGCGTTGATGCGCTTCAAGAAGCGGGTCAACTCGCTCGGCCTGAACCGGCCGTAGTAGTTGATCCACCCCGCCACCACAGGATTGATCCTGCGGGCGAGGTCGGTGAAGGAAAGATCCGAGCGAGTATGCAGGTGCCAGGACCGCACCTCGCCGCTGATCTTCTTCAGAGCATCCTTGCTGATGCCGGGGTCGAACGACAAGAAGAGCTTGCCGTTGCGATCCTGACTGCACCTGGCGCGAAACGTGAACCCGAGGAATGTGAATGCCGTGGCTCCGAAGAAGCCCCGGCGCTTCCCGTCCTTGCAGTACACGATCCCGGTTTTGTCCGGATGCAGTCGTAACCCGACCTCGGCCATCCTGTTCTCCAGAGCGGACAGCACCTTGACGGCCTGCCGCTCCGAGACACAGTGCAGCACCGCATCGTCCGCATACCGTTCGAACCAGACGGTCGGGAACTCCCGGTCCATCCAGAGATCGAACGCATAGTGCAGGAACAGGTTCGCCAAGACAGGCGAGACCGGAGCCCCTTGCGGGGTCCCGCACTCGCGGTCCAGCAGGGAACCGTTGGGCATCTTGAGCGGGGCAGCAAGCCACCGCTCCACATACAACTTCACCCAAACGGCATCCGTGTGAGCTTCCACCGCCTTGACGAGGAGGTCCCAGGGCACGCTGTCGAAGAACTTGGCGATGTCGAACTCCACCACCCAGTCCCGTTTCCGGCAGCGTTCCCTGCAACGGTCCACCGCATTCAGCGCAGACCGCCCGGGCCGGTATCCAAAGGAATCTTGGTGGAAAACAGGCTCCACCCTTCGCATCAGATGCCTGGCCACCACGGTCTGAGCCACACGGTCGGCGACTGCGGGAATGCCGAGCATTCTCATGCCTCCGCCATGAGGCTTTGGAATCTCCACCGCACGCACGGGAGGAGGGAAGTATGAGCCCGATGACATCCGGTTCCAGACCCTATAGAGGTTGTTCCTCAGGTCCTTCTCGAAGTCGTCGATGCTCTGCCCATCCACTCCGGGTGCGCCCTTGTTCGCTCTGACTTCCTCCCACGCCTCCTTGACTTCCCACTTCGAGATATCGAACGGTTTGGCTGGTGACTTCAACTGGCCCATCGGACTCCTCCCGGAGATTCTCCGGTTGATACGACACACTCAGTCACGAACGACCCGGTCCCTTCGCTCCACCCCCGCTACAGGGGCTTCACCACTACTACGGACCGGTCCGCCGGCATGTCCCGCCCCGGTACTCAACCCCTCACAGTTTCGGCCGCTTGGAGCTCTCCCTGTCGCCCGCCCAGAAAGGCGGGCAGTGTCGGGACACGCCTTCTCCTGTTCCATGCGAAAGCAGCAGACTGGGCTCACGTCACCTGCATGCCGGACACCACCTGGCCAATAGACGGGCACCCGCCAGGCTTATCCCGGAGCTGGGTATACACCCCGGTTTTGATGCCACCTGAAGGTCTTACGACACGTCAGCAGTGATTCGTTTGCACTCGTCTTCCCAGTCCCCACCTGACACCTCTTGGGTGCCTTTTCCTCATCGCTCACCACGACGGTCTTCAGCCAACGCAGCATGAGGCGGTTTGAAGCCTCCCCCCGCAGGGCGACTCCGAAGGGCCACACCTTCATCTCTCGCACAGCATCGCTTCTGGGAGCTGCCCTACAAACAGATCCCTTTCACGTTCAGGACACAAACACCCAAGCCCTCCTCTGCCTCGCCAGACGACGAGCCGACGTGCTCTTCGCGATGCTCCGCGACGGCACCTTCTACGAACCCCACCCCACCCCCACGGGGTGACGATTCCCACAGGGGCACCCCCCGCACGCGGGCGCAAGTCCACAGGGCCAGATGTGCGAGGTGTGGCGGACACGACGGCGTAGCCGTGGAGCCGACTTCAGGCCGAATCCAAAGCGGGATCACGAGGAAAGGGACATGATGCGTTGCATAGCCCGGGCACGGGGCGGGGCGGCGTCATGGCAACGGGGGTCTGGCGATGCAGTTCTCCTATCCCAAACACGGCTGCCCTCCCCTTCGGCACCTCCCCCAGCGCACCTGGAAAATCGGGCTGCGCATGCGTGACCCCTTGCGTCACTGGCTAGCCGTCGCCGACGTACGACAGCAGGCCCTCTTCCTGCGGCGCCATCCCGAACTCCTTCGCCCCGACTGCCTCCGAGCCCTGCGGATGCGGCTGACCGCTCAGGACGCACGTACCCGCCACGGCCGGCAACTTGCCCTGGACCTGGCAGTGTTGACCAAGGCCGCAGCAACAGGTGCGGCGGGGATCGATGATGCCTATCTGGACGTCTACGGAGGCTTCGCCTCGGAGGAGCCGACCTGGCTGGCCGACACAGGCCGTCAACTCGGCGCCCTGCTGGACGAACGGTCACGGCTGCGCCGCACCAGCGAACGCATCCCGCTGCTGAGGGCAGCCCTGCAACGCGCCAACGGGCAGGCACTGCGTGCCGAGATCCGAGCCACCCTCCAACGCGAACTGGCCGACGCGCTCATCGAAGGAGTACGCGCCGGCCGAGCAGCGGCGTTCGAGGAAGCGGTCGACCTGTGCGACCGCGCCCTGGAGGTCTTCACGCCTCAGCGCTGGCCGCACCAGTTCGCGTACACAAGTCTGCTGGCATCGAGTGCGCAGATGGACCGGATCCTCGGCGACCTGCCCGCACACCACGAACGGGCTCTTGAGCACTGCCGCGATGCTCTCGGCGTGTTCGACCAGCACAGCTACCCCGTCGAACACGCCGACGTGCAGTCCGCTCTGGGCATCGTCTACCAGTACCGGCGCACGGGGGAGCGCCGCGCCAATCAGGAACGGGCCCTGGCCTGCTACACCGATGCGCTGGGCCTCCTCCTGCCGGACCAGTTCCCGCACGAGTTCGCCCGCACACAGAACTATCTGGCAACGGCCCTCTGGCAGCGCGAGTCCGACAGCCACGACGACAACCTGGAAGAGGCTCTGGCCTGCATCCACCGGGCTCTGACGGTCTGGAAAGCGCACGACTTCCCCATCCAGCACGCCCGGCTCCAGCACAACATGGGCATCATCTATCTGGACCGGGGACACGGTTCCCGGACGCAGAACGTGGAGCTGGCCCTGCACGCCGCGGAACAGGCGCTGTCCGTGTTCACTCAGGCCGACTTCCTCGTCCAGCACGGCCAGGGACTCCTCAACACCGCCGAGATGTACCTTGAGCGCCGTCAGGGCGAGCGGGAGCACAACGTCGAAGAGGCGGTGCGCCGCCTGCGCCACGCCGCCACCATCCGCACCCGGACGGCGTTTCCCAACGAGTACGCTGTCACTCAGTCGAGCCTGGCCGCGGCCTTGCGTATACGGGTCGCCGGCGACCGGGAGGACAACCTGCGCGCGGCTGCCGCCTGCTACCGCGAAGCCCTTACCGTCTGGACGCCCGAACAATCCACGCAGGACATGCGCGCCAACGCCCTGGCCCTGGCCGAGGTGCACGCCGAACTCGGCGAGTGGCCGGCCGCCCAGGAGACCTACCGACGCGCACTCGACGCGGAAGAACTCCTTCTTGCGGCAGGCACCGGCATCAGCGGACAGGACGCCGTGCTGCGTGGAAACCGTGACGCACCGACCCGGCACGGCTACGTCCTGCATCGTATGGGGCACAGTTCTCGGGCTGCCATCGAGATCGAGAAGGGCCGCGCCCAGAGCCTGACCCAGGCCCTCTCCCTCGATGCAGCACGCCCCGAATCCATCACAAGCCCATACCTACGCCACCGCTATACCGAGGCGCGCGCCGCCCTCTCCGAGGCACACAGACGCCTGAATGCTCCCCTGCCGCCGGGCGACACCGTGCAACGGCGTCAGACCGACCTGGAACGCATGCACGCCTTCCAGGAGACGAAGACGGTCTTTGACGACGTGGTAACGGCCGTTCGACAGGCCCAGGACCCGCCCGACTTCCTGTACGCCCCTCTGACCGAGGAACAACTCCTCGCGACGGCCGACAGTCTCGGGCCCGGCCACGCCATCGTCTACCTCGGCGCGACCCCCTGGGGCGGCCTCGCCGCAGCCGTCATGAGCGCCGGTGCCGACACCTCACAGCCGCCCGGCGTCCGGTGTCTCGACCTCCCTGACCTCACCTCCGACGCCATCGACGCACTGGTGGAGACGACAGATCAGGACGGCCGTTTCCTGGGCGGGTTCGCCGCCGCGCAGAGCGGGCGAGTACTGCAGCGCATCCAGAGGGAGTCAGCCGACGCCACCCTCGAAGAATTACTCCGAAGTCTGCCGCCCGGGCCACCGCACACCCTGCGCACCGCGCTGACGCAGGCGCTGGCCCACGCCCCCCTCGCCACGCGCCCCCTGAACACGCTCGGCGATGCGGAACGAAGGCTGCTCTCGGAGACCCTCGCTGAAGCACTCCTGCGGCTCGAACTGGCCAGGTCTTTCGCCGTCCTCGGCCGCATCGCCATGAAGCCGCTGGTCACCTGGCTCAGCGCCCATCGTGTCGACCACATGGTCCTCATCCCGTGCGGGCGGCTGGCAGCCTTCCCTCTCACGTCCGTCCTCCTCGACGATGGACGCAGCGTCAACGAATCCCTGCAGGTCAGCGTCGCCCTCAACGCACGCAGCCTGACACCGAGGCCCCTCTCTTCGCGACGCGATCACTTGAGCGCCCTGGGAGACCCGGCGGGAAACCTTCCCTGGGGCGAAGCCGAAGCACTCGCGCTGCACCGTCTCGCCGGCCACGCGCGTCTTGCCGCCGATGTGCGCACACACGACGCAGCCACCCGGGACTGGCTGCTGAACGCCCTGCGCACGAGCCGTGTCGTCACCGCCTCGTGCCACGGCTCCGTCGACCACGACCACGTCCTCGCCTCCTCTCTCCACCTGGCGCGACGTCAGAACCTCCTGCTGGGCGAGTGCCTCGACGGTGAACTCGACCTCACCGGTCTGGAGCTGCTCGTCCTTTCCGCCTGCCAGACCGCCACGCTCGACTGGAACGGCGCCCCCGACGAAGCACGCAACCTCGCCGCCGCCATGGTTCAGGCAGGAGCCAGGGGAGTCCTCGGATCCCTGTGGGCCGTAGACGACCGCGCTACCTATCTGCTGATGGTCCGCTTCGCCCAGGAATGGCTTCCGAAAATGACCACACAACGGCCCTCCTGGGCCCTGGCCCGAGCCCAGAAGTGGCTGCGGACCGTCACCAACGCCGAACTCAGCACATGGGAAGCTGGTGTTCCGGTATCCCCGCCCGGCACACCCCCGATCACCGCCGCCGCCCGTCAGGCAGCCGACCTGGGCCTGGACGCCTCGTCCGTCGGCATCCTGCGCGGACGAGGAGGCCGCCTCGCCGATGGAGATGCCCAACTCGTCATCCGCTTCGCCGCACGCCATGACAACGCTGAGGCCCGCCCCTACCGCGACCCCTTCTACTGGGCCGGATTCCAACTCCTGGGCCAGTGAGCACTCATCGCCAGCACGCCCGCGCCTCGGGAGGGACAGAGCATGACCAAACACACCGCCGCCCCGTCTCAGTCAGCACTACTCGTCCTTGAAGCCCTGACCGACGCCGCCAAGGAACGAGAGGACCACTTCCGGCAGAGCCCGCAGCGCCGGCAGGAGCCGGGCCAGGGCATGCCGCCCGAGCCTGACGGCCACACCCTGGCGGAACTGCAACTGTTCCAGGCCCGGTTGGAACATATACGTACCTGGGTCGCCGCCGATCCTGAGCTGCTGCGCATCGTCGACGCTCACCTCGGCCAACATGTCCGCCAGGCCGAAGCGCACCGGGTGCGACGAGAACGACAGGCCATGACACTGACGACGGCGGCAGGAGCCGTGCTCGGCTGGCTCGCCTCGGCCCTGACAGCTCCGGACACTCTCTGGAGGAGCCTGTTCTGATTCACTGAGCTCTTTCAGCGTTGCTGCTCGGGGGTGAGGATGGCGGCGGCGATTGACGTCATTCGATTCGGGCTGCATCGGGACCTGCGGAAGATCCGCCATGACTTCAGTCGTGCGATGCCGCGCTCGACTGGTGCCCGTGCCGCGGACAACGCGCGGTTGACCGTTCGCTCGGTTGGTGTGAGGCCGCGGCAGGTGGGGCGTCTGAGCGGTGTCGTCACCCACGGTCCGGCTCCCATGTAGGCACGGTCGGCGAGGACCGGGACGCCCTGGCGTTCGCAGACCCGAATGATCCGGTGGGTGCGGGCCGCGGTCAAGTCGTGCGCTCGGCCGGGCAGTGTGGGCGAGAGCCACAGCAGCCGGCCCTCCGGGTCGGTCACGACCTGCACGTTCACGCCGTGTCGGCGGTGCTTGGCGGAGTAGTCGGCCCGACCGTCACCCAGGCGGTCACACTCCGCGAGAGTGCCGTCGAGCAGGACGTAGTCGGGATCGGTCTCGCGCAGCACCTTGAGCAGGCCCGGTGCACGGTCGGCGAGCAGGCTGATCACCGCGGTGGTGTAGGCGTGAGCGGTGCCCACCGAGATACCGAAGCCGACGGCGATCTGGGCGAGCGTGTCGTGCTTGCGCAGGTACGTCAGGCGACGAGCGCAGGTTGGTGCGGCGGGAGATTGCAGCGGCGGTCACTCTCGCGGGTGACGATGAGCATGGTGCCCCACTCGATCAGGGCGTGGGGCAGGTCGAGTGAGGCAGAATAGGGGACCAACGCGACTCCTGTGCCCGCGGGTTGAGACTTCGAACACCTCCCCCAACGGCGCAGGAGTCTCGTGCGTTGCGCATCCCGGTGGCGTCACCCGCCCGGTGGCCTTCTGGACGGCTCATCGACACCAAGTCGCTCCGGAAATCGGCAGCGTCACGTCGGCGCGGGCACGACGATCACCACGCGAGTGGTGAAGACTGGACAGATGCGTCACGATCTCGGCGGACTCCTGTTCATAGCGCTCGGTCTCGCACTTGTCGCCGCCGGCTTCGTCTGGCGGGGACGTGTCCTGCGCCCCCTCTCGGTGAAACGGGCCCAGGCGGCCGTGATCCGGGAGCGATCCAGACACCTGCTGCGTTCAGCGGACGTGGCGATCGCCGAATCGCGCCGCCGGGCCGCACGCGGCGAACCGGCCATCGTCACGGTCAAGGACGTGACCAGGGTGGCGTGTCAACACTACGGGCACCTCTTCGTGGAGCGCGAAGAAGCAGCTGCCGCCCTCCGCCAGCGCTACGAGGCCGCCGACTGCCGGGTGGACTGCATGACAGACGCATTCAACTGACTGCCTTCTCGGCGAGTGCTTGATGCCAGGGGCACCAAAGCCGTCACCTGATCGGTGGTCACACTGAAAAAGCTCCCTACGTTGGTCTGTGGGAGGCGGTGAGCCCTTCGTATGGTTCACCCACCCAGGGACGCCGAGTGTGGTTCAAAAGGCTCTGCCGCTTGTGGCTCTCAGTGATTGGCCGCCCGGCGTCCCACGACGACTCGGCTGCCGATTAGGAATCACTGTCTCGCGCACCGATTCGGGAACCAGGGCCTCGGCGTTTGCCTGGCTCGTCCGGACTTGGGTCGGTTGATGTCGGCGGCGAGCCCCAGAAGTAGGCGAACACGGCCCCCGTGGATCATGGAATTCTCGACCCGCCAAGATCCACGAAGGTGCCGTGTTCGTCCCGCCCCGCTCACGAGGTCGGCGGCCCGCCCCGACGGCAATGTCGGTGGCCCGAGCGCGCGGCGCGATGCTATGGTCCGCCGCGTTGTCCTCAGCGAGACGGGATGGGAGGCGGGATTGTGAACCTTCGACCTGTCACACGTTTCCGTGCCATCAGGAGGACGAGCGGCGCCTGAGCGGAAACGACACTCCGTTTCCGAGGTAGGTCCATATTTTGTCTCGCTTGGCCAATCCGACAGACAAGTCGGCATCCACGCTTGATCGTTCATTCTGGAAACTGTTCTCCGCATCGGCCACCGTCAACTGCGCCGACGGAATCAGCAAGACTTCTCTGCCCTTGCTCGCTGCGTCGCTGACCGGCAGTCCAATACTCATCTCCGGCCTCACCGCGTTCGCGTTCCTGCCATGGCTGCTGTTCGGTCTGCCCGGCGGGGCGTTGGTGGACCGACTGGACCGCCGGCGAGCGATGGCGACCGCCACCATCATGCGTGCCGCCCTGCTCGGCGTCCTCGTCCTGCTCACCGTCGCCGGCGGCGGAAGCATCCCGCTGCTCTATGTCATCGCGTTCGCACTCGGCCTCTGCCAGGTGGTGTACGACTCGGCCGTGCGGGCCTGCCGCATGCCGCCTGCCACCAGGAAGCGGATCCGCCGACACCGCCTCCCCGGTTACCGCAGTGAGGAACATCTATCAGCGGCGGAGGGACCGCTTCGCCCAGGGCAGTTGCCGCACACGATTCCTCAGACGCGACGAACCCACTCCTGCCATCGACCCTGCAGCTCGGACCCTCTGCTCGAGGAACTCAGCCGCCAACTCTTCCCACCCACCGCCTCAATGCCCGATCTCGCCAGCCGTCGAGCCCCCGCGCCGGCGGCCGGTCTCCCGCAAAGCGTGAAGCCCAGGGACAGAAATAACGTTTCGGGGACCAAATGCTCTGTGTTACTGAAATGGGGTGCTTTGTGCGTAACCAACCATTTCGGTGATCGTTCCCACGACATGAAGATGCACCGAATGCTGACCGTCGGCGCTCTCGCGCTCGCTGCGGTCGCCACGTCCACCGCTGCCCAGGCCGCTGACCAACCCTCCACCCAGTCTGATCAGTTGCCCGCCGTGGGAGTCTGGCCGCGGTTGGATGGACTCCCTGAGACTGTGGCGCCGGGGGTGGTCGCTGTGGCGAAGCTGCTGGGCGTCCCGGTGGTGAATCCTCCCGCCCAGTCCTGAGAACCTGCCCTTGAGGTAGCCCGGGGCAGGAGTCGGCCTCAGTGCGGCGCGCGTCCAGCACGTGCCTGAAGCCGCCCCGGGGGGCGGCCAGTTCGGAGTCGGCCAGCCGCAGGCGGACGGTGGCGCTCTCCCCGGCGGGCACGCTCAGCACATGATGGACGGGCGCCTTCGTCCCGGTTCCCTCCGGGTTCACGGCGCCCGGCTCGCCGTCGACGACATGGCGGCCGATGCCGTACTTCACGTACTGCGTGGTGTTCGCGCTCCCCGCCCCAGCGATAGGCGCGCGAGCGGGCTCGGTCGTGGGTGAAGACGATCACGCGTCGCTGTCGGCGCTGTAGTCCTCCGTAGGGTCCCACTGCCTCTCGCTCAGATACGGGCCCCAGCTGCGCCAGGGCGCCGCCTTGTCGTCGGCCTCCGCGAGCCGCCGTCGTTCGGCGTCCGCCGCGCCACCACCGTGCGTCATCACCCGCCCTCCTCGCCACCCGGCATGTGCCTCCACGGTCGGCCCCGTCGTGCGGGGCCGCAATGGCAGGGCGTCGGGTGGGTGACGGTGGGTGCCGGCGAAGGCCCCTCAGCGGTGCGCCGTCGGGCTCGGTGAAAAGCATCTGGCACAGCCGGGTGGTGAACGCTATGATCATCGCGATGACAACTCATTCTGTTGACAGATTGGGGGACCCCACCGCGCAAGGTGAGTGCTGATGCTCACCCCACCCGCGATCGGGGATTCCCGCCTTTCGTTCTGGCTCCGCGTGCGCGAGTTCGCCGTGCCGCCCTCCATGATCGAGACTACGACCGCCCGGCGCCTCACTGGCGACTGGGCCGGGGCGTGCGCCGCCGCAGGATTCGATGTCGACCTCAATTTGCGCTCCGTGGCGCGCAGCCATCACCCAGAGCTAGCGGCCCGGATCCGGGCCGATCTCCGGTGCCTGGCCCCCGACCTGCTGCGCTGGCACCTGCCGAGGATCGCTCCCGACGGGCTGCTCCGTCCGGGACTGACCCTCACCCTGGCCCGCTACGACTTCTCGGGGCGGGACGGTGTGAGCCCGGTGCACCTCGTCGTGCGGACACCGCCGGCCTGGGCGGACGCCGGTCAGCGGATCAGCCTCGCGCTGTGGGACGGCTCCGGCGCGGACTACGGCGCCGACGCCGGCCGCCACCCGCATCCCCGTCCCAGCCGCCGGTTCCGCTTCGACCTGCACCGGCATCTGTGGGACGCGGGGCGTGCGGACGAGCTGCGCGTCCGGTCCGGGGCCGATCGACCGGCCGGTGCCAGTCACCCCGCCCTGCCGGCGGCGGTCCCGGACGGGTACCGCTGTGCCGTCGGCCGATGGGCGGCCGAGGCGGAGATACTGCTGCGTGCCGAGCAACGACCCGCCGGGCCGGTCCTGGTGCGGTGCGGGGGACGGCACCGGCTGGTGCTGGACGTGGGTGGTGATTCGGCGGCTTCGACGTCCGCGTCGGGCACTCTGCCGGAGGTCGCCGTGTGGTCGGCGCCCGCGCCGCCTGGCCCGTCCGAGGTCGGCGGGTCGACATCAGTGTGGCCCGAGCCGCCGGGGCTGTCCGAGGCCGACGGATCGACGCCTGTGTGGCCCCTGCGCGAGGTCTCCGCCACGGCGTCCGAGCTGCCCGTCCTGCCCGATGCGGCGACCTGGGTGCCGCCCGACCTGGAGCTGATCCGCGCCGGCGCGATCGACGCCGATCGGCTGCACCCGTTGGTGGCCTCGGCGCTGGTGCCGGGTCATGTACCGGCCGGCCCGTCCCGGATCCCGGATCCGGCGAGGCAGCCGCGCCTCGTCGAGTGCCGGGGAGCCCGGCACCGTATCGCCCTGGTCGACGGGGTGCTGGCCCCGCTGGACCACGACCCGGACGAGATCCGGCGGGAGGAGTTGCTGGTCGCGCTGACCGGCACCCCCCTCCCGTGCCTCCAGGCCATCGACGAGGCCCACCGTCACCCGGACTGTCTGACCGGCGTCCGCGAACGGCTGGTCCACGGTGACATCACCGGTGCACTGGCCGTCGTCGAGGGCCTGCTGGGTCCCGGCGCGCTGCTGCGCGACGGCGCGCTGCGGGACGCCCTGGAGGCGGCCGCACGGCAACGGATCACGTACGGGCTGTACCGGGCTGGTCTGATCGGACCCGGTCGCGCCCGGCCCGAGAACATCCGCCAACCCCGGGTGGGCCGCTCGCGCCCACGACACGGCACCGCCCGCTGAAGGTCCCGAACCTACCTGTCTCCCAGGGCTTTTGGCCCTGCCCTCACTCGTCGCACCACGAACCCAAGGTGACCACACATGCCCACTCATACCCCTGCCCCCGCCACCGACTCCGCTCCCTCCTCCCAACTCCGCGTGGCCGATGAGCTGTTGGCCGTACTGCGTGATACGACGACCGAACCGCGCCCCGACATCCAGCTGGAGGCCCTGACCCTGGCCGTAGCCGCCGACCTGCCCGTACTGCTGTGGGGTGAACCGGGGATCGGCAAGACCGCGGCCCTGACCCAGCTCGCCGAGTCCCTGGACCTGCCGCTGACCACGGTGATCGCCAGCGTGCACGAGCCGTCCGACTTCTCGGGCCTGCCCGTCGTAGGGGACGATCCGGCCGTGCACGGGGTTCCGATGGCGCCGCCGGACTGGGCGGTGAGGCTGGTGCGGGCCGGTCGCGGGCTGCTGTTCCTGGACGAACTGTCCACCGCGCCGCCCGCCGTGCAGGCCGCCCTGCTCCGGCTCGTGCTCGAACGCAGGATCGGTGCCCTCCAACTGCCGCCGGGTGTCCGGATCGTGGCCGCCGCCAACCCGCGCTCCTCCGCGGCCGACGGCTGGGAACTGAGCCCGCCGCTCGCCAACCGGTTCGTCCACCTCCAGTGGACCCACGACCACGACGTCGTCGTACGCGGCCTCGGCGGGACCTGGCCCCGGGCCACACTGCCCCGGCTCGACCCCGGCAAGGTGTCGCAGGCCGTGGACTTCGCCCGGCGCGCGGTCTGCGGGCTGCTGTCCGCCCGCCCCACGCTGGTGCACCGGCTGCCCAGCGGCGAGACCCGCCGGGGCGGCGCCTGGCCGTCGCCGCGGAGTTGGGACATGACCCTGACCCTGATCGCATTCGCCACGGCGGCCGGCTCATCGCGGGAGGTGCTGTCCCTGCTGGTCAGGGGGACCGTCGGGGACGGTCCAGGACTGGAGATGCTGGCCGGTCTGGACCGGATGGACCTCCCGGACCCCGAGACCGTCCTCGCCGACCCGACGGGGGTCGAACTGCCCGAGCGCGGGGATCTGCGCCAGGCCGTGCTCGACGGAGCGGTGGACGCTGTCCGCAAGCGCCCGGACAAGTCCCGCTGGGACGCGGCATGGACACTGCTGGTCCGGGCGGTGGAGACCGGGGCTCCCGACCTGGTGGTCGTGCCCGCGACCACTCTGGCCTCACTGCGCCAGGGCGACTGGGACGTCCCGGCGACGATCGAGCGACTCGCCGGTGTGGTGTCCCTGTCCCGCAGGGCGGACCAGGCGGCCGCCCGTTCCGTCCCGGAGAGGGCCGGCCGATGAACCAGGACACCACAGGGCCCTTGGACCTCGACAAGCTCTTCGCCGCCCGGCTGCACGCCGCGCGGGTCCGTCCCTACCTGGCCACGGCACTGTTCGCCCTGCACACCGTGGAGTCGCGGCACGTCCCGACCATGGCCGTCGACCAGCACTGGCGGTGCTACGTCTCACCATCGTTCGTCGACCGGACGCCGGTGGAGGAACTGGCCGGCGTCTGGGTGCATGAGGTCTCCCACCTGCTGCGCGACCACCACGGCCGCAGTGACCGGGTCGCCCGCCAACGCGGCTTGACCGGACCCGGGGAGCGGCTGCGGATGAACATCGCCGCGGACATGGAGATAAACGACGACGCCTTCGGCGACGGGCTGCTGCGGCCCGAGGGAGCCGTCCGGCCACAGACTCTGGGGCTGTCCCAGGGCGAACTGATGGAGGACTACCTGCGTCAGTTCCGGCTCGGGCCGCGCACGCAGGAGATGGCCTGGCTGGACTGCGGCAGCGGCGCCGACGGACTCGACCGAGAGTGGGACCTCGGCCCCGACGGCGCGAACGGTCTCAGCGGCCAGCAGCGGGACGCCGTCCGGTTCCACGTCGCGCAGGGCATCATCGGCCGCCCCGGGCGCGCCCCGAAGAAATGGCAGCGGTGGGCGGAGGAGGCGTTCCATCCGCCGCAGCCGTGGCGGGAGTTGCTGGGCGCGGCTGTCCGCTCCGCGGCCTCCGGCCCCGGCGTCGGCGAGGACTACACCTACGGCAGGCCGTCACGGCGCTCGGCGGGGGTGCCCGGAGTCGTCCTGCCCAGCCTGCGGCGAAGACCGCCTCACGTCTCGGTGATCATCGACACCTCAGGGTCGGTCAGCGACGCCGAACTGGGCAGCGCCATCCTCGAAGTCGCCGCGATCGCCCGCGCCGTGGGAGGCCGCCGCGACCTGGTCACAGTGCTGCCGTGCGACGCGTCCGCCCGGATCGTGCACCCGCTGTGCCAGGGCGAGGGCATCCCCCTGATGGGCGGTGGGGGTACGGATCTGCGCACCGGCTTCGCCAAGGCGCTCCGGTCGCCGCCGCGGCCCGACGCCATCGTCGTTCTCACGGACGGCCAGACGCCCTGGCCCACCTCACGACCGCCGTGCCGGACCGTGGTCGGGCTGTTTCCCCGGAGAGACGGGGCGCAGGGGTCGCGGGACGAGGACAACCCCGACTACGTACCGGACACCCCGCCCGCATGGGCCCGGGTGGTGGAAATCGGATCGGATCCTTCGGGGGGACGTCGGTGAGGTGCTGACGGGACGCCCGCGCGGTCGGCGGGGCGTCGCGGGGCCGGCGGGGCATCCGAGAGGCCGCTCGTCCGACGTCCTAACACTGTGCAGAGACGATCAACTCGACTGTGGGTGCTCCCCTGCACCCTGCTCGCCGCCGCGGCCGCGTTGTGGTGGCCGTGGGGGCCGGAGAAGGCGGCATCCGGGCCGGTGGCGAAGCCGGCCGCAGGACGCGCCTCGGCGCATCCGGACCCGGACGACTTCGACGGGGACGGTTTCGGGGACCCGGTGGTGTGGACCCGCTCGGGTCTGACAGTTCTGTACGGAGGGGCGAACGGGCCGCACGCCGACGTACGCACCGAAGTGCCCGCGTCCGCTTCGGGCGCCTTGGCCCGCCCTCGTTCCCTTCGCGCCGACCTGGACGACGACGGGTTCACCGATCTGCTGATGGCGACGGAGAGTGGCGTCGTCCGCGTGCTGTGGGGCGGCGCCGAAGGGCTCTCCGGGCCGGTCGACCTGTCCTTGAGCACGACGACCAGTACGGACAAGGCAACCACGACGGCCAAGACACCTCCCGCACTCGGAGACTTCGACGGTGACGGCACCACGGACCTGGCCCGTCCCGGCGACGCCACCGGGCCCGAACTCGTCTGGTACAAGGGGCCGTTCACCCGTTCTGGCAACCCCGCCGCCCGGCGCGAGGCAGCAGGACCGCATTCCGCCTCCAAGCAGCCGCCCGCCACCACGCCGGCAGCGGGTAGACCTCCGCATCCCCCCGCCGCGCGACGGCGAAGTGCACTGCCACCGCACCGGCTACTTCCTCATGCCGGACATCATCAACGTCATGCGTGGCCAGGGCATGGCCGGGGACCTGCTCGCCCCCCACCTGGTCCCGAGCCGAGGACACTTCGGTACCACTGTCCCGGAAGTCCGCGCGCTCATGGACGCCAACGAGCTGTTGCCGCCGCGCCTATAGATCGGCCCTCGTCGACGCCGCCAACCACACTGTCTGCGGCAAGGCCGAGGACCCCCAAGGGCGTCCCCGTCTACAAGCTGATGGTGGCTGAGCTGGTGGCATCATGATGCTCCTCACAGAGATCCCCATTCTGCCCGCCGGTTAGGTTGGCGGGATGAGCGATCAACTGAATGCAGAAGGCCAGGCGGCCCAGGTCGAGGCGGCATGGGGCCGCATCGTGGCGTGGCTGGAGCAGCACGCCCCCACCTCGTACGCCTCGCTGCTGCCCCCCGCGCCGGAGACAGAGATAGCGAACGCGGACGCGGCGCTGAGGCAGCACCTCGGGTTCGCCCTGCCGTCGGAGCTGGCCGCGCTGTGGCGGCTGTGCGGCGGTGTGGAGCACCAGTACATCGAGGCCAATGAGGAAGAAGGCGAGGTCGGCTCGGGGGCGTTCTTACCTGGCGGGATCCTGCTCGGCCCGGCGGATGCGCTCAGGCCGCGGCTGCCCGAGACCGGCCGCACCGACGGGTGGGGCGCCGCGGTGGTTCCGTGGCTGACCGGCGACGAAACAGACCCCGAGTCCGGGCACTACGTGGGCGCGGACGGCGTCGGCTACTGGTCGCTGCCGGACAACCTGGCCTGCGACAAGCCCGGCTATCCGTCGATCGCCGCCTATCTCGAAGCTGTGCACCACACACTCACCGAAGGGCCGACCGATGCCATGGGCCCAGATGTGCCCGGCGTGGTGTGGGGCTGCCTGATCTGGGATGACCCCCGCAGTCCGCTCCTGGACGATGCGCTGGAGCACTGGCGGCCCGTCCAGCCAGCTCATGGCGACCGATCCCGCCCGAGCATGGACAGCCCAGGAGATGGCGCATCGCCTCGCGCTCACAGCAACCAAACCCTTCGGTAGTCTCGCCGCTCAGCTCGGCACATGGACGCGCCGGGGGCTGCTGATGCGCACAGGCCCCAGCACCTACCGCCACACAATCCGAGATCTTGACGTCCGGCGTCACGCCTTGGCTTCGCGGCCTTGCCTGATCGACAACGGCAACTTCGACTCCTACTGGCGTAACCACACCGCGTGTGAGCATCAGGGTCTCTGTCCGGCACCGACCAGCAGGGATACGCGCTCACCGCTTGATCACTGGGCTTTCTTGAGAACAGACTGCACCAGTGGGCTCCGACCTGCCTGCGTTCCGTTACCACCCCGATCCGCTCGCCAGCGGGTCGATCCGCGAGAGCGCGGAGACATGTGTGTGCTGCAGCCGCCCCATGGGTTGGATCTACACCGCGACCTTCTACACCGCCCAAGAGGTCAGCGGACGCTTCTGCCCCTGGTGCATCGCTGACGGCGGCGCGGCTGAGCGGTTCGCCGGCGAGTTCATGGACTCCTACGGACTCGACGGCGTCAGCGAGGAGGTCGTGCACGAAGTGACCCGCCGCACTCCCGGCTTCCATGCCTGGCAGGATCCGCACTGGCTCGTCCACTGCTACGACGCGGCAGCCTTCATCGGCGAGGTCGGATACAGCGAACTGGCAGCCCACCCCGAGGCCCTCGACCGGCTCGGGCAGGACCTGCGCATGAACGGCTGGCACGACGCAGCCCAACTCGAGCAGTTCCTGACCCACCTCGGTGAAGGGGCCACGGCCATGCTCTTCCGCTGCACCGTCTGCGGCACCCACCTCGCCTACGCCGACGCCTCATAACCGCCACTCAGCCCGGCACGCCGCGAGCTCGAACCGATCATCCCCTAAAGGAACCGCACCCAATGCCAATATGACCGAGGCCTACAACCACCTCCATCGCCAAGGCGGCAGTTCCGAGGAGCTCCGGCACCGTGAGTGAGTGACTGTGCACTCGACGGGGCGAGGGCCTGCCTGTGCGGGAGGTATCGGGTGGTTATGCAGAGCGCTGGGGCACCTGGTGTCTCAGGCGCCGCGGGGCTCCGGCGCGCCGTATCGGGCGAGCATGGTCAGCACCGCTTGGTCGACCGCGTTGGCGATGGCGGAGTCGTCGGGCTCCCAGCGTGCGAGCAGCATCCGCGGCCAGAACACGTAGTTGGAGATCATCCCGAGGAATTGGGTCGCCGCCATCTCCGCATCGTCAAGCCGGGCTGTACCAGCGGCGTTCTCCGCCGCCAGGTAGCGGCGGACGGATTCGAAGTAGGGCATCTTGCCGAGCTTGAACTGGGTCTCGCCGAGCTCCGGGAAGCGCGGTACCTCGGCGATGACGATGCGAAAGAGGGCGGCCATGCCGGGCTGGGTGAGAAGCGCCGCGTATCGGCGTGCGATGGTCTCAAGCCCGGCGCGGAGGTTCCCTGGCTCGGGGAGGGGCGCTTCCTCGCCGTCGACCTTCCAGTATTCGGTGACGATCGCCTCGAACAGGGCCGCCTTGGTGGTGAACTGCTTGAACAGAGTCGCCCTCGACACTCCGGCCGCTTCGGCGATGCGCGCCAGCGATGTGCCGTCGTAGCCGGAGTCGAGGAACAGCTTCGTCGCCGCCTCGATGATGGACGTCCGCTTCTGCGCTGCCACGCGCCGGTGGTAATCCGAAGACTGTGCCGTCATGCGCTCCAGTATGCCCCTCGTCGCGAGGTGAGTCACTTGACTCACCCCTGGTTCCGCTCTTACCTTGAGAGGGAAGGTGAGTCACTCGGCTCACCACTAAGTGAGCCGAAGGAAGCATCATGGGACGCTTTGAGGGCCAGACCGTCATCGTCACGGGCGGCAGCGGGGGTATGGGCAGCAGTCATGTGCGGGGCTACCACGCCGAGGGGGCGAACGTCGTCATTACCGGCCGCGACGACGACGCCGGCCGCGACCTCGCCGCTCAGCTCGGTCATCGGGCTCTGTCCGTTCACCTGGATGTCGCCAGCGAGGACGACTGGGCGACGGTGGTGCGAAAAGTCGAAGGTCACTTCGGGCCGATCACCATCCTGGTGAACAACGCGGGCGTCCAGAACCCGGCGGCCCCTATCGAGGACACCGAACTCCGCACCTGGGAGCACACCTTCAGCGTCAACGTCACCGGCCAGTTCCTAGGCATCAGGGCGGTGGCTCCGTCGATGCGCAGGGGCGGTGGCGGAACCATCGTCAACATCGCCTCGACCATGGCCCACATCGGCACGGCCTTCTACGCCCCCTACACCGCCAGCAAGTGGGCCGTGCGTGGGCTGACCAAGACAGCCGCCCTGGAGCTGGGGCGAGACAACATCCGGGTCAACTCCATCCACCCCGGCGTCGTCTCCACACCGCTGATCAACGAACCCACCGTCGCAGGCCAGCCTGCCATCGCCGACTTCTACTCGCCCGATCCCTTCGCCATCCCCCGCCTCGCCGAACCCTCTGAGATCACCCGCCTGTTGCTCTTCATCACCTCCCAGGACTCATCTTTCGCTACGGGCTCGGAATTCGTCCTGGACGGGGGCCTGCTGCTCGGCCCTGCACTTCAACCCGAAGCCGACATCGCAGCTTGAGCTGGCATTGCGGTACGGAGCGTGCAGCCGATCGGCCGGTTCACACCAACCAGCCAGATCTGCCCGGAGTGTGGGGTCACGCACGGTCCCAAGCCCCTGCACATCCGGACCTGGACCTGTGCCGCCTGCGGTGCCGTCCATGACCGGGCCCACAACGCTGCCAAGAACGTGAGAACGGCCGCCGGACTGGCGGTCGCAGCCTGTGGAACGCAGGTCAGACCGGACGCGTCCCGGCGCAGCGCGACGAAGCAGAAAGCCACGGATTCCCGCCCGGAGACTGTGCCGCATAGCGGCACAGCGACAGACGAGAAGGCCAGAATGCTCGGGCTTCAGCCCGAGGAGCAAGTCAATCAGACAGGGGAACGATCGCCTGGATCGTCTTTCCCCCGGGGACGAGCTCGACATGCACGTGCGAAGCGAGTTCTCGTATGAGCTGCCAGCCCACTCCGCCGGGCCTCTGCACGTCCAGATCCCGCTCCTGCGGAACGCGCTGGCTGGCGTCGGCCACCGTCACGATGACGCAGCCTTCGCCCGGGTCCAGGCGGAAGTCGGTCAGACCCTCGGCATGCCGGATCGCGTTCGTCACCAGCTCGAACACCACCAGCAGCACCGCGTCGTTGCGGCCCTCGCTTCCCGGAGAGTACGCCCACAGGAAGCCGCGCGTGACGTCGCAGGCCCGCTCCGCCCATTGACGACTGCGACTATCGTCCCAGCGCGCGAGGTCCGCCTCATCGGGGAGTTGTGCCATCGCATCCTCCCGAGCAAGCTCCACGGGTCGTCATTCGCACGCTCGCCCCAACTCTCCTGTGCCACACGGTCGTCTCCGCGCTGCTCTGCCGAACCGGTCATGAGTGCGTCCAGGCCCAGGTCACGCAGCGGCAGGCAGACGACGGGGGGACGCGCCTGCCTGCCACTGCGTGAGTATCCGCCCACAGGGGGCGTGACTCCCGGGACCTTGTGACCGGTCCACCCCGTACAGCGCGAAGAATGCCGACGGTGTCACACCGGGCGGCCTGGCTGCCGGACGATATCGCCGTGCGGCTACGACCCGGTCCGCGATTGAGGTCGGGGCGGGCTGGCCTGGCGGCTCGGCTGATGGCCGATCAGTAGGCCGTCTACCGGGCGGGAACCAGTTCGGTGCTCGGCTTACGGCGGGTTGGCCGCCGGGCGGAGCGGTCCGAAGCCAGTGAAGCGGTCGCGCGATGGGGCTCGGCGTAGTCCTCACGCCGACCGCTGTAACGCTGGCGCGACCGCCCCTGCCGCCGTTCGGCATGGGCGTTGTCGACGCAGATCCGATCCGAGAACTGCCGTCGGCGCATCTCCCACATGCGGACTGATCGCCGAGCGCTGCGTCGCCCTTCGGCTTCTTCGGGCCAAGAGCCGCCCGACCATCGCTTCGTCGCTTTGGACGAAGCCTGCCGACGTGTTCTCGGCTGGGTCGCCGCGATTCCGGCCTCCGACCGCTGCGCGTGTGCGGGAGTTGCCGAGCACTCTGTGTACGTCCATCCCGGCGCCCGCGGCCGGGGCGTAGCCCGTGGTCACGACGCCCGCGTTCGCCACCACGACGTCGAGGCCGCCGAGTTCCCGTACGCCTCGGTCGACCGCCTCCTTGACCGCCGCGAAATCGCGGACGTCCACCTTCGCCGTCACAATGCTCCGGCCCCGGTCACGCACCAGCTTCTCGGTGGTCGCGAGTTCCTCCTCGGTCCCCAGGGAGTACGGCAGTTCACTGATCGGCGCGCAAATGTCGAGGGCAATGATGTCCGCTCCCTCTTCCGCGAGCCGCACCGCGTGATTACGTCCCTGCCCGCGGGCAGCTCCCGTGAGGAGCACGACTTTCCCGGACATCCTGTTCAAATTGATCCTCCCGCATGCCGCACGGCGCTCTCGCGGGACGGCGGTCTGTCGGGGTACGCGTTGCACACGATGGCCGCGATGATGATCTCCGACCGGTAGTAGGCCACTCGCTTGGAAAGCGCTGTTCGCGGTGGGGCCCTTCGACGTGTCGCAGCATCAAGTGTCGCGCGACAGCCTGACCCCGCCCGGAACGTTTGGGTACCGCGCTGGGTCAGCACTTGTTCGCAGCCATTCTCGGCAGGCTTCAGCCGTTCTCCTTTGCGGTCGCTTCACGTACGGCCGGGGCGATCTCGCCGGCCCAGCGGCCGAGTGAGGCGCTGCTCTGCGTGCCGTGGTCGGCCGAGAAGAGGGTGAAGCCCGACGCTCCATGCTCGAGTACGGCGTCCGTCAGTTCCTCGACCCACTGGTCGACAGAGCCGCCGATCCAGCGGCCGTCGGTGTCGCGCGTGGCAGGCAGTGGCCGGTCCGTGATGCGCCCGGGGAAGTTGAAGACCGTGCGGATCTCGCGCGGATCACGGCCCGCGGCCGCCGCCGCTTCGTCGATGACCGGTCGCGAGGTCCGGTAGCGCTCGCTGAGCCAGTCCGCCGCGTGGCCCGGGATCCATCCGTCGGCCACCCGCCCGGTGGCGGCCAGGGACTTGCGGCCGACCGAGCCGGTCCACACCGGGGGTGCGGCCACCGGAGACGGCTCGATCTCGTGCACCTGGTAGTGGAGGCCCTGGAAGGTGACCGGGGGGCCACCGCCCGACAGCCTCTTGATCAGGACGATCGCCTCTTCGAAGGCGTCCACGGCAGCGCCGGGTGAGAGCCGGTCCACGCCCATGTCGGAGATCCGGTCCCAGAGTCCGCCCGCGCCCATGCCGAGCACGACGCGGCCGCCGGAGAGCGCCGACAGCGAGGTCACCGTGCGCGCCAGGAGGGGAGCTGGCCGGGTCGGCAGGTTGGTGACGTTGGCGAAGCCCGCGATGCGCTGCGTACGCCCGAGGAGGAATCCGATGGTGGCGTAGGCATCCAGGCGCTCGCCGATGTAGGGGTGGTCCGACAGCGAGAAGTGGTCGAGCCCGTCTCGGTCGGCCTGCTGGACCATGCGCAGCAGCTCCGGCCCGTCGTCGATGCCGCTGTGCGCGCCGAAACCGAAGACGACTTCTTGAACAGACACTGCTCTGCCTTTCGTTCGATTCATTCGATGGGCCGCCGACGCGTGATCACCAGGCGTACGCCTCGGGCGCGGGCTTGGCTCCGTTCGGACCCGGCGGCGGGAACAGCTCGTTCAGCTCGGCCAGGGTGCCGTCGTCGAGGGTGATCTCAAGTGCCCGCAGCGACCCATCGAGCTGCTCAGCCGTCCTCGGGCCGACGACCGGCCCGGTCACGCCGTTCTGCGCGAGCAGCCAGGCCAGCCCGACATGGGCCGGGTCCTCGCCGAGATCGGCGCACAGCTTCTCGTACGCCTCGATGGTGTCCCGGTGCTCGGCGAGCGTGCCCGCCGAACGCCCTGTGCTTCCGCGGGAGGAGCCGCCCTCCTTCTGTTTGCGCAGGACTCCCCCGAGCACTCCCCCGGCCAGCGGGCCCCACGGGATCACACCGAGTCCGTACGCCCGTGCCGCGGGCAGCACTTCCAGCTCGACCCAGCGGTTCAGGAGGTTGTATATGGACTGTTCGGAGACGAGGCCGAGGAAGTGCCGTGACCGGGCGGCCTCCTGGGCCTGTGCAATGTGCCAGCCGGCGAAGTTGGACGAGCCGAAGTAGAGGACCTTTCCTTGTTGGCGAAGGACGGTGAACGCCTCCCAGATCTCCTCCCACGGCGTGTTCCGGTCGATGTGGTGCATTTGGCAGACATCGATGTGGTCAGTCCGCAGTCGTTTGAGTGACGCCTCGCAGGAGCGCCGGATCTGCAGGGCGGACAGGGACCGTTCGTTGGGCCAATCGCCCGTCGGCAGGTAGGTCTTGGTGGCAAGGACGGTCTTCTCCCGCCGACCGCCGACCGCGGCGAACCACCGGCCAATGATCTCTTCGGTGCTGCTCTCGCCCTGCCTCATGCCGTACACGTTGGCCGTGTCGAAGAAGTTGATGCCGTGCTCATGTGCACGGTCCATGATCGTGCGGCTGTGCTCTTCGGAGGTTTCCGTCCCGAAGTTCATGGTGCCGAGCACGAGCCGGGACACGGTGAGGCCGCTGCGGCCCAGGTGGGTGTACTCCATGGGTTCCAGCCCTTCAGGCGGTGGGGCCGAACTGGCCGATGAAGCGGCCGGTGAACAGGTCCGCTCCCTTGTACTCGGCCACCATCTCGGGCGACGCGACGAACGGGCCATCGGGAGAGGGCAGTTGGCCGACGCCGCTCTTCGGGCCGAGCGGGAGCAGGATCATGGGGAAGGGCAGGGGCTGGTACGTGGCCGTGGGCTGTTCGCCCTTCAGCTGGGCGTTGATGTTCTTGGCGACCACCTCGGCGTGCTGCATCGCGTAGCCGGCCATCTTGGCCTCCGCGACATCGGTGATGTCGCCGACCGCGTACACGTTTTCGTGTCCCTTGACATTGAGGAGTTCGGTCACGGGAACCTGGCCCTGCGGCGTACGGGTGGTGAGCTTGCCGTCCGCGAGGTAGTCGCTGTTGGTGCGCCTCCCGTAAGCGCGGAACCAGATGTCGGCGGGGATCTCGTCGCCGCCGCTGGTGGTGACAGTGAAGCCGCCGGCCAGTCCGGGCTCGGTGCCCGGCGGCGCCGTCAGGGCGGTTTCGAGGCGTAAGTCGATGCCGAGTAAGTCGAGTTGGCCGCGCAGGTCCTCGACCACCTCCGGTTGGAACCCGGGGAGCAGTTCCCCGGCCGGGTCGGCGATCGTCACGTGCTTGTCGGGCCAGACTTCCTTGATTTCCCCTGCCAGTTCGAGCCCGACCGGGCCCGCGCCGAGAATCAGCACCTTGTCGGCCTGGCGCAGTTCTTTGTGCGTCCGGCGCAGGTCGTCAAGCGCCTCACTGACGGAGTCGGACGTGGGCTTGGCGGGGTAGGTGTAGCTGGAGCCGGTGGCCAACACCATGTAGTCCGCGGCGACATGCTCACCGGAGGCCAGGGTGACACCGCCGGGGTCCACCGAGACCGCGCGGTCGCGTATCACCTTGCCCCGCGTGAGCAGCGTCTCGAAGGGGAAGAACATGCTGCCCGCCCAGTCGGGCCGCGTCAGCGCCCGCAGTGACGCGGCCGCGTTGACGAAGGCCTCCCGGGGATCGATCAGAACGACATCGGCCTCGGACTGCAGCGCCTTGGCGACCGCGGCGCCCCCATAGCCTCCACCGATGACTGCCACTGTACGACTCATAATGAGAAGCTCCACAGAGAGAAAGGGTTGTAGTTCGTGACACGAACAGTATTAGTTCGCACTACGAACTGCAACCCTCTTCCATGGAACAAGGCATCGGAACCTCAGGGCGTGCGGTCGGCGAGTCTCCCCTCCCCCGGTGCCGCGAAGAGGATCGGAACCTCGTTGTCCAGTACGACGCGGCCCAGCAGGCCGGCGAGCACGTCACGCTCGGCCGGGTCCAGGCTCGCGGGCAGCTCCTCGATCCGCCTGCAGGTCTCGTCGTAGAACTCCCTTGCCAGCTTGGCTCCTTGGGTGGTAAGAGCGACCCGCACCGCACGCGTGTCCCGCGGGTCCGCCTCGCGCCGGACCAGGCCGTTGCGCTCGGTGCGGTCCACCAGGCCGGTGAGGCTCGACTTGGCCAGCCGCAGCGTCGCCCCCAACTCGCCCATACCGTAGGGCCTTGCCATCAGCACGCACAGCAACTGCCCCTGCTGTGGGGTCACTCCGTACTCTCGGCCGGACTCGGCGTACACCGCGTTCACCAGGAACGAGCACTGCACCAGCGCGGCCACAATCCCGATTTGGTCACTATCACGCTTATCCACCAGGCCAGGGTAACACCGAACATCCTGATAGTTCGTGCAGCGAACTACAGGCCAGGAGGTACAACAGGCTCAGGAGTGGAAGGAGCAGTACGCACACCGGGCCGGTGTCGAAGGCACCATCTCCCAAGGTGTCCGGTGCTTCGGCCTGCGGCGAAGCCGGTATCACGGCCTGGCCGAAGCCCGGCTACAGCAGCAGCTCACGACACCGCGATGAACTTCCACCGCCTCAATGCGTGAAGCCGCCCCGGTAGACCTGGGGCAGGTCGGGAGTGTGCAGGTCACTGCCCCAGATCCCGGACAGGTCCACGTCCACCAGAACCTGTCCGGGTCCCGGGAGTGGGCACGGGCCGTTCCGACAGGACGATCCGACGCTGCCCGTCGAGCAGGATCACCGGCATGGTTGTCATGAGAGTCTCCAGTCCCGGACCCGGTGGGTCGTCGGCGTGGATCGAGGTCCGTCGTCCCAGACCGTGCAGGACGTCGGCCGTGTCAGCGCATGACCAGGCCGCCGTCGACGCACAGCACCTGGCCGGTCATCGCTGCCGCGTTGTCCGAGGCCAGGAAGGTCACGGCCGCGGCGGTGTCCTCGGGAACGAGTCGGCGGGCCAGAGCCTGCTGGGCCACAACGGCCTCGAACTGCTCGTCGCTGTTGACGGTGCGTGAACCGGGCGTGTCGGTGAGGCCGGGAGCAACAGCCGTGACGGAGATGCCCGAGGGGCCCAGAGTGCGGGCCAGCACGCGCATCATGCCCAACTGCGCTGCCTTACTGGTGATGTAGGGCAGCAGAACGGGATCGGGCGGCATCCACACGGTGTCCGACGTGATGAGGACGATGCGGCCGAACCCACGCTCGGCCATCCCTGGCGTGAACGCCTGACTCAGCCACAGCACGGACTCCACATTGACGCTCTGCACATGGCGCCACCTGCTCACGTCGACGTCGGCCAGCGTGGCCTGGTCGAACGCCGCCGCGCAGTGCACCAGCACGTCGCAGCGCCCGTACCGCTCGAGGATCTGTGCGGCGGCCGCTCGGGTCGATGCCTCGGAGGAGAGGTCGCCGGACACGTCGCCGTGCCGGTCGAGCGACAGGGCGTTCAGGCCGGCCGCACGCAAGGCCGTGACGATCGCGGACCCGATCGCTCCGGACCCCCCGGTCACGACGGCGACTCGCTGGTCGCCGTGCTCTGTTCTGTTCACTGCCGTCCCGGTGTCACTCATGCTGCCTGCCGCAAGTCCTTGAGTGCCCCGGCCCAGGCCTCGAGCTGGTCGAAAAGGGTGGTGGCCGCGTCGTCGTGCAGCGCCTGGGGGGCGAAAGACGAGTAGTTCTCGAAGTCGCTGAACAACGAGAAGCTCAACTGCTGGCGTACGTGGGCGATCTGCAGTTCGCTGCTGACGGCGCGCAGGTGCTCGATGGCGCGGGCGCCGCCGAGGGCTCCGTAGGAGACGAACGCGGCGGCCTTGTTGTTCCACTCGCCGTAGAGATAGTCGATGGCGTTCTTCAGCACGCCCGACGTGGAGTGGTTGTACTCGGGCGTGACGAAGACGAATCCGTCGAAGCCGGCGATCGTGGTGGCCCAGTTCTTCGTGTGATCGCCGGCGTACTGCCCCATGGACGCCGGCGCCGCCTCGTCGAGGTGGGGCAGCGGGTAGTCGAGGAGGTCGATGAGGGTGTAGTCCGCTCCGGAGCGTCCGGCCGCCTTGCTCACGACCCAGTCGGCAACTCCCTTGCCGTTGCGGCCCGGTCGGGTGCTGCCCAGTATGACGGCGATCTTCAGATCGGCCATGGTGGTGTCTTCCTTGTCTACGGGACGCCGTCCGCCTCCGCGGGTTCCCTGCCGGGCGCGGCGTCGTTCGTGGTGAGCGGTGGTGGTGCCGCGAGCAGCACCATGCCGTCGGCGTCGCTCCCGACCGGGTCGGCGCCGCGGTCCCCACCGGTGGTGCCCGCCCTCCCCCTCCCGCGGATGGGAGGGACGGGCGGGCTCACGGCGCTGAAAAGCGCCCGGAATGCCAGCCGGTGAAGGGCCTGGTTGCTCAAGGCGCAACCGGCTCGCGTGACCAGCCTCGGCTCCGGCCGTCAGGGGTGGATCTGGCTGCCGTATCCGAAGTCCAGGCGGAGGGACTCCATGAGCGAGAAGGCACTGGTGGTGGCGAAGACGTCGGCGGCGGCGAGGACACCGGTGTACTTGGCGGCGACGGGAGCTGCCGCCGTGCGGCACACCTCATCCAGCCAGACCTTGACCATGGCCCAGGTGTTGTTCCCGTAACGGGCGGCGTAGGGGGCTGTGTCAACGGTGCCCAGAGCCTGCTTGATGGACTCGGTGAGGTCGGCGATGAACGCCTGGTGCACGGTGACGTCGGCCCGCTTGCCGAGACGTCCCATGTGCCCGGCGATGAGGTGCTTCCAAGGATATGCCAGGGCCGTGTCGGGGGCCTTGACGTATGCGGCCACGTCCTCGCTGAAGTTGAGGTTGCCGAAGGGTGCCCAGCCGGGAGTTACGACGTCCACGAGCATCAGGGTGTCGTGGTCGGGGAACTGGATGAAGATGTTGTCCGGGGAGTGGTTGGGGCCGTGCCAGGTCAGTTTGACCCGCTCCCCGCCCACGTGCAGGGTGTAGCGGTCCTTGAATGTGACGTCGGGCGCGGGCTTGGCGGAGTCGTTGTCGCGCCGCAGGAGCCTGCGGTTCTCCTCGTGCCCGACCCGCACGACGTTCTTCCCTAACAGCGAGGAAGCGCCGATGTGGTCCGAGTGGTGGTGGGAGTGGACCAGGTGGGTGACCTTGTTGCTCACGCCGTTGGCGGCGGCTACTTCGTCGACGGCGCGCTGGAGATTGTGGCCGATGGTCGGCGGAGCATCGAACAGGACGACGCCGTCGCGGGTCGTCAGGAACGCGGCCTGGTAGGTGCCGTCCGTGACCCAGTACAGGTTTTTCTTGACCCGTCCGACGTAGTAGCCCTGGCTGTTCAGCGCCGGGCCGAGGGCGGACGCGGGAACCGGGGCGAAGTCCGGCAGATCGTCAGCGGCGGCGGCTGGGGCCGAGGCGGCCGCGGGAGTCACCCCCGCGGTCAGCGCCAGCGCGACGGGAGCCGCGGCGGCCGCTGCCGCCAGGAAGAGGCGACGGTTGGTACCGGGCGTTTCCGACTGTGTAGTTGTCATTCCGACTTTCCCTCACGAAGAAGATGTGCGTGACGCAGAGTTCGACTACTTCGGCTGCACGGACAGGCCGGGTGCACAGGGTGCTCGGGTGGCGCGGCAGGGACCACTCCCCCGGGCAGGCGGCATCAGCCGGCCCGCTTTACCAACAGCGTCCGCATCAGGGCGGGTCGGCCGACACCGATCAGGATTCGGTGATCTCTCCGAATCGTCCCCGTCTAGAAGCCTCCGCCGCCCAGGGCCGCCAGGAACGCCTGCGGGTTCCAGTACTCGCGGTAGTTGACGATGAGACCGTCCCGGAACGTGACAAAGGTGGCGTACGACATCTCGTAGGCATTCCCGTTGGCCAGGACCCGGCCGGAGGCGCTCCATTCCCCGATGGCCACATTCGGGTCGTCGGTCGCATAGACCTTCACCGAGGGGATCTTGGCCACGTCGATGACGTCGGGGTAGCCGCGCAGGTACTCATAGACGGCGGTGCGGCCCTCCAGCCGCGTCGGCGAGCCCTCGGGGGCGAAGGGGAACTCGGCGACGACGTCCTCGGCGCACAGGTCCGTCCAGCCCTTCATGTCCTTGGCGAGGAACCTGTCCAGGCTGCGCCGAAACAGGTCGACGGCGGTAAGGGTGTCGCTCATCATTCGCTCCGATCATTTGGCAGGGAAACAGGTGATATCGACGGCGAAGCGCCAGGGGATCGGGGGGCCGCCCGTGGGTACCGCATTGGCCGCCGGACGTCGACGCCGGCCGGGAGCCGGGTCAACAGGAACGACAGGGCAGTGTCGCCGGACGTCGGTGGGTGCGGCCCGGCGGTTGGAGACAGGGACTGCGGTGCAGGGACCGCCTCGGGCCGGTCAGCCACGGCTGGTTCCTCATGACTGGTGGACTGGTTCCCGGACGAGAGCGCCTGTGGGACCGCTCAACTCACCTTGAATTTGGAGACGTTGTCGGCCAGCCAGGCGTCGAAGCTCTTGAGCGCCGGGTTGAGCTTCCGCACCTTGTCCAGATCGCGGGCGCCGGTGATCTCCCGGTCGAAGTCGCTGAAGTACTGGAACATGTTGCCGAACTCCTCGGCGCCCATCACCTCGAGGGAGCGGAAGACGTCGAAGGGCACGAACCGGAAGCGCACCGGCTCGCCGAGCGCGGTCTCGAACTTCGCGGCGTACTGCGCGCCGGTCAGATGGTCGCCGGACACGCTGACGGTCTCACCGATGAACCTCTCGCCGCCCTTGAAAAGGGCGAGAGTGATCGGGCCGATGTCGTCGGGGTCCATTCCGGAGAGCAGCTTGCCCTCCTCCATGGGCAGGGCGAGTGTCAGTACACCGTCCTCGCCGCGCTGCGGACCGAAGGCCGTCACGAAGTTCTTGAAGAAAAAGGCCGCGTTCAGGAAGGTCGTCGGCACCCCTGCCTGCCGGAACAGGTCATTGGCCTCGCCCTTGGCGTCGAAGTGCGGCACGTTGTACGTGTCCTGGAGAACGGGCATCCGCTCGTCCTCCAGCGGCAGCAGCTCGCGGGTGTCCTCCAGCGTCGACCACACCACGTGCCGCAGTCCTGTGGCCTTGGCGGCCCGTACCAGGACGTTGATCTCCTCGGTCTCCTTCGCCGCCGAGCCGTGCGCCCAGAAGTTGGTGACCAGGAAGGCGCCGTAGGCACCTTCGAACGCCTGGTGCACGCTCGGCTCGTCGTAGAAGTCCGCCCGCACGACCTCGGCCCCGAGGGCGGCGAGTTCCCGGGCGGCGGGCGAGTCGGGGTTCCTGGTGAGTGCGCGGACCGCGAAAGCCGAATTCGGGTCGGCCAGGATCGCCCTCGCTACACCGCCGCCCTGGGCTCCCGTCGCTCCAGTGACCGCGATGACCTTCTTCTCGTTCATGTCCACTGCCTCTGCCGCTAGAACCCGAGTTGATTGTCAACTAACGCGACACATCATGGTGACGTGTCAACTTTTACCTTCGTGTGAACCGGTCAGTACGCGACGTGGGCGAGGCGGCGGGTGAGCTCACCCCTCTGCAACTCGTCGACGAGAGCGACGGCGTAGTCCTCGGTGCTGATGCGGCTGTTGCCCTCGCCGTCGGTGAGCAGTTGGTGATCGCCTATCCGGTACGCGCCCGTGCGCTCGCCCGGCTCGACCATCGCGGGCGGGGAGAGGTAGGTCCATTCCAGGTCGTCGGCGTTGCCCCGGACAAGGTCGAACAGCGCCACCTGGGCGAGGGTCCGCGGCAGGAAGTCCTCGGGGAAGCCGGGGGTGTCGACGACCCGTACACCAGGGGAGACCTCCAGGATGCCCGCGCCGCCCACCACCACCAGGCGACGCACCCCTGCCCTGCGTACGCCGTGCAGTACGCCGCGGCCCACCTCCAGCAGGGACTCGGGGGCCTCGATGCCGTCTCGTGGCGGTGCCACCGCCAGTACCACCGCGTCATGGCCGGCGGCCAGACGTGCGACGGTGTCGACGTCGCTCGCGTCCGCCGCGAGGGTGCCATCCTTCCCGCTGCGCGTGGCCCCGGTTATCTCGTGGCCCCGCTCGCCCGCCTCGGCGGCGATCCGGCTGCCGATCGTCCCGGCGGCTCCGAACAGCAAGATGCGCATGTCATGACCCCTAGAAATCGTCGTGCGTGCCGCACGCACGCCGTCCCCAAGAAGGTATCCATCGGGTACTGGTTACTTCAACGATCCTTAAGTACCCTTCGGATATGAAGGCTGCTGCCAATGACCCGGATATCTGCTGCCCGCCCCGGCTGGTGCTCGACCGCATCGGTGACAAATGGTCGGTGCTGATCGTGCTGCAGCTGAGCGACGGACCCAAGCGGTTCAGCGAACTGCGCGAACTGCTTCATCACGTGACACCCAAGGTCCTCACCCACACACTGCGGGGCATGGAACGCGACGGCCTGCTCACCCGGACGGTCTTCGCCGAGGTCCCGCCCCGCGTGGAGTACGAACTGACTTTGCTGGGCCACTCCCTACGGCCGGTCATGGAGCCGATCAACGCCTGGGCCGCGGAACACGTGGACGAGGTCCTCTCCCTGCGCAAGGCCCACGACACCCGCTCCGCGGACGAGTTCGTGGGCTAATCACCGAGCCGCAGCAAGGACAGGTCGACGGCGTCGGCGATGGCTTTCGCGCCGGCGTCGTTGACGTGGAGACCGTCGCCGCTGTTGTACTCCTCGCGGATCCGATCGGGTCGCTCCGGGTCGGCGACCGTGGCGGCGATGTCGAGGACGGCGTCGAAGGGCCGGTCGGGGCCGAGCAGCCAGGCGTTGATCCGGTGACGCAGGGCCTGACCGGCCAGGTTGTCCGCACCGTCGTACACCGTTCCCTCGTAGGGGCCGAGCGTGGCCGCCACGGCGACGAGGCCGGCGGCGTGGATGCGGTCGGCGAGCATTGTGTAGCCGGCGATGAGGTCGTCGAGGGCCGGCAGGACCGGGGGTTCGGGGAAGGACTGGGTGCCTGGCACGCCCAGGTCGTTGAGACCGATGTGGATGAGGACGTGGCTGACGCCGGGCACGTCGAGCACATCGTGTTCGAGACGGGCCAGGAGGTGTTCGCCGATGCCGTCGGTGAGGAGCCGGTTGCCGGAGATGCCCTGGTTGACGATCCAACCGTGAGGGAGACGACGGCCGAGCTGAGCGGGGAAGCTGTTGTCGGCGCCGGGCGTGGTGGCGAAGCCTTCGATCCAGGAGTCCCCGAAGGCCACGGCGATGGCGGTGCCTTCCGGGGCGAGAACGTCGACACCGGTGAGGAAGTGCCCGGTGGCCAGCTCCTCGGCGGCGGTGAAGGACGCGGCGGTGAGCTGGTTGCCGGGGACCGCGTACCCGACGTCGTAGGGGACCGCCGAGTAGGTGGTCAAGCCCGTGTCGTGCGGGAGATAGAGACTGAGGGCGAGTTCTTCCCCCGCGCTCACCTTCTGCTCGACGGGGTCGCTGACGACCTCGTCTCCCACGCCGATCGTGACAGTGTCGGCGCCCGCGAAGCGCAGCACGGTGTCGCCTGCGGGGACGATCGCGCTTGCTTCGGTGCGCCTGGCGAGGTGTGCGCCGGCTATCTCCAGTGGCTCCTTTCCGTAACGGTTGCTGAGGCGTATACGCAGGGCCTCGCCTCCGCCGGCGATTCGCAGCGGCTGGCGTACGGTCTGGTCGGCGAATCCGCGAAGTTCGAAGAGGGTGAAGTCCTTGTGGGGATTGATGACGGCGGATCGGTGGGCGGCGATCCAGACGGCGGACGAAGTGGTCATGGAAGCTCCGGTCGTGACGTGCCGCGCTGCGGCAGCGCGACTGCGAAATGCGGCCCGCCATGCACGAGACCATGGTGCCGTGGTCGATGACCGTGCATGGCGGGCCGCTTTTGAACTCGCTTCTATCTCACTTCGAACTCAGAAGAGTCCGTTCTTGTTGGCAGCCTGGAGATCCGGCGCAAACCAGGGCGCAGCGTTTTCCGGAGTGCCTACGATCTGCAGGACCTCCCAGTGCTCGATCGCCTTGCCTTCGGCGTTCATCTTGAAAATGTCCGCGCCGGCGATCCCCGTGTCGTCCGGATCGTCGTTGAAGAGATTGAGAAAGTTCGAGTGAACCCACACGTAGTCATCCACCGCGATGATGCGATGCCCAACCCAACGAGCGTGCGGGCGGTCCTTGAGGACGTTGTCGAAGAAACTCGACAGGCCTTCTGCGCCAGTGCTGAGGAGAGGGTCGTGCTGGATGTAACCCGGGTCCAGGAACTGCGCCACGGCTTCTGCCGGCCGCCTCTGGTTGATCATCACCTCGTGAAGGTCCACGATGTTGTTCAGGTTGCGGACGGCTCGGTGATCATTGGCATCGACCAATTTGAGCATTGTTCATCTCCTTTTGAAGCGTTTGTCTCAGTCTTCGGAGCCCCAGTGGCCGGGGAAGTACGTCTTCGATGCCCTAATGGCCGGGGAAGTCCGTGAACGTGGTCGGCTGCGGATTCGACCCCACCCATTCCCGAAGCTCGGGCTCGATCGGCCCGTGGAGTTCCACGGATCCAACTGCCGCGCATTCCGTCAACCGCTCCAGCAGTACCGCCGCACGCTCCATGTGCGCCATGGCCGCCGCGGAGTCGGCGTACTCCTCGATCACCAGATAGCTGCCGTCCTCGGCCGAGAACCACCGGTAGCTTTTGGTGCCCAGCTCGTCGTTCGCCTGCAGGCGCAGCGCGACCACCAGTTTCTCGAATTCTTCGTGCCGTTGTTCTCGGACATCGAACCGTACGCGCACGAAGATGCTTTCCTTGTCCACCTTGCCCCTACTCTTTTCAATCAATATGCGACGTGGATGGGGTGGTGGATATGCGCCCCCTTCTCCAGCTCGTCGACGAGGGCGACCGCGTAGTCCTTGACGCTGATCCGACTGTCACCCTTGCTGTCGACGAGAAACTGGTCACCGCCTGTCCGGTAGGCACCGGTGCGAACACCGGGCTCCAGCACCATGGGTGGGGAGATGTAGCTCCACTCCAGGTCATCGGCGCTGTCCCGGATGAGTTCGAGCAGCGCTATCTGGGCGAGTGCGCGCGGCAGCAACTCCTCGGGGAACCCGGTGGCGTCGACGGCCCGTACACCTGGCGCCACCTCGACGGCGCCCGAGCCGCCGACCACGACCAGGCGGCCCACCCCGGCCTTGCGCACGCCGTCCAGTACGCCCCGGCCCACCTCCAGGAGTGACTCGGTGGACTCGCTGCCGCTGCGTGGCGGCGACACCGCCAGCACCACCGCGTCCTGGCCGGACGCCAGTCGCGCGACGGTATCGGGGTCGCTCGCGTCCGCCGCCCGGGTGCCGTTCTTCCCGCCGCGAGTGACGCCGGTGATCTCGTGCCCCCGTCTGCGCGCCTCGGCGGCGACCTGGCTGCCGATCATCCCAGTGGCTCCGAACAACACGATCCGCATATCAATGGCCTCCCTGAAACGCTCTCAAAAGCGCCGTCGACCAGGAAGGTACCCACCGGGTACTGGTTACTTCAACGATCCTTGAGTTTCTCTCGGGAACCGTGCTGACCAGCGATGGGCGGGGTGGGGAAACGTCGGTGGGCAGGCAGCCGGCCGAGGTCCCTCCACCGCCGCCACCAGCGCTTCTGCTGCAATTGATCGCCGACATGCGCCTTGAACCAATGCGTCGACCAGGCCGAGATGGCGTGCTGTCTGGGGGTCGATCGCCTCGTGGTCGCCCGCGGTGAAGGCGTAGCGCGCGGTAGTCGTACTGTGCGGGTTCGTTCACATGAAAGGCGGTCGCCCCCAGCCGGACGTAACGCTCGGAAGTCAGGTTGCCGACGAGCTTCTCCAGGGTGGGCGCCCCCGGAGGATGGCTCCGTACTCACCGTCTCCGGTCACGAAGCCGTCGGTCCGCGAAGAGGTGAGAAGGGGGCACAAGGAGCGTGCTCGACCGTGGTGAGGGACCGGTGCCGCAATGCGGCGGCACCGGTCCCCTCACTGGACGCCGTTCACAGGACGGTTACAGGGCGATGAGCTGCCATTCCTGGTTGGAGCCGCCGGTGGACGGCCACTGGATGACCTGGGCGCCGTCCGCGGTGGAGGCGTCCTTGACGTCGGCGCACCGTCCGTTGCCGACGTTGACGAGCCGGTAGTAGCCGCTGGTCGCGGCGACCAGCTTCCACCACTGGTGGTCACCGCCGGTGTCGGCCCACTGGTCGAGCTGTGTCCCCTGCGCGGAACCGCTCGGGCACTCCAGGAGTTTGCCGCTGCGGACGTTGGACAACCGGTAGGAGCCGTCGCTGTTCGGCAGCAGCTTCCACTGCTGGTTGGTGCCGCCGGTCGAAGGCCACTGGATGATGCCGGCGCCATCGGCGCTGGAGGCGCCGTTGACGTCCAACACCTTGCCGCTCTTGCGGTTCACCAGCCTGAAGGTGCCCAGGTCCGCGGTGAAGGGCCGGTCGTAGAGCTCCAGGTTGCGGATGGACGCCCAGATCCCGGAGGGCATACCGGTGACCGTCACCCGTACGTAGCGGGCCTGAGCACTGAGCACGACGGTCTGCACCTGGCTGGTGCTGGTGGTGTCGGTGCGGTCGACGAGGGTCGTCCAGGTGGCGTTGTCGGTGGAGCCCTCGATGCGGTACCGGTAGTTGGTGCCGTCCAGCTCCCAGGCGATACGGGCGCCGGTGAGGGACTTGGCCGCTCCCAGGTCCACCTTCAGCCAGTTCCCGGCGCTGCCGTTGCTGGCGCACCAGCGGGTGGCGGTGGAGCCGTCGACGGCCTTGGCCGCGGTGTTGCCCTTGGATGTCTCCGCGCTGCTGGCGGTGGCGGTCTTGCCCACGGCGATGTCGGCCGGCTGCACGGTCCGGTCCAGCGTGACGCCGACGATGCTGTCCTCGGGGATGCGGGTGCGGTTGATCCCGGTGACGGTCACCTTGCCGTCCGAGCTGACGGTGTACGACAGGTCGGTGCCCGAGGCCACGTCGAAGACCCGGGTCACGTTCGCGTCCCCGATGGACGGGGTGGTGAACGAGGTGCCGCTGTAGCCGGACAGCAGGTGGACATAGAAGGTGCTGCCCTTGTAGGTGTAGCCGTACTTGCCGTCCAGAGGCTGCCAGGGGCCACCGGTGGTGCCGTACACGGCCTCGCCGCAGGTGGTCATGAAGGAACCGATCCTGCGCACCAGGTCCGCCTGGGCGGTGGGCACAGCTCCGGTACGGTCCGGGCCGACGTTGACCAGGCAGGTGATGTTCCGCACCCAGGCGTTGACCAGGAGGTTCATGGCCGTGCCGAAGCTCATCACGCTGGTGCCGGCCTTGTAGCCCCAGGCGCCACCGATGGTGAAGCACTTCTCCGCCACCTTGCCGGTGCGGATCGCACCGGAGGGAACGGAGGGACCTTCCTCGCTGGCGAAGTCTCCGATCCAGCCGGAGCGCAGGGTGGTGACCGCGTCCGGCTGGTGCTTGCGCACCAGGCCGGTCAGGCCCAGCGGCTTGCCGGTGGCGGCGTCGGTGTCGCCGGAGGCGGAGTCCACCGGCCACTCGTTGGCGGTGTCACGGAACTGGCCGGGCTCCCAGAAGAACGCGGCGTCCCGGTCCGAGCCCTGCTGGCCCAGCCAGCCGCCGTCCCACCAGATGTCGTCGATCTTGCCGTACTGCGTGACCAGCTCCTTGACCTGCTGGTACACCTCGTCCTTCATGATCCGCGCGTTCTCCTTGTGCGCGGGATCGGTGGCATAGCCCCACTTGTTGGTCAGGCAGTTGGTGCCGTAGACGTCGTAGTAGCCCGGGTATCGCCAGCTCAGCGGCGAGAAGTACAGGCCCACCTTCAGCCCGGCATCGCGCACGGCGGTCACGTACGGGCCGACGAAGTCCTTCTGCAGCGGTGCCTGCCCGGAGTGCCAGGCGTTGGCGTGGGTGGAAGGCCACATGGCGAAGCCGTCGTGGTGGCGGGTCGTGAGCACCGTGTACTTCGCGCCCATGTCCTTGGCCAGCTGTGCCCAGGCGGCGGGGTCGTAGGCGCTGGCCGTGAACTGCTCGCTGGTGGCGTCGGTGACGTACTTCTTGTAGTTCTCCGGCGTGACAGCGGCGTTCTCCATGTACCACTCGCCCTTGGCCGGGCCGGAGTAGGGGCCCCAGTGGATGAACATGCCGAGCTTGGCATCCTGCATCCACTGGATCTTCTCGTTGGACTGCTGCTCGACACCCATGTCGATCTTGGGGATGCGCAGCGGCGGGAGCGGCAGCGGCTCACCGGTGGTGGTGGCAGCGTGGGCGGGTATCGCCAGTGTCGGAGTGATAGCGGCGGCGACCGTCATGGCCGCGATACCGGCAAGCACTCTTCGTCGAGTGATCGGTTCTGACAACTGGATCTCTCCTCAGTGTCCACAGGACAGCACGGACCTTCTGCGGCTCAGCATCCGGGCCGGACAGATGGGATGTTCACCGACAGGTGGCTGCAGGGGAGCCGCTGGGAAGCGTGCACCTCGCCTGGCATGGACATCGGATGTATTAACGGGCATGAAACCCAGATATGTCCAGAGGATGAGGCAAAACCCCTACTCGTCACCTGATGTTCGATCATCCGCAAGTCGTCAGCACTCAATACCTAGGATGTCTAGCCAGCCGTTCAGGCCGTGGGGATCTTGCCGTCTTCCAGACCCGCCTTCCGGGCGGGCGGGCCCCGCCGATCCCGTCCGGATCATTGACGAAGGGCGACTTCACATCTAGCGTCCTCCGACGGAGCCGCACACAACCCAACATTTTGCACCGTGCCGACACGGTCGCCGTGTCCTCGCCCGATCCGTCGGCCCTCTGCGGATCGACCCCGTAAGTGATGCCCCGGCCTCAGTCCGCCCTTTGCGGACGCGGCCGTTGGGCGGCATGCGCCCCGTGCCGCTCACCGCCGGTACCGGACCTCATCGCCCGCCCGGCCCTTCACCTCTTCCAGAAGGAAACCTGATGCTCCGACGCGCCCTCACCTTGGTGCTAGCCGCCATCACGAGTGTGTCCGCACTGCTCATCACCGGGTCCCCCGCCCAGGCCGCCCAGGTCACCGTCACCAACGCGACGCAGTTCACCGACACCACGGGAGCCGTGGTGCACGCCCACGGCGGCGGGGTGATCAAGGTCGGCACCTCCTACTACTGGTTCGGCGAGAACCGCAACGCCGACAACACCTTCAAGGCCGTCTCCGCCTACCGCTCGACCGACCTGAAGACGTGGGAGTTCAGGAACAACGTCCTGACCCAGGCCAGTGACCCCGAACTGGCCGTCGCCAACATCGAGCGCCCCAAGGTCATCTTCAACAGCACCACCGGCAAGTACGTCCTGTGGATGCACAAGGAGAACGGCAGCGACTACAACCAGGCCCGCGCCGCCGTCGCCGTCTCCGACACCATCGACGGCGACTACACCTGGCAGGGCAGCTTCCGGCCGCCGAGCGGCACGACGTCCCGGGACATGACGTTGTTCAAGGACGACGACGGCACCGCCTATCAGATCACCTCCGCGGCCGGCAACGCCGACCTGCAAATCTGGAAGCTCACCGCCGACTACACCGGCTACGACACCCTGGCCGCCAACCCCTGGGCCGGCGCCTTCCGAGAGGCCCCCGCGCTGTTCAAACGCAACGGCGTCTACTTCATGCTCACCTCCGGCAACAGCGGTTGGAAGCCCAACCAGCAGAGGTACGCCACCGCCACCAGCATCGCCGGGCCCTGGACCGCCATGGCCGACACCGGCGACGCCACCGGCTACGGCTCCCAGACCACGTTCGTCCTGCCCGTCCAGGGCACCTCGGGCACCTCATACCTCTACATGGGCGACCGCTGGGGCAACTCCATGGACGGCACGGTCAACGACTCGCAGTACGTCTGGCTCCCGCTGACCTTCCCCACCAGGACCACCATGAACCTGCCGTGGTACCCGCAGGTGGCCCTCGACACCGCCGCCGGCACGGTCAGCGGTGTGGGCGGCGGCCCCTACTACGACCTGGTCGCCCGGCACAGCGGCAAGTGCCTCGACATCTCCGACAACTCAGCCGCCGACAGCGCGATCGCCGTCCAGTACACCTGCATCGGCGGCCTCAACCAGCAGTGGCGGCTGCAGGACGCGGGTGACGGATACGTCCGCGTCCTCGCCCAGCACAGTGGCAAGTGCCTGGATGTCGCGAACAACTCCACCGCCGACGGCGCGTTCGTCAACCAGTACCGCTGCGGCACCGGCACCAACCAGCAGTTCCAGTTCCAGGACCAGGGCAACGGCTACTACCGCCTCATGGCCCGGCACAGCGGCAAGTGCCTCGACGTGAACAACGCGTCCACCGCCAACGGTGCCCGCCTCATCCAGTGGCGCTGCAGCACCGGCACCAACCAGCAGTTCCAGCGGCGCACCGCCTAGTAGGGCTTGGTCAGGTGCGTATTGGTGTGGGTATGTCGTGGTGGCAGGTGGGGCAGGCACCGGTCCAGAGGGCGAGGAGTGTCTGCAGCTCGCGGACGACCTGGTAGAGGCTCAGGCCGGCG